>DATHQG010000392.1:0-9025 GCA_035483075.1 Edaphobacter sp. | reverse complement strand
GTGAAGGACGTGCAGGGGGCCTACGGGCATCTGTTCGCGCAGGTGAACGAGCGGGCGATTGCGCCATTGGGCGAAGCGAAGAGCAATGTGGCTCTGTTCGGTGAATTGGGGCGGCGGATGGGGTTTGAGGAGGCGTGCTTTGACGATCGCGAGGACGCGCTGATCGACCAGGCGCTCGAGACGGACCACCCGTGGTTTGCAGGGATCACGCGGGAGCGGCTGGAGCGAGAGGGACACGTTCCGCTGAATTTGCCGGTGGATGCAGACGGTAACGTGTTGCCCTTCAGTACGGCGGAGTGGTTCCGGACGCCGAGCGGACGGGGCGAGCTGCTGCCGGTTCCAGTGTTCAACGCGCCGAAGGAGTCGCGAGCGCATGCGGAGGAGGGGGCGTATCCTCTCGAGTTTCTCCCGCGGAAAGCGGACAACTATATGAACTCGACATTCGCGAACCTTCCGGCACATCAGCGGATGGAGGCCCGGACGGCGGGCGTGCTTGAGATGCATGGAACGGACGCTGTGGCGCGTGGAATTGTGAGCGGTGATGAGGTCGAGGTGTTCAATGGGCGAGGGAGCATTGCGCTGAAGGCGCTGGTGAACGGGCAAGTGGGCGCGGGGGTCGTGGCGGCGCGGCTGAATTGGAACAAGTTGTCGGCTGGCGGGGGCAACGTCAATGCTCTTACGTCGGAGACGCTCACCGATATCGGCGGCGGGGCCACGTTTTATTCGACTCTGGTTGAGGTGCGGAAGGTCTGCAGAACTTAACGACAGGTCTGGTGGCAATTCGGGACGAGGGAGATGGAATGAACACATTGCTGCCTGGCTTGAGTGAGATTGAGAGTGCTGCGCGGCTGATCTATAGAACGATGCCGGCGACGCCGCAGTACAGCTGGCCGCTGCTGAATGTCCGGGCCGGTGCCGAGGTCTGGCTGAAGCATGAGAACCATACGCCGGTGGGCGCGTTCAAGGTCCGCGGAGGACTGGTCTATATGGATTGGCTGCGGCGGGAGCGACCACAGGTCAAGACGGTCGTCTCGGCCACACGCGGGAACCATGGGCAGTCGCTGGCGTTTGCCGCGGCGCAGCATGGAATTCGCTTGGTGATCGTGGTGCCGTTTGGCAACAGCGCAGAGAAAAACCGCGCGATGCGGGCGCTGGGCGCAGAGCTGGTGGAGTTTGGCGAGGATTTTCAGGCGGCGAGTGAACATGCGGAGCGTCTGGAGCAAGAGAACGGGTGGCATCGGGTGCCGAGCTTCGACCTGCGGCTGGTGACCGGCGTGGCGACCTATGCATTGGAGCTGTTTACCGCGTGCCGAGCGCTGGAGACGATCTATGTGCCGATCGGAATGGGCTCTGGCGTCTGCGGGACGATCGCCGCGCGCAATGCACTGGGGTTGGCAACGAAGGTGGTGGGAGTGGTGTCGAGCCATGCTCCGGCCTACGCGCTGTCGTTGGCTGCCGGAGAGGTGGTCGAGCATGAGACGCTGACAGAGATTGCGGACGGTGTGGCTTGCCGGCTGCCGGACGCAGCGGCTGTGAAGATCATCAAGGTCGGAGTGGATCGCGTCGTGATGGTCGATGATGATGAGGTGAAGGACGCAATGCGGGCCTGCTTCGCGGACACGCACAACGTGGCGGAGGGAGCGGGCGCGATCGGGCTGGCTGCGCTGCTGAAGGACCGTGCGACTGGAGGCAAGCTCGTGGCGATGGTGTTGACCGGAGGCAATGTGAACAGCGAGGTGTTTGGCGAGGTGCTGGGGCATGGCCGGGTCGTGTCGCTTGCATAGTGGAGAGACGGAGGTTGGCGATGCATTCGGCGAGGTTTCAGTGCGCGGGGTGCGGGGAGTGGATAGAGACCTCAGTGGATGAGTCTGCGGGGTCGAAGCAACAATATGTAGAAGACTGCCAGGTGTGTTGCCAACCCAATGTGCTGACGGTGCGGTGGGACCGATCGGCGCAGGAGTTCAGGATCACAACGGAGTTGGAGAGCTGAGATGGCCGGTCCTTTTCTCCGGGTCCTTCGTCAAAAAGAGAACGAAGCTGAATTTAGGCGGGTTAGACGCGTGTCGGTTTGACCTGAACCAAGGGGCGAACTCGCTAACGGCTGGCCGCTCCCATATAATCAGAACTTCGCTTGATGTGCTGGCGGAGCGTCATTTTTAGAGCAGTGAGGGTGTGCGTATCTTTACCGTGAATCGAGAGAGCGGAAGCTCCCTGAAATGCAAGGCCAAACCTGTGTGCACGCGCTCCAGCCGCTCCCGCATTGCTCATGCCGCGTTCGTTTTCGCCATCGTGATGGTAGCGGCCTCGACCCTTCCTGCCCAGGTAGCGAGCACATCGAGTGCGTCGGTATCGTCGCAGGGCGTCGAAACTCTTTGTCAGCCACAGGTTATCGGTAATCGGCGAATCCCCAAGGAGTCAGTGCTGGCGCGGCTGTTCAGTCGTCAGAACGATCTGTATGACCCGCAGGTGGTGGAACGGGACTTCAACTCGCTTTGGAACACCGGATACTTTGAAGACATCCAGATTGAACGGGTCGACACGCCCAAATGCGTGCAACTGGTGATTTATGTGCGCGAGAAGCCGACCATTCGCGAGATCAACTACAAAGGGCTCAATGCAGTCACGCTGTCGGACGTTCTCGATCGCTACAAGAAGGCAAAGGTCCCGGTCTCGGTAGAGAGTCAGTATGACCCGACCAAGATCGCGCGCGCCGTGGTGGTGCTGAAGGACCTGCTTGCCGAGCACGGACACCAGTTCGCGACGGTCACGCCCGAGATCAAGAAGATCCCGCCGGCCTCTGTATCGATCACGTTCAATATCAAGGAAGGGCCGACCGTGAAGGTGGGCAAGATCGCGTTCCAGGGCAACACCAGCCTGAGCGACCGCACGCTGCGCTCGGCGATGAAGAACTTGAAGCCGATCGGCATACCGCACTCGATCATTCTGGAGAACCTGTTTGCACGCACCTTCGACGCAAGCAAGCTGGATGAGGACACGGAGCGCGTTCGCCAGGCGTACCGCGACCGGGGTTACTTCCACGCCCAGACGAGCGAGCCGACGACTCACGTTCGCGATGCCGGCGGGTTGAATCCGTTCACGCTGCATCCTTCCAATGGCAAACGAATCGATATCCTGATGCCGGTCGAAGAGGGTGAACGCTACAAGCTGGGTGGCATTACCTTTTCCGGGAACAAGAACGCCCCGAATACGCGGGCACTGCGGGCGCAGTTCGCGCAGAAGGACGGCGAATACTTCAACGCGACCATGTTCAGCAAGGGACTTGACCAGCTGCGCAAGTCGTATGGTTCGCTGGGATATATCAACATGGTCGCGAACCCGGTGCCGCGGATCGATGAGGCGAAGAAGCTGATTTATCTGGACATCGACATCGATGAAGGCAAACCCTATTACGTCGCCCGGATCGAGTTCACGGGAAATACGATCACGCGCGACAAGGTGATCCGGCGCGAGCTGCTGCTGGAAGAAGGTGCGATCTATAACAGTCAGCTCTGGGAGCTGTCGATCCTGCGGTTGAACCAGCTGAACTACTTCGAGACGTTGAAGGCCGACCAGGACTCCGAGAGCCGTCAGAATTCAGACGACGGAACGGTCGACCTGCTGCTGAAGCTGAAGGAAAAGGGCAAGAACTCGATCGGGTTGAACGGCGGAATCAGCGGTTTGTCGGGGACCTTCATCGGGTTGAACTACGAGACCAATAACTTCCTTGGTCTGGGCGAGACGCTGTCGGTGCAGGCGAACATTGGCGACCTTTCGCGCACGATCAGCTTCGGGTTTACAGAGCCGTATCTGCGCGACAAGCCGATTTCGGTCGGGGCGCAGGTGTTTGCCACCAAGTACGACTTCAATCCCTCGAAGAGCCAATCGACGACCGGGGCGACCGGAAACCTGTCGGCGGCGCAGCAGTCGTTGCTGACAAATTACAACACGTCGACTACCGGATTGACGCTGACGGCCAGCGAACCGCTGCGGCATCTTTTTGCCAAGACCGGCGTGACACGTCTCGGTCTGGCCTACTCGTTGTCGCGGTCCACCGTGACGACGTTCAACCAGAACACGACCAATGTCTTCCAGTCGCTTGCGTTCCGGTCCGGGGTCGCGGGACAGAACCAGTTGACCGGAATCATTACGTCGGTGGTCACGCCCAGCTTTACGTTCTCCAGCCTGGATCGCCCGGTCGGGCCACATCACGGCAAGGACTTCAACGTTGGAGTCCAGATAGCCGGTGTCGGCGGCAATGTAAAGTACGTCGCACCAATTGCCAGCTATCGCCAGTTCTTCCCGATGAAGGGGCTCAAGGTCAATCGCGAGGGCCACAATGTGCTGGGCTACCGGCTCCAGCTGGCTAACATCACGGGCTTCGGGGGCGAAGTGGCGCCGCCGACGCACCGTTTCTACAGCGGTGGCGAACAGGACCTTCGCGGATTCGATACACGGTCGGTCGGACCATACGTCTTCATTCCGAATAAGGTTGAATTTACTCTGACGAACCCGGACGGGACATCGGTTCCGCTTAATCCGGCCAACCCTGCACTGGGCAACGTCGTGATTCCGCTGCCGATCTACCGGATGGTTTCGATTGGTGGCGACACCCAGTTCACCGCCAATCTGGAATACCGCATCCCGATCGTGAACCAGGTGACATTCGCGTTCTTCACCGACTTCGGGATGAACATGGACCTTGAGCCAGGCCAGTTGCGGCAGAGCACGGCCGGGCAGTCTCTGATCAGCGGTGCGTCGTATGGGTGCCCAACGCTCGTCAATGGCGCCTGTTTTGGCGGCAGTTCGGTTAAGTTCCCGGATTTGCTGGCGATCGTTCCTGGCACCAACTACCAGCCGCGCATGTCGAACGGCGCTGAGCTGCAGGTGATCCTTCCCATCGTCAACGCACCGTTCCGCATCTACTATGCGTACAACTCGCTGCGGCTCTATGAGGACGTTCCGCAGAAGTTGGCGGTCCCGAACTCCGGGCCGGACAACGTGAACACCTTCAAGGGCTACTTCCCGACCTCTGGAGCAGGACAGTTCAGCTACGCGCAGGCGTTGCAGTTCTATGGTGCCGACTACATTCTGCGGGAGCCGCGTAAAACGTTCCGGCTGACGGTCAGTACGACCTTCTAACTCTCGTGGAAGAGACGGATACCCGCGATCCCCACGGCCCCGGCTTCGAGGCAGGAGGCGGCGTTCTCAAGGGTGACTCCGCCCAACGCGTAAACTGGGACGGGAGAGGCGACGCTGCAGGCGTCCCTGAGCTTGTCGAGGCCTTGACCCGGGACGACTTCGTGACCGGCAATTGTTTTTTCGAAGACGGGTGCAAAGAGTATCGCGTCGGCGCGATTGTCGCGGGCGCGCCGCACCTCTTCGACGCTGTGGCACGAGACGGTGATGAAAGGTACGGGGAGACTGGCGTCGGCGTAAAGTTCGCGGATCTGGATGGCGGTCCGCTCGCCAGCGGTTGCGGTGAGATGCACGCCATGGGCGCCGGTCGCGATGGCGATGTCGGGACGCGAGTTGATCAGCAGCTTTGTGGGGCCGGTGGTTTGCGCGATTGCCCCAAGGACCGCGCGCGCGAGGTCCGCGAGGGTCGCGGCAGGGAGGTCTTTTTCACGCAGCTGGATGAAGTCGATGCCATCGGCCGCCCAGCGGGAAGTCTGGCGGAGGAGCGCGGCCTGCTGCTGCGGTTCGTCGCCAGAGTACAGAGCGCGGTTGGTGATGGCGTAACGGAGCACGGTGGTTCAAGTGTATGACGCCAGACGGGGAGTAGAGGTGTTTAACGCCGGTGTGGTAGTTTCAAAACAGCGAGGCAAATGCGTATAAAATCAAGAGCCTGGCCTTTACCGACTGTCGCGTTGGGGCCGATAACCAGACTGGACCCGGCCGCACCGTCGGAGTCGATGCACCTGAGTACGTGCCACTATGAGTAGCGTTTACGATCTGATTGTCATTGGATCCGGGCCGGCCGGGCAGCGGGCCGCGATCTATGCGTCCAAGCTTGGAAAGAAGGTCGCGCTGGTGGAGATGCGCGAGGTGGTGGGGGGCGCTTGCATCAGTACCGGCACCATTCCTTCGAAGACGATGCGCGAGGCGGTGCTGCATCTCTCTGGGTACAACTACAAGTCCATCTACGGGATGAACTACCGGGTGAAGGAGCGAATCACGATGGCGGACCTGGCGTTCCGGGTGCAGCACGTGATCAAGACCGAGATCGACGTCACCGAGGCGCAGCTCTCGCGCAACAACATCGAGATACTGGTCGGCGTGGGGAGCTTTGAAGATGCGAACCATGTGAAGGTGACGAACTCGCGCGGTTCGTCCGTGTATGAGGCCAGGAATATTTTGATCGGTACGGGGACTAAGCCGGCGTCCTCGCCGAAGGTGCCGATCAACGGACGCAGCATTATCAACAGCGACCTGGTACTGGAGCTGGTGAACCTGCCGAAGACGATGATCATCGTAGGCGGCGGTGTCATCGGCGTCGAGTACACGTGCATGTTTTCGGCGCTCGGAGTGCGGGTGACGCTGATCGAGCGCAGGCCGCGGCTGCTGGAGTTTGCCGACCAGGAGATCGTCGAGGCGCTGAGCTACCACCTGCGCGACTCTCGTGTGACCATGCGGCTGAACGAGGAGGTCGAGTCGGTCGAAGAGATGCCGGACGGGACCGTCGTGGCCAATCTTGAAAGCAAAAAGAAGGTCCAGGGGGACGCTCTGCTCTATGCGGTCGGACGTCAAGGGAACGTGGACGACCTGAACCTTGCGGCGGTAGGGGTCAGCGCCGATGGGCGCGGTCGTATTCCGGTGGACAAGGACTTCCGGACGAAGGTGCCGACGATCTTTGCCGTGGGCGATGTGATCGGATTTCCCTCGCTTGCTTCGGTGTCGATGGAGCAGGGGCGCGTGGCTGCGGCCAGGGCGTTTGGTGATGAAAACGTCCTGTCCAACCCTGGGCTGTATCCGTATGGGATCTATACGATCCCGGAGATCAGCTTTATCGGAAAGACCGAGGAGCAGCTCACCGAAGAGGACGTACCCTACGAGGTCGGTGTGGCGTACTATCGCGAGATTGCGCGCGGGCAGATTCGCGGCGACACGACAGGACGGTTGAAGATCATCTTCCACAGGATGACCCATGCGATCCTCGGCGTGCATATCATCGGAGAGGGCGCCAGTGAGCTGCTGCACATCGGCCAGGCAGTCATGGCGCTGGGCGGAAAGCTGGATTATTTTGTCGAGACTGTCTTTAACTACCCAACGCTCGCGGAATGTTATAAAGTTGCCGCTTTCAACGGATTGAACCGATTGAGCAAGTTCGAATAAAACGCGGGCACCTTGTAAAGAGTGGGCAGGGAACGGTAAGGGCCATGGCAAAGACGATTGGGGTCACATTATCGGAGCGGATATCGGCTGGGCTGGTTGTGGACCACAAGCTGGTCGGCGCGGTGCGTAGTTTTCCTGAAGACCACGATGACGATGATGCGCTGGTGGAGATGCACACCGACGCTGTGGTGGAGACGATCTGCAAGCAGATTGTGTTGGCGGCCAACGGAGAAAAAGACCTGACGGCGGTTGGCGTGGCCCTGCCGGGCCTGGTCAAGAATGGCGTGGTAGAAGAGTCCCCCAACCTGCCGCAGTTGAAGGGCGCGAGGATTGTGGAGCTGGTGGCGGCGCAGCTTCGCACCCATGGGATCGAGGCGCCGGTGACGGCGTTGAACGACGCCGACGGGATGGCTGCCGGGCTGGCTTCGGCGCATGGAAAGCTCGACAGCATGATCCGCGTGTGGACGCTGGGCATGGGGATTGGGTACGGGCGTTACCCGTTTGCTCCTGGTGTATGGGAGGGCGGCCATACGGTAGTTTCGCTCGACGACAAAGAACGCTTCTGCGGGTGCGGCGGGCGGGGCCACATGGAAGGGATTATGGGGCACCGCTCGATGCGGCTGCGGTTCCTGGACATGGAGCCGGACGAGGTCTTCGAAGCAGCGAAAAACGGCGATGCCCGATGCCTGGAGTTCAAGCGGCTCTGGCATAAGGCCTTGGCAGCAGCATCGGCGACAACGATCCACATGGCCGGTCCAGGCAAGATCTTTTTGACTGGCCCCAATGCCCGGTTTCTCGATCTGCCGATGCTGAAGGACTATCTGCACCAGATGGTGAAGATGAGTCCGCTACAGGGCTATTCGCTGGAGATCGTCGAGGACACCCCGGAGGTAAGAGTGATCGGAGCAGCGGTTTCGGCGGAGCAGGCGGCGGCAAGCAGAAGCTAGCGATTACTTTTGGCAGGTGGGGCAATAGTGGGTGCTGCGGCCACCAATCACGATGCGCTTGATGGGAGCGCCACACACGCGGCAAGGTTGGCCTGTGCGCGAATAGACATGGTGATGTAGCTGGAAGAAGCCAGCAACGCCGTCCGCGTCCACATAGTCGGAGACCGAGGAGCCACCCAGTCTGATGGCTTCACTAAGGACCTTGATCAATGCGGCGCGGAGGCGGGTAAGTTCGGCGCGGGTGAGTCGTCCCGCGTGGCGAGTTGGGCGGATGCCCGCGTGGAAGAGCGCCTCATCGGCGTAGATATTGCCGACGCCATGCAACAGCGATTGGTTGAGCAGCGCGGCCTTGATGGGAGTCTTGCGGTTGCGAAAGAGTGCGACGAAGTCTTCAAGTGGAACGGTAAGAGGCTCCGCGCCGGGGCCTTTGTACTTTGTGTCCGGTGCAACGACGGAGAGACGGCCGAAGCGGCGAGCGTCGATGAAGCGAAGCTCTTTGCCGCTGCTGAGGGTGAGGATGGCATGGGTATGTGCGGGAACCGGCGTATCGGGGGTTGAGACGAGCAGGCGGCCTGTCATGCCGAGATGAATGAGGAACTGGGTGGCCTTCTTATTGCGAGTCAGGTCGACGACGATGGTTTTGCCGACGCGATGGACGCGGTCGATGCGACTGGCGGTGAGGGCCTCGATGATCTCGTCGGGCGGGGACTTGAAGGTCTGTGGTTTGTTGCTGGTCCAGACGGAGC
>DATHQG010000391.1:0-14133 GCA_035483075.1 Edaphobacter sp. | reverse complement strand
GATCGGGACGAAGCGCATGTTCTGTCGGTCGACAGCTTCGGCAATCGCTTCCGCATCGAGGAAGTCGTTCTTGTTGGACTTCACAAACGGCTTCACGAACTGGGCCGGAATCAGCTTCACGTTGTGGCCTTGTTGTCTCAGAACCCGGCCGAGGAAGTGGCCCCCCGAACAGGCCTCCATCCCGATCAATGAAATCTGCATGTTCGCTGTAAAGGTGATGAGCTGCTTCTGGGTGAACTTCTTCCGAAACAGCACCTTGCCTGCTGCGCTCAGGGCTACGAGGTGAAAGGTTGTCTTGCCAAGGTCAATGCCAACCGAACGAATCTGCATGTCGATGATCCTCCTTGAACCTGCCAAAAGATCACTCACTTCACGGTGGAGATCAAGCGGCGGACCATTTCATTAACGGGTTATAGGCAAGTTCAGGGTTGAACCGCTTAAAGGGAGCGCATGTGGCGCAGACCTGAATGAGAACCCTCAAAGGGACGCGGGGCCCGAAGAGGCCCGGAGCCTTCAGGTCTTGGTGGCGTCTTAGGTTTTGTCCAGGTATTTGATGAGGATGGCTTCGTTGCCGGTTTCGTTATAGATCAACTCGTCGACGGTGCCGCTTGCGAGAAGGAGGCCGTAGCCCCCGGCGCGCATTCCCTGTTCCCTGCGCAGCATGATATGGGCCGTGGGATCGGCAGGAGTATTTGCAACGGCCGCGTGGGTGAGCGATTCCTTGCGGAAGCCAGGGCCAGGATCACGGACCCGGAAGACCATCGAGCGGGCGGTGCGAATCGCGTTCACTTCGACGACTTGTTCGGGATTGAATTTCGCTCCGTGTTCCATGGCGTTCATCAGGATCTCCCGAAACGCCTGGATGATCTCCTGTTTCGCGTCATTGGGCAGTTGAGCGCTGAGCTCCCTGGCAAAGGAAAGAAGGCGCTCGGCCGTGATGAGGCGGCAGTTGGCGCGGATAGAGACCCAACCGGGCCTGGCCGACATGATTTGGATGTCTTCTCGCGAGTGGTTGTCGGAGGCCGCGCTGGAGGCCAGGGTCGCGATCTCGTTGGGATCGAAGGGAGGGGTGAAACAGGCGAAGACCCGGGCGCGAAGGGCGGCGATGACCTTGTCTGGCGTGCTGTTTTGAGCCAGGACGATGCACTTCACGTCGGGCCTGATGGAACGCATCTCTTCGAGCAGCGCGAGGTTTTCATCGATATCGGAATCGGCGCTGGTGATGACGACGTCGAACGGCCGGGCACGCAAGCGCTTCAGGGCATCGGCGGGGCCGGCCGAATACTCCATGGGCAAGTTGGCGGCGGTGAGTGCTCCGCCGATCTCGCGGCTGACCGGGGTATGACTTCCGATAATAAGGGCTCGGCTCATCTTGCGCTCCGAGGTGCAGGGACGAGTTGATTCTAGACCATCGGCTTTTCCATGGCTTCAGGGGGAGTGATGGATAAACGGGGCGGAGGGTGCTTCAGACAAGGTTCAATCTTTATGCCTGGTTAATTTCTTCTTTATGTCAGGTGCAAATTCACCGATGCTGTTGGTGACGACTCCCACCCACGCCTGGGTGATTACGCTCTGATATCCCTTGACGGTAATCACGGGATTGTCCGGATTCCAGGTTGCAGCGATTGCTCCTGCACCAAACGCCGCCGCGAAAGGCATGATGTTTGGCCGTCTGGATTGCTCGCTGTGGTCATACGTTATGAAGTTTCGAATGAAGGCGTGACGGAAGCGCGGCCACGCTCCCGTGCAGCGGCAACGGTCGTAGCGCGGCTCCCATCCGACGATTCCCTGGCCGAGCGAGGTGAAGGAGTTCTGAATAATGTTCGCAGCTTGATTGGAGCCCACGCGTTTGACGAAGCCGGAGAACCCATCTCCCCATGCTTCAGGCGAATTCTCTATTTGATCGTGCATAGCAAAGAATCCGGTCTTGATATAGATGCCGGGCGTCGTGTAGGTCTGGCGAATATAGAGCTTGAAACGCTCCTGTCCATTTAACGCGACGATAGGAACGTCCTTTGGGATGTAGGCCCCATAGAGCCAATTGACTGGAAGTTGCGTGTTTACCGGAGGCGGTGCGGGTTGATTCGCGGTACTGCTTGTTTCTTGCGCGAAGGAGATCGAGACAAGCATTGCAAGTGGGAGTGCGATCGCGCAGGTCCTCCATTTGCCGGGCCGTGGCGAATTGGAAGCACAGAATATGTGAGTGAGCCTCAAGACTCTGCGGCGTAAGGGCCGGGCCGTGGCTATACGTAGGATCCACATTCAAAGAGCCTCTCGCATTCCTTCGCCGGATAGCTGCGATTCGAAATGTCGATAGTAAAATTGGACTGGACACATTCCAATATGCCGAGAGTACCTGCGTTGTCTGGCCCTCCGCCATTGGCAGAAGTACTAGTTGCGCTTCGGACGACACATTCTAAGTGCGATTGTCGACTCAGGACACTAGTTGAGAGCGTCCAGGGCGGACCCGGTTGTGTCGTAGAGGATTTTGGTTTCGGCGTGTTGTTTGCGGAGACCGTCGACGGTGGGTGCGGGGGCCATGGCCATGAAGCCTTCGTTGTTGAGTTGGCGTTCGGCGGGGAGACGCCGATCAGGCGTTTGTAAGTGATGTTCGTCCGCATAGTTTATGTAGTTCTCAGTCGGCCCTGAATCTTCCGGGCCCGTCGGTTCAAGGCGGCGCGAAGAAGCCTTTGCGTGCTTGGACCGTTAGCTTGCTGTTCTTCGCCTTCAACTCCAGCTTGTGATAACTGTTCGGTTGCATGTCCGCGGGTGGCGTGTAGCCAAGGGCATACTGCAGCCGGAGGTCCTGGCCGATCTGTGCATAGATCTCGCGCAGACTGAGTGTCGGCGAGACCGTAAATACGCGGCCGCCGGTCGCATCCGAGAGGTCCCGCAAGATCTTCATTCCCGGATCCGGAGTTCCTGCACCGACACCGCCAGGACCGACTCCGAATTTGGCGGCTTCGTTGCGCAGGCTGTAGAGGATTGAGTAGACCTGGACGTCTCCGCGCTGTACCTGTTCGATTGCGTCGGCGAGCGAGCTGCGACTTCCGTTGTCGCCGCCATCGGTGAGAATCACCATTGCCTTACGACCGGTCTCTTTGGCTAGAACATTTTTCGCGACGGCGTAGACGGCGTCGTTCAACAGGGTCCCGTTAGCTGCGGAGGCGTGGGAGCTGAGGCGCGTCAGTGCCAGATGCAGCAGGTTGGGAGAGTTGGTCATGCCCTGGAGTTGCTGGACGGAGACGTCGAACTGTACGAGCATGGCGCGGTCCTGCTTGCGGCCCATCATGGTCTCGAAGAAGACCTCACTCGCGAGCGCTTCGTCGTTGATGAAGGTGCGCTGGCTTCCGCTGGTGTCGACCATCAGGGCCAAGGTGAGGGGGAGATCGGAGCCTTGCGAAAAGTAGCGGATAGGTTGTGGATTGCCGTCCTGCTTGAGGATGAAGTCATCTTTGGTGAGGCCGCCCTCGGGTTCGCCGCTCTTGTTTTTTACTACGGCGGAGATCTCGACTACTCGTGTGGTGACTTTGAGCGTCGTTACGGGTTGCATGTCTGGGGTTGGCTCTTGGGTTGAGGCAGGCGTCGCGGATTGCCCCCAACCTGCGGTCGACAGGAGGAGCAGACACGCAACCGGGACCGGTTTCAACACAAGTTCATACCTCCATCTGCAGCATAATGGAGGACCGGGCGGTTATGGTCGCGATTCGATGGTGCGCCTTCGGATGGACCGCCGAGGAAAGACCCTTAAATGCGGCAAGGGCAGCTCTCTTTTGGCCCTGAGAGCTGCCCGCTGTAACCAGAGAAGGACGCGTCTTATTAAAAGAGATGCCCGAATCGACCGTTCGGGATGCCGTCGCTGTTCAATTCTTTTCGCCCACCCCTGGGAACGTTTTCGCATCCAAGTGGAAGAGGTGTTCAAATGAGAGCTAGCCGTTTGTTACTCACAGGAATCGGGGTAGGGGCCGCGCTTACGTATGCGCTGTTTTATGAGCCGACGTTACGGCAAGAGGCCGAATTTGATGGTGTGGAAGACACCGCGAACAGGATGCGGCGCTGGGGGACGGAGAGACGTTTCGGCGGGAGTGCGGACACTCTGGTGGGGCGCATGAAGGAGGGTTTCGGACGAATCGCTGGGGACGACGACCTTGCCGGCGAAGGGGTTGGAGACCAGGTGGTTGGAGCTGTAAAGGACACGGTCGGCAGATGGGGTCAGGCGGCTGGCGAGACTGTTCACGACCTTAACCGCTGAGGTCAGAAGGCGGGCCCTGTAGGTTGAAGGGACGGCAGAATGGGTTATCGAATTATGCAGGTCGTCCTGTATGTAATGGGTGCCCTGTTCGCACTGGGGGCCTGCCAGGCTGTTACTGAACCCTGGTCGCGTTTGGACTCTGACCATGCCGCAGGAAGGGCCGCGGGCTATATGATTGCGGCGCTCCTGGCGATTATTTGTGTTGTCGTGGCACAGCAGTTTGGACAACGGGCGCGTCAGGCGAAAGATCCGGACTGAACCATAACGAACGCGATCGAGAGATGAGAAAAATGGATCGACCTTAATTCAGGGCGTCAAGGGCGGCCCTGGTTTTGTCGTAGAGGATTTTGGTCTCGGCGTGTTGTTTGCGGAGGCCATCGACGATGTGGGCGGGGGCTTTGGCCAAATACGCTTCGTTGTTCAGTTGCTTTTCTTCCGAGGCAAGAATTTTTTCCAATCTGGCGAGTTCTTTCTTGAGGCGTTCGCGTTCGGCGGAGACGTCGATCTGGCGCTCGTAGATCGGTTCGATATCGAAATCCGCAGAACTAACGGCGTTTCCCCTTAATGGGTCCGGCCCCTCGAAGCGTAATTCGGAGGAGCGGATCAGTGTCGAAACAATGGGGTCGTAATAGAGCTCGATGATCTCGCGCACCTCATCCTGCGCTGAGAACCTGAACGCGATGCGTTCTTTATCCGGAACGCCCGCTTGCTTGCGACTGGAGCGGGCGAGCGTGATGAACTCCTGTAGAGATTCAAAGTAGGAGGCTGCGAGTTTGTCGCAAAGGAAGTCCCCCGGCTGCGGGAAACGGGTCAGGGCGATGGTCTTTGCGGGCGAGGCAACTCCGAGCGCAGCGTAGAGTGCATGCCAGAGCTCTTCTGTGATGAACGGCATGAAGGGGCTGAGCAAACGCAGTGCGGCTTCGAAGACCGCGACAAGGGCGGACAAAGACAGTTCCGTCGCCGCGTTTTGTTCGCCGCTGAAGTCAAGCCGGACTTTGACGACTTCGAGGTACCAGTCGCAGAGGTCGCCCCAGAAGAACTGGTAGATGCTGTTGGCGGCTTCGTCGAAGCGGTAGTTGGTGAGCGCGAGATCCACCTCGTGGCACACATCCGAGAGGTGGCCGAAGATCCACCTTGTTTCGATTGGGGCTTCGGCCCAGCGTTCGGAGATTGAAAAGGGTTGAACGGTCGAGGCTGGATGGAGAGCATCGGGGTCCTTCGACTCCGGCCCTCGATGAGACTGAGGGCCTTCGCTCAGGATGACTGCGTTCTGGAGGCTGACAGAGATGCCGGCCTCTTTGGCGCGGTCGATGTTCATGAAGAGGAAGCGGGCGGCGTTCCAGATCTTGTTGGCGAAGGCACGGTAGCCCTCGGTGCGGGCTTCGCTGAAGGCGATGTCGGTGCCGGGGGAGGCCATCGATGCGAGAGTGAAGCGGACGGCGTCGGTGCCGAAGCGTTCGATGATGTCGATGGGGTTGATAACGTTGCCCTTGGTCTTGGACATCTTCTGACGGTCGGCGTCGCGGACGAGGCCGTGAATGTAGACCTCTTTGAAGGGGACGGCGTTGGCGAGGTCGCGCTTGCTGCCGTCGGGCATGGGGACGTCGAGGGTGAAGTGGCAGCCGAGCATGATCATGCGGGCCACCCAGAAGAAGAGGATGTCGAAGCCGGTGACGAGGAGGGTAGTGGGGTAGAAGTTCGCCAGATCGGGAGTGATCTGCGGCTTGCCAGTTGTGTCTGGGTTGGGCCAGCCCAAGGTGGTGAAGGGAAGCAGGCCGGAGGAGAACCAGGTGTCGAGGACGTCAGTCTCCTGGACAATGTCGGTGGAGTTGCAGGTGCCGCATGTTTTTGGTGTGTCGCGGGAGACGGTGATGGCGTTGCATTTTGGGTCCTTGCAGTGCCACGCGGGGATCCGGTGGCCCCACCAGAGCTGGCGGGAGATGCACCAGTCGTAGATGTTATTCATCCACTCGAGATAGATTTTCTTGTACATCTCAGGGGTGAAGTTGATGTGTTTTTCGGTGACGGCGTCGATGGCGTTTTTGGCGATGCTGTTGCCGCCGGTGTTCGGCGTTTTGTTGACGGCGAGGAACCACTGCATGGAGAGGCGCGGCTCGATGACAACGCCGGTGCGCTGGCTGAGGCCGATGGAGTTAGTGTGATCTTTGACGGCGACGAGGAGACCACGGGCTTCGAGGTCGACGAGCATGAGGTCGCGAGCGGCGTAGCGGTCGAGGCCGTCGTAGGGTGAGCCGGGGAGCGCGACGTGAGCGGTCTCGTCGAGGATGCTGGGTGCGGCGAGGTTGTGGCGCTGGCCGATGGCGAAGTCGTTCGGGTCGTGGGCGGGGGTGACTTTGACGGCTCCGGTGCCGAACTCGGGTTTGGCCCAGTCGTCGGCGAGGATGGGGATCTCTCGTTCGGGGCCACCATTTACACCGGTTAGGGGGACGCAGACTTTTTTGCCGATGAGAGCGGTGTAGCGTTCGTCGGTGGGATTTACGGCTACGGCGGTGTCGCCGAGCATGGTCTCTGGGCGCGTGGTGGCGACGGTGATGGAGCCGGTGCCGTCGGCGAGGGGATAGCGGATGTGGTAGAGCTTGCCGAGGCGCTCTTCGTGCTCGACCTCGAGGTCGGAGACGGCGGTCTGGATGCTGGGGTCCCAGTTGACGATGTAGGCGCCGCGGTAGATGAGGCCCTGCTCATAGAGCCGGACGAAGGCCTCTTTGACGGCGATGCTGAGTCGGTCGTCCATGGTGAAGTACTCTCGGGACCAGTCGACGGAGGCTCCGAGGCGCTTCATCTGGTCGAGGATGGCCCCCCCGTAGAGCTTGCGCCAACACCAGACACGCTGGACGAAGGCTTCGCGGCCGAGTTCTTTGCGGGAGGTGCCTTCGGAGGCGAGTTGGCGCTCGACCATCATTTGGGTGGCGATGCCGGCGTGGTCGGTGCCGGGGACCCAGACGGCCAGATCGCCGAGCATGCGGTGCCAGCGAGTGAGGATGTCCATCTCGGTCTGGTTGAGCATGTGGCCCATGTGCAGGCGTCCGGTGACGTTGGGCGGGGGGAGGAGGATGGTGAACTTTGTGGTTCCGTCCTGCGTACTTTTCGGGGTTGAAACGTCAAATAGGCGTTCCTTTACCCAGTACTCGGCCCAGCGTTCTTCAATGACAGATGGATCGTATGCTTTTGGCAGTTCGTAGCTCATGAGTAAGTTAAGGGTAGCATTGAGCGGCTGAGGTTTGAGCTTTGCCTGTAGGCCTTGGTTGATGCGGATTTGAAGGCTTAGACTTGGTCACGAGGTCCTTTATGCGCAGATGGTCCGTCGCTGTAGTGCTTCTACTTGCCGCAACCCTTCCGGCCTTCGCCAAATCGGACAACGACAGGGCAAGTTTCGGCAGCGACATCACGGTCGCCGAAGGGGAGACTGTCGGCGACATAGCGTGCATGTTTTGCGATGTTCGCGTCCATGGGGACGTGAAGGGCGACGTTGCGGTCATGTTCGGGAGGGTGGAGGTCGATCCGGGTCACAGCATCTCGGGTGACGTGGCCGCGCTGGGCGCCGATCTTGTGCTTGGCGAAGGGGCCACGGTTGGCGGCGATGTTGCGCTCGCTGCCGGAGACGCCAATGTGGCGGAGGGCGCGACGATTCACGGCTCGCGAATGGTCCTGCCCAGCCGTCTCTGGCTGCTGCTTCCGTTCGCTCCGTTTCTGATTCTTATCGGAGTAATCTGGTTGATTGTGTATATCGTCCAGCGCAACCGGTACCAGTTTCCCGCATATCCGCAAGGGCGAGGGTTTTAGCGCGTTTTCCTGGTCGAAGGCGACCCGCTCGCAAGGGGATTGACGGAACCTGTTCCCCGGATTCAGCGTATCTTTTCTGCAGCCTGTTTGTCTTTTTGTTCAACTCTCAGTTCTCTTTATGTTTCGGGGGGAAAATTGCCGGCACACGCGCTCCGCAGCTTCATTTTGCCGCTTCTGCTTACCGCTGGCGCACTCGGCCAGGCGCCGGCCAACCGCACTTACGTCGCGCAGGACATCTTCGTCGCCTCGGGCCAGCAGATCCACAACGCCACCTGTTTTTTCTGCTCGGTGCAGGTGGAAGGAGACCTGACGGGCCACGTCTTCGTACTGTTTGGAAGCGTTAATGTCAGCGGGCAGGTGCAGGGCAGCGCCACGGTCATCTGGGGCAATGCGGTCGTCGACTCGCAGGCCCGAATCGGTGGCGATACGGTGGTCCTGTGGGGCAATGCCGTGTATGAGACGGACGAATCGCTCTCCGGCAGTGCGTATGTGCTGGGCGGACACATGTCGCATGTCTCAAAGGCCAGCGCTGAGGGTCGCAGTCCCCACCGCGTCTCCGTAGGCCCGCTGTTTTTTTGCTTGCTGGGCGTCCTGGTGCTTCTCCTGCTGTCACTTCTCATCGTGCCGCGGATCCGGCGGCGCGCTGCGATCTACCAATCATCCTGACCGAAGGCCTGGTGAACAACAAAGCGAACCAGCGATAAAAAGGGGACGCAAGCTATTTGGCTGCGTCCCCCTTTGCTGTCTTGCGGTTCCGATGAAGTTAGAACGGATTCAGTTTGGCGAGGCCCTTCTTCTTCTTGTGCTTGCTGGAGGACTCGTCGCTCTTGTCGAACTCCGGCTTCGCGTTCTTCCCGTTGGCGTTGGGGGCCTGTGCCGCGGGCTGCGTTCCGGGAGCTATGTCGTTGACAGTCTCCGGTGCGCTTGCGGGCTTTTCAGCTGCGGGCAAAGGCGTTGCGTTTTCCGGTCCAACGGCCTTCAGGCCACCGTTTTCGGCCGGGGAGACGGTCACTCCTGGTGTAAGGATCGTGACGCCCATGCCATTTCCACTTGCGGCGGGGGTGCTGGTCGCGCTGCCCTGGACGCTGGTGACCGCGGCCGATCCGGTTGCAGGAGCAGCGTCAGCGGCAGGGACGTCCTGAAGCTGAAGTGGTGCTGCAGCTGGCGGTGCCTCGGCTGGCGGTGCCTCGGCAGTGGTGGTGTCGGACGATGCTGCAGGTGCGGCTGGCGCGGGGTTCGCCTTGGCCGCGCCAGGATTCATCGACTCATTGAAGTCCTCGATGGACTTCTTCGTGATGTGCGGCGCGATTGTGGGTGTGGGGTCAACCAGCGTCGGTTCGCCGTCCCTGGCCGCCAGGACGACATCGGGCGTGTGCATGATCAGGAGCGTCGCCCGGTCCTGCAGACGGTACTGTCTGCGGCTGTTTTCGAGCGCGACACTGGCGGCGATCTGCTCCGGCGTTGGCGTTGGGATTGGCACGTTCATCGCGTCGAGGCGGTCGCGGGCGTCCTCGACGTGTTGAGCGGCGGAGTGCTCCAGAACGACCTTGCTGTAGGCCGCAATCGCCTGGTCGTCATAGATCTTTTCGAGCCGTGCCTTGCCTGCTTCGGGGAGCTTCGACGCCCGAATATAACGGGCCTCGGCCTCGTACGCGTCGCCGAGCCCGATCAGCACGTCGTCCATGTGGCTGTACTGCGGATAGGTGTCAACGACCGTCTGATAGCGCGCAATTGTCGCTGCCCAGTTGTTGTGGGTAGAGTAAAACGCGGCGACCGCGGCCTCGCGGGTGGCCATGACCTCCTGCACCTCACGGAGGCGCTGCTTGGCCTGGGGAACCAGCGTCGACTCGGGGAACTGCTGCAGCATCAGGCGGTACTCCTCCTCGGCGTGCACGGCCTTCGAGTAGTCGCGGTCGGGCTTGTCCATCTGACGGAAGTAGATGTCGCCGACCCGCATCTGGGCCTCGGCGGCTTCGGGTGCGTTGGGGAAGAAGGTGATGAAATCCTTGTACTCCTGCTCGGCCTGGGTGAGGGCCGCTGTGCCGCCCTCCTTGTACCAGCTGTCGGCGATGGCCAGCTTGGCCTTCATCTGGTATTGCGAATCAGGATAGGTGTTGAGCAAGGTCTGCAGGTCGAGACGGGCGACGTCGAAGTGGCCGTGCTTGGTTGCGTCGAGCGCCTTGTCGTAGAGCACCTTGTCCGGAAGGCCCGCATCGACCGGCGCAATCTTCTTCTCCTTTTGCATCTCTTTCTTGGTGTCCTTCGACTGAACGACCTTGTCTGTCTTCTTGCCGTTCGGCGAAGCGGAGAGGCTCACGCTCTGTTGTTGCTGGCCGTTGGCGTCGGTCGTGGTTTGGGAGGAACCGGTTACCTGGGCCATTGCGCCCATGGAAGAGACGATCAGACCGGTGATCGCAAGACTGGCCAGTGAGCCGGCCTTGTTGCTTCGAAACCAGACGCTTGGGAAAAAGGAACGCTTGTTCATCCGCTAAAGACCCCATTTGCCTCGCGCAACGACCGCGCTCAGGCTCCTTCTATTCTATATTTCCCGTCAGATTTGTGCTGACGAAGCCGCCCGCGCGAGTTTGAGGAACTCCCGCGCGTTGTGCTCCGCTTTGCCGCCGGCAAAGATCGCAGACCCGGCAACCAGCATGTCCGCTCCTGCTTCGACCACCAGACCGACCGTATCGTGAGCAATGCCGCCGTCGACTTCGATGCGAAAGTTGAGTCCCATCTCCTCGCGGAGTTCGGCCAGATGGGCGATCTTGTCGAGCGCCAGGGGGAGAAACTCCTGGCCGCCGAAGCCGGGGTTTACGCTCATGACGAGCACATGGTGCACCATGGGAAGGACTTCGACGAGTGTCTCGACCGGGGTCGCCGGGTTGATGACGACGGCTGGCTTCATGCCGTGCTGGGCGATGTGCTGGAGGGTGCGATGGAGGTGGCGGCAGACCTCCTGGTGGACGCTCATCATATCGGCGCCCGCTTCGGCGAAGTCGGGGATGAAGTCGGCGGGGTCCTCAACCATCATGTGGCAGTCGAGGGGGAGCGTGGTGACCCTGCGGAGGGCCTTGACCATCGCCGGCCCGAAGGTGATGTTCGGGACGAAGTGGCCGTCCATGACATCGACGTGGACGATGGTGCCGCCGCCGCGCTCGGCCGCGGCGACTTCGTCGGCCAGGTGGGCGAAGTCGGAGGCCAGGATGGAGAATGCCAATTCAATCACTTGGGTGCGCTCCTGTGTGGGAGTTTATCAGCGGCGTGGATATGTAGTTGCCGGGTCCGGCTTGAACGGCCAGAAATGCCTAGATCAAACTCAGAGCGCAGAAGTCATCGTAACAACGCGTTCTCGGGGTCCTTTGCTTCCCTCACTATGGCGTAGGCGGCATAGGTTCCCCATACAAATTGAATTTGGGGGCCGCGTTCCTTTGCCGAAATATAGGGACCGTCCTTCGGTTCGCAACGGCCAGAACACGCCCTACCGGAGGAAAGCATGAAGAGGATTGACAGTCTGTCTTCTGGTATCCCTGGCACAGGAACAGTTGTCATAACGACACGCCCGAGATCCTTCGTCTCGTCGTATTCGGTTCCGAAGGTCTGTTTGCTCACGATGAGCTTCCAACCGTTCTGCGAAGGTAAGAAGTACAGAGAGTACTTACCAGCGGGCACGAAGAGATCCCCGATCGCAATATTAGATTTCGTCAGGAAAATCGGGGCGAGCGCAGACGCTTTTGGCCAGACGCTGCCACTCGTCAGCTGATCGCCGAGCTCTTCGCCTGCTTGCCTTGTGATGGCGCAATACACTATTCGGAGTTCTTGGATACCTCTACCCGGATCATCCATGACCGACTCGGCGGTTGTGAAAGCACCGGATTCCTTGGGACAGCGACTATGTTGACCGTATGCAAATATTGCTGTCCCAATGAGGAAAAGTAGAACAGCGCCCGGCAAACGAAGGTTAGGCAGGAAGGAAAGCGTCTCGCGTGAACTCATACTGACCTCAACAGAGCGCAAGCATCGACGGAATGATACCGCAATTTCACATAAAGCCTAGTTTTCGGTAACTAGGACTACATATGGTGCCGCCGCGCTCGGCCGCTGCGACTGCGTCGGCCAGGTGATCACTTGAGTGCGCTATTGTGTGGGAGTTTATCAGTGCGGATGCACTTGATTGTGCATGTTGATTTTGCAACGGATGGAGATGTCTGCGAAGCCCGGGATTTGACCAATGTGCAAGGCGAAGCCGATAGTATTCTCGTGTTCCGGAGGTGAGTCGAACTACGGAACTAATTGCGGTCGTCAGGGTTGAAAGGTGAGTGACCGCGTTGGCCGTCGAGTCGGACGGGCAGACTGTGCGGTTTGGACATAGGATTTGCCGGGAGCCAAACCCAGGCGACTATGTCAGCCATTGGAGGGGCGATGGGAAAAGTTGAGGCAGCTTGGACGCTACGGCGTTTGGTCGCTCTGACGATGGCGTTTCTCCTGATGCTGATGGGACAGAGCGAACTGGTTGCGCAACAGATGTCCTATGTGCCGGGACCGCCGTCAGGGTATGGGCAACCGGTCTACACCCAACCACAGCCTTATAACCCGCAGGTTTACAGTCAACAATCTTACGCGCAGCCGTATTCGCAGCAGACTTATCCGAACACGTACTCTTCGCAGTCTTACCAGCAGTATCCTGCCTCCGGGCAAAGCTACCCGCAGCAGAACTATGGAACGACGCAGCCGTCGGCACAGGGTTTGAACGCACAGCAACTGGAGCAGCTGGTGGCCCCTATCGCGCTTTATCCGGATACGCTGATTGCGCAGATGCTCGCGGCCGCCACGTATCCAGGACAGGTAGTGGAGGCCGATCGCTGGCGGCGGGCACAAGGCAATGCCGGATCCGATCAGGTTGCCATGGGCGCTGATATGCAGTCCTGGGACCCAAGCGTGAAGGGATTGACCGCGTTTCCGCAGGTGTTGGCGGAGATGGACCAGAACCTTGGGTGGACGACTGCGCTGGGGAGCGCCTACTACAATCAGCCGCAGGACCTGCTGCAGGCGGTGCAGGTGTTGCGGCAGCGCGCTGAGGCGGCGGGAAATCTGCAAAGTAGCTCACAACAGACGGTGAGCTATAACCAAGGCGGCGTTGTGGTGGCGCCGGCCGATCCGCAGATGATTTATGTGCCGAGCTACAACCCATGGACTGTCTATGGACAACCGGTTACGCCTTATCCAGGATTTTCGCTGCTGGGGGCGCTGGGATCGTTTTTTAACTCTTCGTTTGGCTCTTCGGCGGTGAGGTTTGGCCTGGGTATCGCGATGGGGGCGTTCACCCACATGAGCTGGGGGTGGTTGGGCTGGGGCTTGAACTGGCTATTACAGGCTATTTTCTTTCATCAATCGAATTACTTTACGAATAGTACGACTGTGGCTGATTGGGGTCTGCCGCATGGTGGCCCGCGGGCCTACGGATGGCATGGCGGCGTGGGAGGCGGATACTACAGGACGGCGAATTACACCGGCGTTCGTGGATTTAGCGGAGTGCGGACGGCGGCGCCAGTGGTGAGAATGCCGGAGCGGCCGGCTTATGCGTACAACCGTGGGTACAGCACGCCGGCGGCAGCTTATTCCCATGCCCCGCAGCAGCAGGCTTATAACCGTACGCCGCAGATGCCAGGCAGGACGCAGGCCTATGGCGGACCGGGGTATGGGACGAGTTTATATGGACGGCCGGGAGGATATGGAAGCGGTTCGATGCAGGCTTACCACGCTCCAACGTCGAGTTTTGGGCGGGGAGGTCCTTCGGGTCAATTTATGAGTAAGAGCGAGATGAAGTCATTTGAGAAGGCGCAGCGCTCTAACAGCCCGCATATGTTTGGCGGAGGGCATGCGCCGAAGGGCTTTGGTGGCGGGAAGAGCTTTGGCGGGCACTCGGGTGGAGGTGGTGGTCATTCGAGTGGGCATAGCGGTGGCGGGAAGCACCACTTTCTGTGATGTCCAGGCCAGCGATTTCGGAACAATGGACCTGAATCCGTGGGCCGGCGTGGCCTGCTAGCGACTCCTGGGTACGACCGGTACAGGCCGTTCCACGT
>DATHQG010000390.1:0-9652 GCA_035483075.1 Edaphobacter sp. | reverse complement strand
CGGGCAAAGAGGACGGGGGTGTCCATATAGCTGAGGTGGTTGGAGGCGTAGACGGCGGTTTCGTGTACGTGGAGCTTCTCTGCGCCGATGATTTTGACGGGGGAGAGGCTGATGAGCAGGAGGGTGCGGGCCCAAAGGCTAGCGATGGCGTGTTGCAGGCGGCCGGACTTGTCCCAGAGGCCTACCAGGAGGGAGACGCAGCCGAAGCCGCCGGTGGCGAGGCCGACTAAGGGAATGAGAAGCAGGTAGGAGAGCCAGCGTAGGGCGAAGGGTGGCTTTTTGGATGGCGGGGGTTCAGGGTTCGCGGTAGAAGGGCGGATTCCTCCGCCTCCCGGCTCGACTCCGCTGAGGGTCCGGCCCGAGGTGGCTGGGCCTTCACGGTCCTCTAAGTTATTGACCGGCGGTGAGTTGCTCATGACTGCTCCGCCAGATGGCGGACCTCGCCTACGAGGTAGATGGAGCCAGTGACGATGACTAGGCCGTTGGGCGGGGTGATTGCGCGGGCCTCAGCCACAGCGGCTGCGAGGTCAGGCGCGGCGTGGGCTGGGACGTCAAGGGCGAGGGCGGCAGCGAGGAGGTCTTCGAGGCCCGCGGCCCGGGGATTGTCAATCGGGGCGAAGAGGACGTGGTCGTTGCGGCGATCGGGGTCTCCACTGCTGGAATCGAAGAGGGGGAAGAGAATCTGGGACATCTCCTTGAGGTCCTTGTCGCGGAGACAACTGAAGAGGAGGGTGCGGGGCTGGGCTTCGGGGAGCTGGGCGATGGCGGCCCGGAGGGTCCAGGCGCCGGCGGGGTTGTGGGCGACGTCGAGGAGGAGGTCCGGGCCATCCGGAAAGGTGAGGAGTTCGAGGCGGCCGGGCCATTTTGTGTTGCGAATCCCCGCTTCAATGGCGGCGTTTGTTATTTTGTAACTCTTATTGTTACTTATTGAGTTATTTTGAGGCGATTTGTAACTGTTTTGGTTGCGTAATTCGACTGCAGCGGTAATCGCCAGGGCGATGTTGCGCTGCTGGTGGTGGCCGAGGAGGGGCGAATCGATTTCGAGGGGCTCGTGGTCGAGGGTGACGGTGTAGTGATTGCGAGGAAGCGGCGCGTCAGAGTTCGGAGTAGAAAAGCGGATTTCTCCACTCCGCTGCGCGTCGGTCGAAATGACAGATCTATCAACTTGTTGAGAAGATCGCGGCGGGATGTGGGGGATGAAGTTGGCGGCGCTGATCGCGCGGAGGTTGAGGGTCGCGGCGGCTTCGCCGATTGCCTGGTTGGCCTCGGGGTGTTGGGGGAGGGTGATGAGGGTGCCGTTGGGGCGCAGGATGCCGGCCTTTTCGCGAGTGATCTCGGTGATGGTGTCGCCGAGGTAGTCCTGGTGGTCGAGGGCGATGTCGGTGATGACAGAGAGGAGAGGTTCTACGATGTTGGTGGCATCGAGACGGCCGCCGAGGCCTACTTCGAGGATGGCGATGTCGACTGGATTCACATCGGCTCCACTATCCTGGTTCGCCCGATTTCCTGCAAAGTACAGAAACGACAGGGCAGTAAGGACCTCGAAGAAACTGGGGGGATGAGGAAGAGCGCCGGATTCTACGAGATGTCGGGCGGCCTCGTCGACCTGGAAGTAGAGGCGGGCGAAGTCTTCGTCGGAGACCTGGACGCCGTCGATTTGGATGCGTTCGTTGACTCGAACCAGGTGCGGTGAGGTGTAGAGGCCGGTTCGGTAGCCTGCAGCGGTGAGGACGCTGGCCAGGGTCGCGGCGGTCGAGCCTTTGCCGTTGGTCCCGGCGATCAGGACGGAGGGGAAGGTGGCTTGAGGGTCGCCCAGGGCGGCGGCGAGAACGCGCATGTGGGCGAGGTCAAACTTGCGGCGGGGGGCGCTGGATGGGGTCGGAGCGAGCTCGTGGCCCAGGGCGTAGAGATGGTCGACCGCGGCAGCGTAAGACATGCGGCTATTTTAGGCGATGGCGCCGGTTTCGGTGGCGGATGGTTACGGGTGGGGGACTGCAAGGTTTGAAGCATGACACCTGAGTTCGGGGCATACCACAAAGGTGGGATATCGAGGGTGGTTCGGCGGGGGGATAGTAAGGAATCAACTGTAGCAACATGCAATGTTTTGCACGTCTGGCTGCCGGTTCAACCCTGGAGGAAGTTGTAAGACCCTGGGGAGAAAGGAGATGTTGAATGCATATCGCGTTAGGTATTTCGTTTGCAATGATCGCCGCTGCGCCGTTCGTTGGACGGTGGAGGGCAAATGTATGGCTGAGAAAACATATGCCTGCGGAACGATCGGTGAAGAGCAGCATCCCTGAAATTGCATAAGAGTTTACCGTGCGTGCAACAAGCACAGGACCGCTGCCGGGATGGCGCGGTCCTTCTTTTTTGCGGGAACAACCTAGATGGGAGAGACTCCGCTCAGGATGAAAACTCCAGAGGCGGCAGACACGGCCCTGCCTGTCCGCCGCCTTGCGGGCTATGGTCCGATGGAGAAGCGTTACCTGGAGGCCGCGAGGTCGACCTGGTGGGCGAACTGCTCGATGAAGACGGGCTCGGTAACCGCACCCTGGGCGACTTTGTTGGTGCCGCCGGCATGGACGATGGTGAGGTCTGTGATGCCGATGAAGCCGAAGATGACCTTGAAGTAGGGGCCTTCGAGGTTGTAGGACTCCATGGGCGAGCCGGAGGTGTACTCGCTGCCACTGGCGATGATAACGGTGACCTTCTTACCGGCGGCGAGACCCTTGAGGCCTTCGGGGCCGAAGGAAAAGGTCTTATTGAGGCGGACGATGTGGTCGATCCAGGCCTTGAGGACGGCAGGAACGTTGAAGTTATACATGGGAGTGGAGATAACGACTTCGTCAGCGGCGAGAAGCTCGGCGATGAGCTCGTCGGATATCTTGAGGGCGGCCTTGTGCTCGGCGGTATGGGTGTCTGGCGCGCTGAAGGCTCCGGCGATCCAGGGCAGATCGACGTAGGGGATCTTGGTGGTGGCGAGGTCGCGGGTGATGATCTCGCCGCCGACGTGGTTGGACTGCCACTCGGTCGCGAAGTGGTTGCCGAGCTTGCGTGAGAAGGAATAGTCGCCGCGCGGGCTGACGTCGATCTTCAAAAGTGTGGACATATATTCTCCTGTGGGCCGCGATTGAAGCGAGGCACAAAGGATAGATGTCCATCAACACGATATCGATTCACTCGATATCGAGATTTATGATCTGGTAATAATCAGCCGCAGGTTAGAGGGCGTTGTCGAGCAGGTTGCCCAACGTGGCGGAGGCCGAGAAAGGCCGGGCACCCGACCAACTGGGGATGTTGAAAGGGGTGGTGGGATGAGCGCTTGGGGTGGTGGATTGGGCGGTGTGATGCGTGCGGAGGGCGTGACGGATGACGCGACGGCAGGCGTCCTGTCCGACGTTTAAACCTTGTTCTGAATAGATGAGAAAGCTTTGGCCGCAAACGGGGCAACATACGGCTGAGGAGATCTTCGATTCCTGGCAAACATGCATACGGGCCTGCTTTCCGACGCTGACATCACTTTCGCTGCGTTGGCCTTCGCGGCAGCGACGAACTGCGACTGATTATGAGGCTGATACGACCGCGCTGAAATGGTCCCGACATGGGATAGGGGTGCAACGGTTGGGGGATGCAAGTTGGTGTGGTGGGGACAAAGGAAATATGCTGGTAGCTGACGATATGAGTGAGCAGACGATTAAGATCCAGCTTCCAGATGGTTCAGTGCGCGAGGTCCCGCGCGGAACGACAGCAAATGATGTGGCGATGAGCATCTCTCCGCGGCTGGCAGCCGCGGTGGTAGTAGCGCGGGTCCGTCCGTTGACTCCTGTTGCAGCCGGCGCGGTTGCGGCTGAAGAGGCGTCAGAGGCCGCGATGTATGGCGCGGAGACCAGTGGGGAGCGATTGGTTGACCTTGCGGCCCCACTGAATGAAGATGTGGCGCTTGAGTTACTGAAGGAGAACGATGAAGCGGCGCTGAAGGTGGTGCGTCACTCAGCTGCACATGTAATGGCTACTGCGGTTCTGGAGCTGTTTCCGGAGACGAAGCTGGGGCATGGCCCGGCGACGGATTCGGGGTTCTTCTACGACGTGTACCGGGAGACGCCGTTCAGCGAGGAAGACCTTGCCGCGATTGAGGCGCGTATGTCGGAAGTCGTAGCGCGCGACGAGAGGTTTGTGCGTGAGGTGGAGTCTCGGGAGATGGGGCTAAAGGACTACGCGGAGAACGGCGACTTCATGAAGGTCCACTTCATCGAGAAGTTTACGCAGCCAGGTGATGAGATTTCCCTTTACCGGAATGGGAGCTTTGTGGATTTTTGCCGAGGGCCGCATGTGCCTTCGACGGGGCGGGTGAAGGCGTTCAAGGTAACTTCGGTCGCCGGTGCTTACTGGCTTGGGGACGAGAAGAACCAGCAGCTGCAGCGGATCTATGGGACCGCGTTCTTCAACAGCAAGGACCTGGATGCGCACTTCAAACGATTAGAGGAGATTAAGGCCAGGGACCATCGTGTGCTCGGCAAACAGCTTGATCTGTTCTCCATTCAGGAGGTGGCTGGATCGGGGTTGATCTTCTGGCATCCGAAGGGTGGGTTGATTCGGAAGACGATGGAAGACTGGATGCGGGAAGAATGTATCCGTCGCGGTTACGATATGGTGTTTACTCCGCATATTATGCGGCGAGAGTTGTGGAAGATCTCTGGGCATGAAGGGTTCTATTCGCAGAATATGTATCCGCCGATGGAGCTTGATGACGCGGAGTACAGACTCAAGCCGATGAATTGTCCTGGGCATATTTTGATCTATAAGAATTCGCCGAAGAGCTATCGCGACCTGCCGATACGGTACGCGGAGTTGGGCAATGTTTACCGGTATGAGCGGTCGGGCACAATGCATGGGTTACTGCGGGTCCGCGGGTTTACGCAGGACGATGCGCATATCTTTTGCACGCCGGGCCAGATTGTCAGCGAGATTGAAGCGTGCCTTGATTTCGCCGAGGCCGTGCTAAAGACCTTCGGGTTCAACGAATATCGTGTCGAGCTGTCGCTGCACGATCCGAAAAAAGCGGGCGAGTTTGTGGGCAAGGAGTCTGACTGGGTGAACGCCGAGGAGGCGCTGAAGGGCGTGCTGACGAGGCGCGGTGTCGCCTTCAAGAGCATTCCTGGCGAGGGTGCGTTTTATGGGCCGAAGATCGATATCAAGTTGGTGGATGTGCTGGGGCGGCTGTGGCAGCTGTCGACGGTGCAGTTCGACTTCAACCTGCCGGCGCGGTTCGAGTTGGAATACAAGGGCGAAGATGGAGAGATGCATCAGCCGGTGATGGTGCATCGTGCCCTGTTTGGCTCGGTGGAGAGGTTCTTTGGGGTGCTGATTGAGCACTACGCCGGGGCTTTTCCGCTGTGGCTGGCCCCTGTGCAGGTTGGACTGGTGCCGATTTCGGAGAAGCACCTTGAGTACGCCGCTGCGGTAAAGGCAAAGCTGGAGGCCGCGGGGCTGCGGGTGGAGCTGGATGCGCGTAATGAAAAGATGAATGCGAAGATCCGAGAGTTCACGCTGCAGAAGGTACCGTTTGTTCTGGTGATGGGGGACAAGGAGGCCGAGGCAGAGGCGGTGAGCGTGAGGACGCGGGGTAAGGGCGATGAGGGGAGCGTTGCGCTCGTCGACTTTATCAAACGAGCGAAGGGGTTGGTGGATTCGAAGATCGTGGCGCTGACTTAAATTTTCACCAAAGGCCGGCGGTGGCGGGGTAGAGTAAAAGGTGATCGACACAAGTGACGCTATAACTGTGGATAGTGGCGGGGGAATGAGCTCTCGATTTAGGAGAGCGACTTAGAGGCTACAATTCGTCTACGGGGTCCGATGTTTACGATTAGCGACAGTATTTATATCAATGCTCCGATTGAGAGATGTTTTCTGCTTTCGACCAACATTGAGCTGGTCGGAAAGACGTTGGGGATGAAGCCGATCGAGGGTAAGACCAGCGGATTGATTGTGGCAAACGACAAGCTGCTGTGGGCCGGGTGGAAGTTCGGGCTTCCGCAGATGCATGAGAGCGTCATTACCCGATATGAACGGCCTTCGTTTTTTCAGGACACAATGGAGCGGGGACGTTTCAAGAGATATCAACATGAGCATTACTTCTATGAGATGGATGAGCGGACGGTCCTCAACGACAAGGTCCGGTTCACCATGCCTCTGGGCATTGTAGGGCGGCTGGTGGGCCGGTTTGTGCTGGTGCCGTACATCTCGAGACGTCTTCGACGGCGGTTGGTCCTGCTGCGGAAGGTCGCGGAGAACCGCAAAGAGTGGGAGAAGTACCTGCCTGAGGATAACGGGTCGCGATAGAGCGCCTTGGCAGGGACGTCGGATTCTTACCCGTATCTGGCATGTATTTGCATGCATCTAACAAAAGTGGGAGGCACAGGATCGGGTCTCTGCATCTCACTGTTTGAGGTGTTGCATGAAGGCTGTCGTTTTGCATGAGTACGGTGCCCCGAACAAGCTGATCTACGAGGACTTTCCGGATCCGGTAGCGGGTGAGGGACAGGTGCTGGTGCGTGTGGCAGCGAGCAGCGTGAATCCCATCGATCTCAAGCTCAGGAGCGGGGCAATGAAGGCGTTTTGGCCCTTGGAACTACCGACGATTCTGGGGAGGGACATCTCGGGGACCGTGCGGGAGGTGGGTGCGGGAGTGAGCGGTTTCAAGCCAGGCGATAAGGTGATGGCGGTAGGGGACAGAGCTTATGCTGAGCTTGCCGTGGTGGCGGCGAAGGACCTCGCGTTCGTTCCGGAAAAGCTGGATCTGGTGAAGGCGGCAGCGTTGCCATTGGTGACGCTGACGGGAGAGCAGTTGATTTCGCGGGGCACGAAGATCCAGTCTGGACAGACGGTGCTGGTGACGGGGGCGGTGGGGAACGTAGGGCGGTCGGCGGTGTGGACGGCAAAGAAGGCGGGCGCCGTGGTCATCGCCGGAGTAAAGAAGGCGCAGGTGAAGGATGCGGCGGCGCTAGGTGCGGACCAGGTATTGGCACTTGATGATGCCGCGGCCCTGGACAAGCTGGGATTCATTGATGCGGTGGCCAATACGGTGGGAGGAGAGACCGCCGAAAAGCTGCTGGGAAAGGTGAAACAGGGCGGCGTTTTTGCTTCTGTGGTTGGTCCGCCGGGCAATGCCAACATGCACCCCACGGTGAGGATCGAGGTGATCAAGTCGTCGCCGGACGCCAGGACATTGCGAACACTGGCTGAGGACGTGGTTGCGGGACGGCTGGTGATTCCGATCGACCGAATGGTTCCGCTGGCTGAGGCGGCCGAGGCGCATGCGGCGGCTGAGAAGGGCGGAATCGGAAAGGTGCTGTTACTGGCGTAATCTAAAGGATGTTAACAGTTGGGAAAATGGCCATTAGTGACTATGGAAACGATTCGACTGTCAACTTGGGTTGATGCGCCGGTTGAGCGGTGCTTTCTGCTTTCGTTGAGTATCGATCTGCACGCTGCATCGGCTGGTAAGTCGCACATAGAGGCGATTGCCGGGGTGACGAACGGATTGATCGGCGAGGGCGAGACGGTGACGTTTCGAGGACGGCACCTTGGTTTGCGGCTGCGGCATACGAGCCGGATCGAAGCGCTGCGCCCCTACAGTTATTTTCGTGACGTAATGGTATCCGGTGCCTTCCGGCAATTCGAGCATGATCACCACTTCGCGCCGATGGATGATGGTACGCGAGTCCGAGACGAGATTCGGTTCTCCATCGGGTGGGGGCCACTGGGGCGAAGGCTCGCCCGGAGGCGTTTGAAAGAGTTTTTAGTCGAGCGGAGCGCAGTGATCAAACGAGTGGCAGAGTCAGAGGAGTGGCGGCGATATTTGGAGAGCTGGACGGAGGCGAGTATCACGACCCTGGTCGAAGGGGGGAAGGCGTCCCGGTGGGACGGGAACGTGTTGCTGCGCGATCCACGGCGGATCGCCGTAACGCCACCGCAGATTTAGCGGCGACGGAAGCTGTTACGGATGGCTCGGGTACGGTCTTCCGGGGAGGGGGCCGGGCGCTGAGTGGGCTCGAGGCCTTCGGGATAGAGGACTACAAAGCGGCCCGGGCCTTCGCCAGAGGAGGCCGTGGGGAGTCCGGATTTGGCCAGAGACAGGTGAAGGATACGGCGCTCGCGCGAGCTCATCGGCGAGAACGAGAACGGCCTGCCGGTAGCGCGTACTTTCTGGATGGCAATCTCAGCCATGAGTTCAAGTTCGCGGTTGCGGGCCACTTTGAAGCCCTCGGCGTCGAAGGAGATGCGGTCGTGGTTCTCGGGTTCGAGGCGCAGGACCTTGGCTGCGATGTGTTCGATGGCGTGAAGGAGTTCGCCGTTGCGGGCCAGCAGGAGGGGGGTGTCAGGGCCGGAGAGTTCGACGGTGATCTCGGGGGACGAGAAAGTCGTATGTGCACCAGCGGGATCGCCGGAGCTGGGTTGCACTTGGCCGTTGCAGGCAAGGATTTTGGACTCCAGATTCAGACCGCCTGCGGTGCTCAGGATCTTCAGGAGGTCTGCAATCTTTCTTGCTGCTTGGCCCGGGTCGTTCAATTGGTTCGTCATCTTTACAGGAATGACTCTCGGTTCAATTTCATTAGGGCAACAAAAATCGACTCAAGTTTCATATCAGTAGGATAGACGATTTTCCGGTTAGGCCCAGGTCGAGAGAGAGTAATTTAACGCTTTCCCTTGATGGTGACACCGGTGCCTGCCTTGCGGCGGGCGCGCTTGGCGGCGATCTCACGCATCTCGCGGCCGATGCTGGTGCGATTCATGACGGCCTGCTGGGCGATGCTGATGAGATTGCCGACGGCCCAGTAGAGAGCTAGTCCGGAGCCGTAGGTCCACGTGAAATAACCGGAGACGGCGGGCATCATAAAGGCCATCATCTTTTGCTGCTGCGGGTCGACGCCGGGAGAAGGCGTGTAAAACTGCACCAGAAACTGGCTGACGACCATGGCGATGGGCAGGATGTGCCAGGGATCCGGAGACTGAAGGTCAGGCAGCCAAAGCCAGTGGGCCTGGCGGAGCTCTACGACCCTGGGCAACATGGTGAAGAAGGCGTAGAGCAGAGGCAGCGTGATGAGGGTGGGGATACAGCCGCCGAACATGTTGACTCCATTGTCCTTCTGGAGCTTCATGATCTCGACATTCATCTCGTTACGTTTGGGGTCAGTCGCCTTGTACTTCTTGTATTTCTCCTTGATCTCGTTCATCTGCGGCTGGATGCGCTGCATCTTCAGGCCGTTCTGCATGGTCTTGATGCGGAAGGGCAGCATGAGGATGTTGATGAGAACGGTAAGGATCACGATGGCCCAGCCCCAGTTGGAGACGACGTGGGCGTGGATGAACTGCAGGGCGAGGAAGAGGTATTTGCCGATCGCGCCCCAGAAGCCAAACTCGAGGAGCGGCTCAAGGGTGACCTTGGGGTTGGCGGCGTGGATAGCCTTGAGAACGCTGATGGCCTTGGGCCCGACGTAGATGCGAGTATCGGTATGACCGCTGGTATCGCCGATTGCGGCGCCGAGGATAGGCACCTCGATAGAGCCCTTGGCGGGTGAGCCGCTGCCGATGCCGGTGCGACGGATGGTCTTGGCTACGTCGAGCTGATTGTGCAGAGTGGCAACAGTTGCGG
>DATHQG010000389.1:0-2138 GCA_035483075.1 Edaphobacter sp. | reverse complement strand
GGCTTCGGAAAGCTTGTCGAACGTAATGCTGGAGTCAATGGCCGCCGGGGTGCCAGTGGTGGCGACGGCGGTCGGAGGAAACACCGATCTGGGCGGCGACGGGCGCGCCGTGCTGGTACCTGCCAATGACGAAAAGCGATTGGCGGACGGGTTGGCCCGGGTCGTGAAGGACGCGTCCTTGCGGGCGGAGATGGCACGGCGGGCACGGGATTTTGTGCGCTCGAATTTTAGCGTGGGGCGCATCTGCCAGCAGTACGCGGAACTCTATGGGGATGTGCTTGGCCAGGGATGGGGTCTGGGGTCCAAGCGTGACGGCCGCTCGCGGCCAAGCTCCAATTCGTCGATCCGAGTTGCCTTGGTGGCTCCTTCTTTGCGTTACGTAGGGGGGCAGGCGGTGCAGGCGGATCTCTTGATGAGGAACTGGAAGCTTGATCCAGATATTACCGCAAGTTTTGTAGCTGTGGATCCGCGATTTCCTTTCGGTTTGGGATGGGCAGAGCGGGTGCCCCTGCTGCGAACCGTCTTGCGGGAGCCCCTTTACGCCTGGAAGTTGTGGCGAAGTCTAAAAGAAGTGGATGTAGCGCACATTTTCTCGGCGTCCTATTCGTCATTTCTTCTGGCGCCGCTGCCGGCGTGGTTCCTGGCCCGAGTGAGGGGCAAGAAGACACTAATCAACTACCGCAGCGGAGAAGCGCGGGATCATCTGCAGCGGTCGCCGATTGCGCGCCGCGTGCTTCAGGGAGCCGACCGGCTAGTGGTGCCCTCCGGGCACCTGGTGGATGTCTTCCGAAAGTTCGGTCTGGCGGCGCAGGTTATTCCAAACATCATCGATCTTTCACAGTTCCGTTTCCGCGCGCGCGGACCGGTGCGGCCACATCTGATTTCTACTCGCGGGTTCCATCCTTACTACGGAATCGATGTTGTGGTACGAGCCTTTGCCGAGGTGCAGAGGACGTATCCGGAGGCGCAGCTCGATCTTGTGGGTGGGGGGACTTTGGAACGGAGCATCCGCGATCTGGTGAGGCGGTTGGGTTTGTCGAACGTGAATTTTCTAGGAGTGGCGTCCCGTCAGGAAATCGGCCGATTTTACGATCAGGCGGACATTTTTGTGAATGCTTCGAACCTGGATAATATGCCGGTTTCCGTGATCGAGGCCTTCGCGACGGGAACGCCGGTGGTGACGACCGCACCCGAAGGCATGCAATACGTGGTCTCGCATGAGCGTACTGGGCTCCTGTCGCAGCCGGGGGATGCGCCCGCCCTGGCGCATAATATTCTGCGGGTTCTGAAAGAACCTGAACTGGCTGCGCGCTTGGCGCAGAATGCGTTTGAGGAATCGAGCCGCTATTGTTGGGCGGCAGTTCGGGAGCAATGGTTAGGAGTGTATGCCGATCTAACCTCGCCCTCCGGTAAACCGGAGGGTACGGCAGCCACGATTGCATGAACCCGGAGCATGAGTTTGCGGTTGTGAACAAAGCGATGTTTGCACAGACGGAGAAAAAGCCGGACCGCGAGAGTGTGGGCGAAATGAGTCGGAAGACGGCTCCTGTATTTGTGCTGGGCTGCCCTCGTTCGGGAACCACAGTCTTGTACCACATGCTGTTGTCGGCGGGCGGGTTCGCGGTTTACCGGTCTGAATCCAACGTTTTTAATCTATTGGTTCCGCGATTTCATGGAATGCGTTCTGCAGCCGACCGGAAGGAACTTCTGGATGTGTGGCTGAGGAGCAAGTTGTTTCGAGTTTCGGGATTGGACGCAGGTGAAATCAGTACCAAGATTATGGCTGAATGCCACGGTGGTGGAGATTTCCTGCGAATCGTGATGCAGGAAATTGCGCATCGGCAGGGAGTTGGACGCTGGGCGGACTGCACGCCCGACCATCTACTTTACATGCAGGAGATCAAGCGTCAGATACCGGATGCGTTGTTTGTCCACATTATTCGTGATGGCCGCGATGTGGCTCTTTCTTATGCCAGGCAAAGGTGGTCTTATCCTTTGCCGTGGGATCGAAACGAAGGCCTTGGAGTCTCGGCATTGTATTGGGAATGGGCCGTCCGCAAAGGCCGCGAGCAGGGAAAACGCTTGGGCGCAGACTACCGGGAAGTGCGCTTCGAAGAACTGATCACAAATCCACAGCA
>DATHQG010000388.1:0-7283 GCA_035483075.1 Edaphobacter sp. | reverse complement strand
GACAGAAAGGAGCGCATGGATGTAAGTCGCGAACTCTCGGACATCAATGGCGTCAATGGGCGGATTCGAGATTTCATCGATACGTACTCGTTGCTGCGCGACCTGTATGAACAGGCATGGTATCGGTCGAATCGAGCGTATTCGTTGCGGCCCGTGCTGGAGCACTATGACTACACCATCGGGGTGTGGGAGGCACGGAGCGAAAGGCTGCGCAGCGCGCAACGGCAGTGGTCGGACATTCATACTCTGCCGACGGCAGCTGAGTTGGGCCTGCCGATGCCTGGCTCCTCGCCTCAGCGATGATTCGCTGAAGGTCCACTGGAAGTTGAGTTTCACTTAGGCCGGAAATCTGGCAATCTAAAGGACCATGTCTTCAACGCACTCTACCGGCCCCCCTATCGGAATCGACTTCGGCACTACGAACAGCTCCATCGCTCTTGCACGAAGCGGTGCAGTTGAACTGGTGTCGTTTCCAACGGCAGGAGGGACCACGGAGTCGTTCCGTTCCGTGCTTTATCTGGAGCAGCGGAAGCACGCGGGACGGACCCAGATCAAGGGCTTCACGGGACCTCAAGCGATCGAGAATTATCTGGAGGCCGAGCACAAGGGCCGGCTGATCCAGTCGCTGAAGTCGTATCTCACCAGCCGGACGTTGTCTGGAACTGAGGTGTTTGGCCGCCGCTATAGCGTCGAAGACCTGATCTCGCGGATACTCACTGATCTGCGTCTGAATGCGGAACGGCAGTTCGAGCGGCCGATCCGGCATGCTACCGTTGGGCGTCCAGTACGATTCGTGGGAGCGGAGAGCGACGAGGACGATGCCTTTGCTGTGGAACGATTGCGTCAGGCGTTTCTGCATGCCGGCTTTGAGTCTGTCGTGTTCGAGATGGAGCCCATCGCGGCCGCGTACGCGTACGAGTCCACGTTGGACCATGACGAACTGATCCTGATTGGGGACTTTGGCGGCGGCACGAGCGATTTTTCGCTGCTGCATGTCGGGCCGGGCGTTCGGGCGCGAGGGCGTACTGCGAAGGACCTTCTTGGCAACAGCGGGCTCGGGCTTGCGGGCGACAGCTTTGATGCACGCATTGTTCGCAAGCTGGTTTCGCCCGCACTTGGCTCGGAGAGCTTTGAGCGCTCGTATGCGCAGGCGAAGGACCGGCCTGCGAGCATCATTCCCGCAGCGCCGGCGTGGATCTATGCCAACCTTGAACGCTGGCACTATCTGTCTTTTCTGAAGACAAGGAACGTTGCGGAGATATTGAAGAGCGCCCGCGCGAGGGCACAGGAGCCAGAGAAGATCGAGGCGCTAATTAATTTGATTGAGGAGGGCCTGGGGTATCAGCTACATCAGGCGGTGCAGCGTCTGAAGATCGAACTTTCGCATCAGGAGACCGCCGAGTTTCGGTTTCGCGACGGGAGTATGGATATTGTTGCGGCCGTTAATCGAAAGGAATTCGAAGGCTGGATCGCCGATGAACTGCGTTCGATCGAGCGATGTGTCGATAGGCTGCTGGCTGACAGCAATGTCCTGGCGCGAGATGTGGACCGGGTATTTCTGACGGGAGGGACCAGCTTTGTGCCTGCAGTGCGGCGAATCTTTGAGATACGCTTTGGCGCGTCGCGAGTTCGAACGGGCAATGAGTTTACTTCGGTGGCGCGAGGTCTTGCGTTGCGGGCCCAGGAGATGGACGCTCGCGCCTGATCATGGATAGGTCGGTCTCTGCTTAATGTTGCAAAGAAGGTCCGCCCGCTTGTCTCGCACGCCATAGGGCACCGTCGAGCGCATCAACAGCGCCTTCGATGACCTTTACCTCCGGGGACGAGGTCTTCAACGCTGCGACCATGGCGGAGCGGACCTGCGCGATGTGCTCGAGGACGCTTCCGGTGTAAGCTGCTTCGACGTTGCCCTCGCCGCCGGACTCCTTCATCTTCAGTGCGACGAGAGCGACCTGCTCGGCCAATTCGACACCGGCGCGTTCGAGGACTGCGAGGGCAAGTTCGTCTCCTGCGTCCGCACAGCGCGCGACGAGAGGGGCAAGGGCAGGGAGGTCAGGGCCGGGGCGTTCGTTTGCCATCTCTACGATCTCGCCAAGAGACTTTGCGCCCCAGAGATCTGTGATCTCGGTGAGGAGGGCGGTTGCGATGCCGCGGTCTTTGGCCCAGAAGCAGGCGCGAAGGGCTTCCTGACCGATCCAATAGCCTGAACCTTCGTCGCCGAGCGCGGGACCCCATCCTCCGACCTGATACATGGCCCCATCGGCGGCCCGCCCCAATACGTTGGAGCCTGTGCCGGCGATGATGAGGATTCCCGGGCCTCCGCGGAAGGCGCTGTCGAGGGCGATCTCCTCGTCGCCCGCAAGCAACAGGTCGCCGCCGACTGTTTCGCCGATTTCGCGTTCGGCCCACTCGCGGACGGCATCGATGGTCAGTCCTGCGAGGCCGACGCAGGTTTGAGTGACCTCGTTGAGGCCAACACCTGCTGCGACTGAGACGTCCGCCAACATCGCTCGCAGCCTGGCCGAAGCCTCGGCTTCGCCGACCCGCATAAGCTTGACGCTGCCTGTCGTGGAGCGTCCGAGGACTCGGTCTTCGTTCGCCAAGAGACATCTTGTCTTCGTACCACCCGCATCGATCGCCAGAAAGAGACTCATCACCCAACATGATATGTCAGGGACAGGTGCAATCGTCTCCCGCTGCGGGTTTACTCTTGAACGCTGCCTTGCGGGATTGGCCTGCAGGGCCGCTTGCTGCCGCTATACACTGACTCGAATGCTTGCTGCTGTTCTGCCAACACGTCTTCACCCTTTCGATCTGGCATTGATCGTCGTCTACCTGCTCGGCATCACGCTCTTTGGTTTGCGCTTCCGCAGCGGTAAAGATCCGAAATCGCGGTCGCTGCGGAGCTACTTTCTCGCGGACCAGACGATTCCATGGTGGGCGATTGCGTTGTCGATTGTGTCGGCGGAGACCAGTACACTGACGATTATCAGTGTCCCGGGTGTGGCATTTGCCGGGGACTTCGGGTTTCTGCAGATCGTGATTGGCTACATGCTGGGCCGGGTCGTGGTGGCACTGATCTTTCTGCCGAAGTATTTTCAGGGCGACATGCTGACGGCGTATCAATTGATCGACCAGCGCTTCGGGCACACGCTGCACAAGGTGACCGCGGGACTTTTTTTGCTGACGCGTGCTGCCGCGGAGGGAGTGCGGGTGTTTGCGGTGAGTATTGTGGTGGGTATCGCGATCGGCACGGGGGACGTGTTGTCGATCGGGATTATTTCGGCGCTAACGCTGTTGTATACGTTTGAGGGTGGGATGGCAGCGGTGATCTGGACAGACGTTGTGCAGATGGCGATTTATATCGGCGGGACCTTTGTTGCGATCTATACGCTGGGCACACATGTTCCGGGAGGATGGTCGCAGATCCACGAGGTGGCAGCCGCTGCAGGCAAGTTCCGACTGTTTCACTTCGCGTTCAATTTGACGCAGAGCTATACGTTCTGGGCTGGAGTGTTGGGAGGGACGTTTTTGACGATGGCCTCGCATGGCACGGACCAGTTGATGGTGCAGCGAATGCTGGCTGCCAGGAGCCTGCGTGAGTCACGGCTGGCGCTGCTCTCGAGCGGTGGAGTGATCTTTCTGCAGTTCACGCTTTTTCTTCTCATCGGCGCCGGGTTGTATGTCTTTTATGGGCTCCATCCTGCGGTGTTTGCTTCGGCTGACAGGATTTTTCCGACGTTTATTGTGCGTGAGATGCCGGTCGGGGTCGCTGGATTGCTGGTTGCTGCGATACTTGCCGCGGCGATGTCAAACCTTAGCGCGGCGTTGAATTCGCTTTCGTCGACGACGGTCGTTGACTTCTATATGCACTGGCGTCCGGAGGCGGACGAGCGGGAACGAATGATGATTTCTCGCGCGAGTACCGTTGTCTGGGCGCTGGTGTTGTTCGCTGTGGCTGTTTACAGCGTTTTTGCCGGAGGGAAGGGACATGTTGTGGAGGTTGGGTTGTCGATAGCTTCGGTTGCCTATGGCGCGTTGCTCGGTGTATTTCTGTTGGGCACGTTGACGCGCTATGCAACGCAGGCGGGTGCCATCGTGGGAATGATTTGCGGCTTCGCGCTGAATCTTCTGTTGTGGCTCGATCCGTCTCCGATTGCGGTTGGCCCGATCTCGGTTCCGCATATTGCGTTTACCTGGTATGTGCTGATCGGCTCGATCGTTACGTTTGCGATCGGTACGGTGGCCAGTCTGCTGTTGCCTGGCGGTCGGGTGAGACACGGGCAAAGAAAGACCGCGGCACGGGTAGCCTGTATTGGCCTTGCGTTTATTGTTCCGGTTTTGTTCGCCCCGCGTGGGGAAGCGCAGACGCCCGTTGTTTCGGGTACTGCCCGAGCGGTGTTGGATGAGCGGTACGATTTTAGTTCCGTCACCGCACTTGTGAATGAGGCCATCGCGGCGAAGAAGCTACCCGGGGTGGTCGTTCTCATCAATCACGACGGAAAGACCGTCTTTGAGCAGGCGTATGGAGATCGAGCACTGGAGCCTGTGGTTGAACCGATGACTGAGGACACGATCTTCGACATGGCGTCGCTGACGAAGTGTCTCGTGACGGCGACGGGCGTCATGCAGCTCTATGAGGAGAAGAAGTTGCAACTGGATGATCCCGTTGCGAAGTATCTTCCGGCGTTCGCTGCTAACGGAAAGCAGGGTGTGACGATTCGTGAGTTGTTGACGCACTACTCCGGCCTGCCGGAGGACGTCAGCTTGAAGGACGACTGGGGGCTTGCCGCACCGGACAAGGCCGAAGGTATTCGGCGCGCGATGAATGCGACGCTGGAATCTGTGCCGGGTACACACTTCAAGTATTCCGACATCAACTTCATTACTCTCGGGGCGTTGGTGGAAGCTCTTAGCGGCCAAACGTTGGATGCCTATGCGCAGGAACATATCTTTGGGCCGCTTGGCATGGCTCATACTCGCTATTTGCCTGGCAAAGAATGGATTTCGCGCACCGCTCCTACGGCACATGACGACCAGGGAAGTGCTGCGACGAACCCTGATTACGACCATCTTCTTCGCGGCACCGTGCATGATCCAACGACTCGCCGGATGGGAGGGGTTGCAGGGCATGCGGGGGTTTTCTCCACTGCTGGCGACGTTGCATTGTTCGCGCAGGCACTTCTGGACAGGCTTGCAGGCCGGCCCAGTGATTTTCCGTTGCAGCAGGCGACGTTGAAGTTGATGACGCAGCCGGAACAGCCCTCCACCGCTGTTGCAGGAGCGACGATCTTTACGGCAGACGGCAAGACCACGACGGGCGTTGCTACGCGTGGCTTTGGCTGGGACATCAACTCGGCGTTCTCGCGGCCGCGGGGTGAGGTCTTTCCGATTGGAAGCTTTGGTCACACGGGGTTCACCGGTACTTCCCTGTGGATGGATCCCGGCAGTGATACCTTCGTGGTTCTTTTGGCGAATGCGGTTCATCCGCGAGGGGCACCCCCTATTTCGCCGCTGCGAGGGCAGGTGGCTACGGCTGCGGCGACTGGACTTCGGCTCAACGAGAAACATGAGGTTCCGGGTACGACTTCCGACACGTTGACTGGGATCGATGTCCTCGAATCGACGCACTTTGAGGCGTTGCGCGAAGCTGCGAAGCGCCACAACGGACATTTGCGATTAGGGTTGCTGACGAACCAGACCGGGCTCGATCGCGATGGGCGACGGACGATTGATGTTTTGTTGCACAGCGTTCCTGAGGTTGAGCTGAAGACTTTGTTCTCGCCGGAGCATGGTCTTTTGGGTGTGAAAGATACGACGAAGATTGGCAATGATGTTGACCCGTCGACACAGCTTCCGGTCCTCGGTCTTTACGGTGCGAAACCCGAGCAACGCCGCCCGAGCCCAGAGTCTCTTAGGAACCTGGATGCGGTGGTGATTGACCTGCAGGACGTTGGTGTCCGCTTCTATACATACGAGGTGGTGGTGGGTTACTTCCTCGAGGCCGCCGCGCAGGCGCATGTCGAGATCATTTTGCTGGACCGTCCAAACCCTATCGGCGGAGTAGCGGTGCAGGGCCCGGTCTCCGATGCGGGAGCTGAATCGTATAACAACTATATGCCGATGCCGGTGCGTAACGGCATGACGCTTGGAGAGCTTGCGCTTTATTTCAACAGCGAACGTCTGCTTGCGAGTGCCGCTTCGCCTAATATTCAGGTTCCCATTCGTGCGCAACTTACCGTTGTTCCAATGCAAAACTGGAGGCGCCGCGACTTTTTCGATGAGACCGGACTGAAGTGGACAAACCCGAGTCCCAATCTGCGGAGTCCGACAGCCGCAATGCTCTATCCCGGAATTGGGTTGACCGAGATGACCAACATCTCCGTTGGCCGCGGCAGCGACAAGCCGTATGAGCATATCGGCGCTCCCTACATCAACGGGCAGGAGCTTGCGGCTTATCTGACCGCGCGAAAGGTTGCGGGCGTTAGCTTTACGCCGACGAGCTTCAACGTGGCAGAGGACCCGAACCACTATCCGTTCCACGGGAAGACGATTCCTGGGATCGCTTTTACAGTGACGGACCGCGACGCGTTCAACTCGCCTGAATTGGGGATCGAACTGCTGAGCGCACTCCACCATCTCTATCCGGAGTTTCAGCTGGCCAAGGCCGCGTACCTTGTCACCAATGCGGACACGATGCGGGCACTGACGAATGCAGATGACCCTCGCAAGATTGCCGAGGGGTGGGCGGCCGACCTGGCTGCCTTTGAACGCCGGCGTCAAGCTTATCTGCTCTATAAGTAGGTTGCGCTGCGTCCATATGTACCAAACGCATCCCCTGCACTTACAATTTTCATCGTCTCTTCGGCCTCCGTAGGTCACAATAGAGATAGGCTCATCGAGGTGCTCCCCATGCCCCGCATTAATTTTCAGCAACAGCTCGCTGCTCTCAAAGACAAACTTCTCGCAATGGCGGCGCTCTCGCAGCAGGCGCTTTCGCTGTCGCTGGAGGCGTATCTCACGGGCGACCTGAGCCTTTGCGAGCACGTGAAGGAGATTGAGACGGCAATCAATGCTGCTGAGCGTGACGTCGACGAGATGGCGTACGACCTGCTCGCGAAAGAGCAGCCCATGGCAATTGACCTGCGCTTTATTCTGTCGGTGATTAAGATCAATGGCGACCTGGAGCGGATTGGAGACCAAGCTACCAACATTGCTTCGCGGACGCAGTTCCTGCACGATTCTCCGAAGATCTCCCTGCCGATCGACATTCCGGACATGGG
>DATHQG010000387.1:0-3897 GCA_035483075.1 Edaphobacter sp. | reverse complement strand
GCCTCCGGCAAGGCCATCGCTGACCTCGTCGCAGATGGAAACCAGGTAGCGGTGGTCCATGGCGGCGGTGTGCAGCTGACGCGCACTCTCGCTCAAATGGGTAAGAAGAGTGAGTTCATCTCGGGTCTCCGCATCACCGACGCTGAAACGAGAGATGCGGCATTGATGGTTCTCGCAGGGCGGGTCAACAAATCGCTCGTCGCAGCAATTGGATCGCACGGTCAGGCGGCAGTTGGACTCTCCGGCGGCGATGGCCACGTCTTTCGCGCCCGCAAGAAGAAAACGAACCCGGACCTCGGCTTCGTCGGCGAGATTGCTGCCACCGACCCTCGCTGGCTCGAAGCCATCTGGACCATGGGAGCTGTCCCTGTCATCTCCTCCATTGCCCTCGGCTTTGATGGCGAGTACTACAACATCAACGCCGATGAGATGGCTGCCGCCTGCGCCATCGGCACCAAGGCCGACACCCTCGTCTTCCTCACCGACGTTCCCGGCGTCAAAGGCGCCGACGGAAACGTAATGCGCTGGCTCACCCTCGCGCAAATTCCTGCTCTGGAAAAGCAGCAGGTCGTCTCCGGCGGCATGCTTCCCAAACTTAACGCCTGCCGAGACGCCCTCACCCACGGCGTCAAGCGCGTGCGCATTCTGCCCGCAGAGGCGGCCTCTTTACTGCCCGACCTCTGCACTACCCGAGTCAACGACGGAACGGAGGTCATGGTCGCATGAAACTAACATCCATCCAGGCAGCGGAGAATAAACTCCTTCTCCAAACCTATGAGCGCAACCCGTACCTCTTCATCAGTGGACAAGGCGTCTATCTGCGCGATGAGAACGGGCAGGACTACCTCGATCTCCTGAGCGGCATCGGCGTATCTGCCCTGGGCTATGGACACCCCGCGGTGGAGGAAGCAATTACGCGCCAAAGCAATCGCCTTCTTCACACGTCGAATCTCTTCTTTCACGAAGGCACGGCCGAACTGGCGCTGCGTCTGACAGAGATCAGCGGCCTCGACCGCGTCTTCCTTTGCAACAGCGGTACCGAGGCGTGGGAGGCTGCCCTCAAACTGGCGCGCGCCCATGCAGGCCTCCTTCGTTCCAGCGGCCGCAAGATTGGAACCAAGTTCCTCGCCCTGGAACACGGCTTTCACGGGCGATCTATGGGTTCGGTCGCTACGACCCACAAGGCGAAGTATCGCGAGCCCTTCGAACCCGTCATGCCCCGCGTCGAGTTCGTCCGCTTCAACGACGTCGCCGATCTCCGCGCAAAATTCTCCGAAGACATCTGCGCCATCTGCATCGAGCCGGTCCAGGGCGAAGGCGGCATTCACCCCATATCGCGAGAGTTCTTCGCCGCCGCGCGCGAACTCTGCGACTCTAGTGGGGCCCTCCTGCTCGCAGATGAGATTCAATGCGGTTTTGGCCGTACAGGCAAATGGTTCGCCTACCAGCACTACGACATCCTGCCCGATGTCACCACGATCGCCAAGCCCATCGCCAACGGCATCCCCATGGGTGCAATGCTGTGCACGAACGCGGCAGCCGAAGCCATCACTCCCGGTATGCACGGCACGACTTTCGGCGGGGGCCCGTTAGCCTGCGCCGTAGCGATCGCGGTGATTGACACAATCAAACATGACAACCTCCTCGAACACATTCGCGAAGTAGGCCAATATTTCCACGAAGAGCTGTCGAAACTTGCGGCTCGGCACGACTGCATCGTGGACGTACGAGGCCTCGGTCTGATGCTCGGCATCGAACTTAACTCGGCAGATCTGGCGAAGCGTGTGGCCACGGACCTTATGGAGCTCCACATCATCATCAACCGAACCAGCGAGACGGTTCTTCGCTTTCTGCCCCCTTTCATTCTCGAGCGTAAACACGTCGAGACAGCTATTACAGCGCTCGATCAAGTTATCAGTGCAGCATACGTCGGCGCAGCGCCGGCAGGAGAGCAATCCCATGGGTAGCAAAACTGTAGTCATGAACGCGAAGACGACGGAGGTCGCCGGCGACGATCTCACCCTGGTCAAGCCGACCGCACCCCTCGGAATCCAGTCGGACACCGCCTTCAGCGAAGCCTCAAAGCGCCTCAACGGCCGCGACCTCTGCTCCATCGCCGACCTCACCGTGCAGGAGATGGCCGCAATCATGGAGCTTGCCCACGCCGTCAAGAACCATCCTGAAGACTTTCGCCACGCGCTCGATGCAAAGCAGATGGTCATGTTCTTCGAGAAGGCCTCCCTTCGCACGCGCCTCACCTTCGAGGCCGCCATCAACACCCTCGGCGGCAACGCCATCTTCGTCGATCAGACCCAATCCCCTCTCGGCGAACGCGAATCCCTCGCCGACATGGCCCGTAACCTCGAGCGCTGGATGAACATCATCGTCCTGCGGACCTACGCGCACGAGACCATTACCGAGATGGCGGCCTCTTCCAAAGTTCCCATCATCAACGCCCTCTCCGATCTCGAACACCCCTGCCAGGCCATCGCCGACTTCTTCACCTTGGAAGAACGCTTCGGCTCAACGGAAGGCCTTCACTTCACCTACGTCGGTGACGGCAACAACGTCTGCCACTCGCTCATGCTGACAGCTGCCCAACTTGGTGCTCATTGCACCGTGGCGTCGCCAAAGGGCTTCGCTCCCAAGCTCGAGATCATTCATAAGGCCATCGAGATCGCCGAAACCACCGGTGGCAGTATCACCTTGCTGCACGATCCCATCAAGGCCGTTACAGGCGCAGACGCCGTCTACACCGACGTCTGCACCAGCATGGGATTCGAGCATGAGGTGACCAAGCGTGCTCCAATCTTCAAGCCATATCAGGTCAACGAAGCAGTGATGGCCCACGCTCAACCCGACGCCGTCTTCATGCACTGCCTCCCCGCGCATCGCAATGCCGAGGTCACCGACGCCGTCCTCGACGGGCCACAATCCATTGTCTTCGACCAGGCCGAAAACCGCATGCATGCTCAGAAGGCCCTGCTTCTTATGCTCCTCGGCGGGGCCAAACGCATCCATAACTCTCGCGACCGGGGCATCAAGGTCCGCAAGCGCACCACCGCCTAGCCTTTCGGCGAGTCTGCCCAACCATTGAGGTCTGCATCACTATGTCCGTAATCCTCGAATCCCTGCCCGTCGGCCAGAAGGTTGGCATCGCCTTCTCCGGCGGGCTGGACACCAGCGCCGCGCTTCACTGGATGAAGCAGAAGGGTGCGCTGCCGTACGCCTACACCGCCAACCTCGGTCAGCCCGACGAAGCCGACTACGACGAGATTCCCCGCAAAGCACTCGAGTACGGTGCCGAGAAGGCACGCCTCATCGACTGCCGCGGCCCGCTCGTGCGCGAGGGCATCGCAGCGCTTCAGTCCGGCGCATTCCACATCACCACCGCGGGCGTCACTTACTTCAACACCACACCCATCGGTCGCGCCGTCACCGGCACGATGCTGGTGAGCGCCATGAAGGAGGACGACGTCAATATCTGGGGCGACGGCTCCACCTTCAAAGGCAACGACATCGAGCGCTTCTATCGCTACGGTCTGCTCGTCAACCCCCACCTCAAGGTCTACAAACCCTGGCTCGACGCCGCCTTCATCGACGAGCTAGGCGGTCGCGCCGAAATGTCCGCCTTCATGGCCAAGTCCGGCTTCGGCTACAAGATGTCCGCCGAAAAGGCCTACTCCACCGACTCCAACATCCTCGGCGCGACCCACGAAGCCAAGGACCTCGAACTCCTCACCACCAGCATGAAGATCGTCGCCCCCATCATGGGCACCGCCTTCTGGCGCAACGACGTCGCCATCAAACCCGAAGAGATCACCGTCCGCTTCGAAGAAGGCTCCCCCGTAGCGCTCAACGGCAGCGAATACGCAGACCCGGTAGCCCTCATGCTCG
>DATHQG010000386.1:0-15123 GCA_035483075.1 Edaphobacter sp. | reverse complement strand
GCTGGAGTGCGAGCAAGGAATCGTCGCGGTGCATTGCGTCGGGCGAGGTGATGAAGACGACATCGACGTCGAGGGAAGAAAAGAGCGCCTCGCGGGTGGAGAAGCAATGAGGAATTCTGTAGTCGACGCAGTTCTTGAGAGCAGCTTCCTGGTCTCGCCGCCACATTCCGGTCAGTGTTGCGTGCTCGCACTTCGCAAAGGCGGGGAGAAGGCGACGAACTGCGTGATGGCCGAAGCCAAGAATTGCAAAACGCACAGGTGACTGCGTCATCAGGAGTTCTCCCAGGATCTTTTGGTTTAGTGGGCGTCGTTCTTGAGGATCTCTTCGGCGAAGAAGTTTTCCACTTTGGCTTGATCGTTCACCATCTCCAGGTAGGCGGCTCGCAACAACTGTGCCCGGCCTTCGCGTAATTGCTGCCGGATCGCCTGCTGGACACGCGGATCATTGAGTTCGCGCTGTCCTGGAGGATCGCGCGAGAGCAGCTTGTAGATGGCATACCCCACAGGCTTTTTGGTCTGCGCATCGAGCAGCGGGAGAATATCGGTCATCTCTCCGGCCTTGAGTTTCATGACCGCATCGAAGACGGCAGGATCGGCATGCATCTGGGATTCGCCGACGAAGCCCATGTCTCCTCCGTTGGGCGCGGTTTCGGGCTGCTCGGAGAAGTTTGCCGCAACGGTGCCGAAGTCTTCGCCGCTATCCAGCCTGGTCTTCAGCGCCTGAATCTTCCTTTTGGCTTCGATGTCGTTGGTTGCCTTGCTGTTTTGGAGATTGCCGGGCTGCGCGGACGGCTGGTCGGTAACCTGAATCTGGGCGAGATGGTATTGCGTCTCTCGTAGGTTGTACTCGGCCTTGTGTTGGTTGTAGTAGTTGGCCACGTCGGCATCGGTCACTGTGATCTTGGAGTTGATCTCTTTGTTCCACAGCTTGTCGATGGTGAGGTTGCGTCGCAGGGCGTGTTTCAAATCGTCGACGGTCTGATTGCTCGCCTTGAGCCGCTCCTGGAACTGCTCCTCGGTGAACGGGGCCTTCATCTCGGCGAACTTCGCATCCACCTCTTCATTTGTCGCGGCAAGGTTCGTCTTTGCCGCGCGCTGCTCCACTATCTCGTAGTCAATAAGAGCGTGCAACACATTCAACCGCAACGAATCTGCCTGCACCTGCGAAAGTTGCTGCTGCTGGGGGGCCTCGCCGAGCTGCTCTCGGTAGCTCTTATCCAGCTCCGTTCGCATAATCGCGTGACCATTTACGGTCGCCACAACATCGGTGCTGTGACCGCGATTGCAGCCCGTAACCGGCAGCAGACCGGCAGCCAGAATCAACACAATAGAAAAGGGGGCCTTGCCAAAGGAGCACATGGGGAATGAACAATAGGTTTCCGTCGGCAAGGTCGGCACGTCCTGTATCTCCTGCATTCTTCCGCTAGCTGCCCGGCTTGGTCGCCGGAGGGGTTTGAGGCTGTGCCTGAGTGGGAGCAGCCGGTGGCGGGGGTGGTGGCGTCTGGCCTGAGGCTATAAGCGCGTTATCGATCATACGATATACGTACTCCAGGGGTAGGGCACCCTCCACCTTTTCTCCGTTGATAAAGAGAGCGGGCGTCGAGTCCACGCCCAGTGATTCGCCCAGCTTCACCGACGCCTTGATCGCCGCGTCGTCCTGTTTTACGAGACACGCATTCAGAGATTCAACATTCAAACCCTGCCGTTTCCCTTCGTCGCGAGCGAGCGTATCGAGCGTATCGTTCGCCTTCGTCAGGCTCTTCTCCGTGCCACCGATCTCTGCGGCATGCGCGTGGATGTAATCCACCAGGTTCCAGTAGCCTGTCGGGCTCTGTGCGCCAACGCAGTTCGTATCGATCGCCGCGCGCATCGCCCAGGGATGCTGGTCCAGCGGAAAGTCGCGGTAGACAATATGGATCTGGTCCTTATATCGCTCTGTCAGCGCGGGAAAAAGCTGCTGATGCATCTTCGCGCAATAGGGGCATTCCAGATCGTCGAAGCCGACGATCAGTACTGGAGCGCTGATCGGCCCGCCCCGTGCCGGTCTCCCGTCCCCGCTCACCAGCAGCTTTGGGTCCTTGCTGATGTCGTACTTGCTAAACTGCGCCAAAGTGCTGCCATCTGTTGAAAGCAGAAAAATCGACGGCTTGCTTGTCTTGCCATCCGCGGTAAAAGTTACGCTGATCGCATCGAAGCCAGGGACCTCGCTCTTCGTCCGCGGACCGATCTGGATATCGTAGTCAGGCGGAACGGTCGACTTGGAGCGGATCAAGACCTCAACGCGACGTGCAAGCTCCGGAGAAAGCTTTCCTGAAGCGTCCGTGGGGGTTTGCGCGTGGCAGCCAAGCGCGGCCAGCGTTAAGGCAAAGATCAGGGCACGAAAAGGCTTCACGACGGTAGGCACAGTGCTTCGATTATCTCACGCAGGGGCCAAATCCACGGGTGCAGCCACTCGCAACCACCGCCTCCGCAAAGCTCAAAACAGACTCGCCGCTCGCCGCAGGTTACCCGCCGTCCCGATATTTAACAGTGTGAAGTTGAACCTCTCCGAGGTCTCGTTCCGCACCGAACCCAGTTCGTATTTCCGTACTTCGATGCTGAATCCGCAGCAGTCCCAGTTATATGAGCCCTGCAGCGCCCCGTACTGCACCAGTCCCGTATCTCCGGCCCTCAAATCCAGCCCCACATTCGCCGCCACGCCCAGCCCGGCCTTGGTCGGCGATCCATACCCCAGGAGAAGCCGCAACTGATTGAAGTCCGAGATCGAGGAGCTGACTCCCTCCGTGAAAAAGCGCCCCGGCGCGTTCAATCGCGCATAGCCGAGCCCGGAAAAGATGTTGCCCTGGCGCACGTCCACGAACACGTTGTTCGACGTAAACTTCTTCGCGCCGGTATCGAAGTCGAAGTCCCATTCCACGTCCATGTGCGCCGACGTGCGGACCCGCAGCCGCGAGATCAGCGGCGAGATTGCACGCGGCTCCGTCAAAAATGCGATCCCCGAAAGATTCAGCGTCGTATCGAAGATATTGCGCCGTCCGTCGATGACGGCCCCACCGAAGGTTTCATCGAAAAAGTATTTCTGCGTCAGTCTCCAACTAATCAACTCACGACTGCCGCACACAGGCCCGTTCTGCTTCGAGTCGCCCCTGCGCTCCTTGGCATAGACCCTTCCGGCGTCCTCATCCGGGTCGTTTTCCTCGTCCACAGCCACCCGCGGTTCCTTGCATGGGCTGGCCTTCGCGGGTCGCAGAAAAAGCCTCTGCGTCACTCCGTACTCCAGCTCATTCGTATCGCTCGCAACGTCGACATCGTCGAAGCGGAGCACATTCAAAAAATTATCGATCCCCGCCACATAGCGATAGGTCACCTCCGGCTCGATCGTATGTTTCACATCGTTGCCGTGGAAAAACTTCTCTACCCCCGCCGAATCGAATGTCCGCTCAATGACCGGCGCTCGCAGTTCCACTTCAGCCTCAAAATCGGCGCGGTTCAGCGCATATGGAAGCTCGACCGGAGGTCCAAGCGCATAAGGCGTTTGCCGGCTCCGGCTGTACGCCGTCTCGCGAAAACCCACTGACGGGCGCAGCCTCCACCCTCCAAAGCTCATCGGATACGAGATCTCCGGATGAATATCCACGCGCGCTGTCAGGCCGCCCGTCGCAAAGTCCGGCTGTATCCGCGACAGGCCTGCCACCGACGAGTCCATACTCCATTGCAACCCGCTTGTGCCGATCTCATGCTCCGTGCTGCTGAAATCCAGCGATGGCGCATGAAAGATCCGCACCTGCTCCTCCGGTGTCGCTGGCGTCGTCGGCGTCGCAGGCATTGCCACCGCCTTCAGGCCTTGATAGCGGTCGGCACGAGCTGCCAAATCATATCCATCCGTCTCATGCACTCCATACAAGATCGAAAGAATATCGCTCGACACCGCAAGGCTGAAGTTCTCCGCAAACGCCTCGCGGTAGGTGAACGAACTCAGGTACTCCGCATCCGCCACTACGCGTGTCTCCGGGCTGAAGTCATGCCGGCCCGAGAAGGTTACATCTTCACCCCCCTGATTTTCATAGACCCCATCCGTCACGATGCCGCGGTCCTGCAGTCCGGAATAGTGTGACTTGGCAAAGTCATTGCCCGACCCGCGATAGCGAAACGTCGCCGACTCCTCCCATCCCCGCAGCGAGTAGTACTGTGTCCCCACCGTCAAATCGGTGCTTCGGTTGATCGCCCAGTAGTACTGTTCGCCGAAGATAAATCCCTTCGTGGAGGAGTAGCCCGGTGTGGGAATCAGAAAGCCGCTCTGCCGTCCGCCCGAGTCCGCAGGATGCGTCACATACGGAAGATAGAGCAGTGGAATGTTCATGATTCGGAAGATGCTGTTCCGTGCTTTGGCCTTCTCGCTGTCCACTGTGAACTTGGCCGAGTCCAGCATCCAGTCGGGATCTGGCAACTGGCACGAGGTCAATGTACCGTCATAGATCTCATACTCCTGCGGCCCCGTCCTCACGACCATTCGTCCCGTAAAAAGGAAAGGATTGCTGTTCGCGTACGTCGTCGTGCTAAGGCCGGAGGTCTTCAATCCCACCGAGCCAGTCACATCGTAAAAGCGCCCCGTCTGCCGGTCCAGGTTCATCGTTCCGTGACTGGCGGTAATGTCCTCATGGTTTGCGCCTCCGGTCACATGCAGATGTCCGTTGGCGGTCAGCTCACCCGTCTCCGTGTCGTACTCAACATGGTCCGCCTTCACTACTCGATCGCGATACGTAATGACCACATCACCATCGAGCACGTAGCGGCTGCCCAGCTTCGACTGTGTGTCCGATTCGATTGTGACGGCCGTTGCATCGTCCACCGCCGGCATCACCTCGGCCACCGGATAACGCACTGCGCCTGGCGCGTCCGGTAGGCCCACGGCTGGAGTTGCCTGAGTCGTCACCTGCTGCGCGACCAAATGTGGATGACTTGCTGCATACACCGTGATAGTTATCAAGAGGTAAACGGTCTTCAGGGCATTCCCGGCGAAGCTTTTCCGGCGGCCTCCCCAGGATCGACCACAGACCGTACGCAACTTGTTGTATTTACTGCGACCGAACAGCATTACCGGCAAGAGCAGACGGTGCTGCCAAGGTATCGTGCCACCCATTTCGTTCGGTTTGAAGCTTGTCAGACGCACCACCCCTTGAGGCTAAACGATTTTACGGAAGCGAGTTTGGATTTGAGCACAATGAGCTCTGCACAGCGAGACCTGTTACCACTGGACGAAGCCCCGGCCGAAACGGAAGCCGCAGCGCCCTTTGCATTAAAGGAACAGGTGATCGAACGGCTCGCCGCCCACCGCGCGCGCCGCAACCAGCACCTCACCAACTCCGTCACGCCTATCGCGAAGGCCGCCCCAGCAAACTCCCGCGCCTCCCGCATCGCCGCCGCTGTCGCTGAGCGCTACGCAAACTCCCAGAGCTACCGCGCCTTTCTGGCCGCCCAGGCCGAGGCCGCCATTCGCGAAGCCGAGGCGGCCGCCGAGGTCGCGGCGCTCAGCGCCCAGGCCGTCGCCGACGCTCAATATAAGCTCCTCGCAGAACTCGATCAATGGAGCCTCACGCCCCCGACGCCTGCTCCGGCTCCCGCGCCCATCCAAGTCGCCGCGCCCGAGGGCCCCGAAGCTCTAGCTCCAGCCATCACTCGGTCGGCGCACTCTGGTCTCACTGTCTGGCTGTATGACGATGACCAGTTGACTCCGAGCCGTCCTCGACCCACCACGACCTCAAACCAGTTCCACTCTCAAAGTGCGCTCGACGAAGCTGAAGGGCTCGCCCTCGATGAAGAGATCGCCTTCCGGCAGTCGCCCACCTTCGAAGACGTCGACCCTCCCATCGACATCCCCGCTAACCTGATCGAGTTTCCTCGCCAGCTCGTGGCCGCCCGCAAGGCCCGCCCGCGCCTGGCCGAGGGCCCTTTGCGCGAAGAGGCCGATCACACCGCAGAAGCCGCCCAGCTGCGCATCTTTGAGGTCGAAGCTACCCAGATCTCGACCACTCCGGCCGTGGAATCCGCAGTGCCCGAGTGGTCCTCGATTCTGCTCACTGCCCATCCCGTGTCCGCCGCGGTCGAGGCCCCCGAAGCGCTCTTCGAGCCCATCTTCTCTCCCCAAACCGCACCATTCAGCCTGCGCCTTATGGCCGCCATCGTTGATGGCTGCATCATCACAGCTGCTCTCCTGGCCTTCACTGCTGTCTTTGCTATTGCCGTAGGGAGAATCCCCGCAGACCATCCCGTCGGCGCACAGATCGACCTACAGACCGCCGGGATCGGCGCTGCCGTCACAATTACTGCGCTCGCTCTGCTCTATCAACTTCTGTTCTTCACCTTCTCTGAAGCGACTCCCGGCATGCGTTACGCGCGGATCGGGCTGTGCACCTTCTCGGACAACAACCCCACCCGCGCCGCCATGCGCCGCCGTATCTTTGCCACGGTCCTCGCTGCCTGCCCACTCGGCATCGGCTTCCTCTGGGCGTGGCTTGACGATGACGGCCTGGGCTGGCACGACCGCATCTCCCGCATGTATCAACGCAGTTATTAGACCGTCTTTCCGGCGGCCTTTGCTGCGAGAAGTTTTCTGCGATCGACGATAAGACGCTTCTGTTGCGTGGCGGGCATTGTGAGGACGGCGCGGGTTCGTGGGGGGAGCTTGGCGAAGGTGATCGCGTGGGCCGCGTGCAGCTCCCGCTCCCAGTCGGTCTTGCGGAAGACGTCCCATCGCTCAACCGCGACCCAATAGATTCGGGCCATGTAAGGGGCGGGGATGATGCCTTCAATCTCGAGCAGCTCAGAGTAGCGCTCCGGCCCGGCGGCGTAGGAGATGACGGCCCTTCCATCGCCATCGAGGTTTATCAGCGCAAACATTTTGCCGCCGATCGCCTTGTCTCCTGTCCAGAAGACGAGGTTGGCGCCCCATTGCATGGTCTCGACGGCGTGCGGGAGGGTGAGGAGATAGGCGCGGATGCGTTCGGTGTCCATGGATGTCCCTTTCCAGAGGGGTACCCCTCCCCCTTGCCGGAGCTTGATCCTTTATTTGCCGTAGTTTACGGCGACCACTACCGTCAAATTCGTGCAAACAAAGGCGTTACGGCCAAATTCGTGCAAATAAACGAATTACGCCCAATGGAAGGCAGGCCCGGCTGATTTTTCTTTTTTTACCTCTATTTCTATTGTATCGAGTTGGAGCAAACTAAAATGCCAGTTCTATGTTGTTGATTTTGATTTGTTTAAGCGGTTCTGGGGCTAGACATATGATTTTGCTGAGGTTTTTTGAAGAAAAAAATGTATAGGCCATTTCTGATGGGTCATTTTGGTCAGTTTTTCTCTCTTGCGGCGCGCAGGATTCTGTCTACGCAGGCGACTACGCGGTCGACGTCCCTGGTCGATGTCTGCCAGTTGCAGACGCTGACTCGCATGGCGCGGCGGCCGCGCCAGGTGGTTCCGGTGAAGAAGGCTTCTCCTGAGGCGAGGACCTCCTCCATGACGTGGTCGGTGAAGGCGTCGTTGTCGGTGACGGAAGCGTTTGGGCGAGGGTCTTTCCCGGGAGCAAGGAACCGAACGAGTCCCTGATTGATCTGCGGCTCCCAGACGACCTCGGCCCCTTCGAGGGAGCCAATGCGGGTGACGAGTGAGTGCGCGTGGTCGCAGGTGCGCTCGATCAGGTCGGTTACACCTTGCTTGCCTAACTGCCGGAGAGCGGCGTAGGTGGCGAATCCCCTTGCGCGGCGCGACCACTCGGGGTTCCATTCGAGTTGGTCGCGGGCCTCTTCAGCGTGGGTCAAATAGGAGGCGCGGTGCGAGAGAGAGGCTCGATGGGCCTCTCGATCTGCCACGAAGGCATATCCGCAATCAAAGGGAACGTTGAGCCATTTGTGGCCGTCGGTCGTCCACGAGTCCGCTGCTTCGACCCCGTTGAGAAGATGGCTAAGGCGCGGGCTGGCTGCGCACCAGAGGCCGAAGGCTCCGTCGACGTGGACCCATGCGCGGAACTTCTTTGCAATCGGTATGAGGCGGGCGAAGTCATCGAAGGCGCCGATGTTGAGGTCGCCTGCCTGAAGTATGACGATCGTCGGCGCAGAGGGAGAACTTTCCAGCGCGTCGACGAGTGCATCCTCACGCAACCGGCCATCTGCATCCACAGGCAGGGTGACGACGTTCTTCTGGCCCAGCCCTAGCAACCGTATCGCTCTTATGGCTGTTCCGTGTACCTCAGTGCTGGTGAGGATGCGGATGGGAGGGGAGCCTGCGAGTCCTTCCATCTCGACGTCCCATTGCTGACGAGCCAAGAGTGCATGGCGAGCGGCCAAGAGACACGTCACGTGCGCCATTTGACAGCCGGTGACGAGGGCGAAGCTCGCCGTTGCCGGAAGATGGAGCAGGTCTTTGAGCCAAGCGCCGACGACCTCTTCGACGACGGCAGCGGCAGGGGCAGTTGCGTACATTCCTGCGTTCTGGTCCCAGGCTGAGGTGAGCCAGTCTGCGGCGAGAGCGGCGGGAAGAGCGCCTCCGATGACCCAGCCGAAGAAGCGCGGGCCTGCCGTGTCGATGATGCCGCCTTCGACTGCTTTTACGAGGTCGTCGATGACTGTGGTGGCGTCTGTTCCGGATTTGCCGAGGGGAATTGCCAGTTTTGTTCGCAGGGTGTTGAGGTCTGCGGTTGCGGCTACCGGGAGATCAGATGCCGGTGCGAGATGATTCATGGCGTGTTGGAGGGCGGCGGTAAGAGGCGCATGAAACGATGGGGGCTTTTCGCTCATAAGGGAAGGATAGTAGTAGTTGGGTCTGAACGCACTCCGCGCCCAGGGAGTAAGCACGCGCGCTCTGGTACGGTCGAGACGATCCTTCAAATCGCGATCTAGATCCTCTCGATAGCTATGGCGGAAACATTACGGAGGCAGGCTTTTAAGTTGAGGTCGTTTGGTCTTTATACTTGAGCGATATGGCTACGTTTGCTTCGCTGGAAGACCAGCTTGATTTGATCACCAAAGGTGCTGCGGAGGTTGTTCCGCTGGAGGCGCTGAAGGAGCGCATTACAAAGTCGATTGCGACAGGAAAGCCGATGCGGATCAAGGCGGGGTTCGATCCTACGGCCCCGGACCTGCACCTGGGGCATACGGTGTTGCTGCGGAAGCTGAAGCACTTTCAGACGCTGGGGCATACGGTGATCTTCTTGATTGGCGATGCGACGGCGCTGATTGGCGATCCCACGGGGCGCGATGTGACACGCAAGGCGCTGACGCGTGAGGAGATTGCGGCGAACGCAGAGACGTACAAGGAACAGGTGTTTAAGATCCTTGACCGCGAGAAGACGGAGGTCCGGTACAACTCCGAGTGGCTGGACAAGCTGACCTACTACGACATGGTGAAGCTGATGGCGCAGTTTACGCTGTCGCAGATGCTGGAACGCGAGCACTTTCATAAGCGGTTCAATGAAGAGCAGCCGATTTCGCTGCATGAGCTGATCTATCCCATTGCGCAGGGGTATGATTCGGTCGCGCTGGAGTGCGATGTGGAACTGGGTGGGACTGACCAGAAGTTCAACCTGATGCGGGGTCGCGATCTGCAGAAGCACTTTGGGCAGCCGCAACAGATTGTGCTGATGACCTCGGTTATCGAGGGGCTGGATGGCGTACAGAAGATGTCGAAGTCGCTGGGGAACGCGATCGGGGTGCATGAGCCGGCGGGGGAGATGTATGGGAAGTTGATGTCGATCTCCGACGAGCTGATGTGGACGTATTGGACGATGCTGACGGACCTGCGAGCGTCGGAGATTGCGACGATGCAGGAGCAGGTGCGGAGTGGGGCGCTGCATCCGATGCAGGCGAAGAAGGACCTGGCGTGGACGATTACAAGGGACTTTCATTCGAAGGAGGAGGCGGACGCTGCAGCGGAGAGCTGGGCGAAGATGTTTCAGCAGCGAGGGGTGAGCGAGGACGTTCCCGTGGTGAAGGTGTCGCTTGGAGAGGAAGGGCTGATTGCTGCTGCGGCGGACGGTGGCGCGGTGGAGATTCGCGTGCCGAAGCTTCTGGTGCTGGCGGGGCTTGCGAGTTCCACCGGAGAGGCGACGCGCAAACTGGCGGAGAACGCTGTGAGCTTGAATGGAGAGAAGATCGCAGGCAGGACGTATGGCAGGGACGCGATGGGGGAGTCTCCGACGTTGCGATTGGGGAAGAAGAGCGTGCGGGTGGAGTGGACCAAGTAATTTGGCAGGAACCGTATACCCCGGGGCGGGCGGTTCGCTGATACAGTCAAAGAGCGCAAACCTTGCTGAAGAATCTGCATCTTAAAGAACGTGGGTCTATTATTTTGAGATTTTCTTCACAGCTGATTGCGTTGGGTGGCCTTCTGCTTGCGGGGTCGTTCCCGCTGCAGGCACAGGGCGCCAAAGATCCCAAAGAGATCGTCCGTGTCGCGATGGAGGCTGAACTGGCTGCGGACTTAAACGATCATTCGCACTGGCGCTATCGCGATGCGCAGAACGATGGGACAAACACGGTTTCGATTGTGGTGGAGACGGGCCACGGTTCGGTGAAGCGTTTGATCGCCAGGAATGGTCAGCCTCTGACTGACGCGGAGGCCAAAGCTGAGGACGCACGGTTACAAAGCTTCATTCACGACAAGGCCCAACTAGCAAAGCAGAAAAAAGATGGATTGCAGGACGGAAAAAATGCCGAAGAGTTGCTGAGAATGTTGCCGGAGGCCTTCCTTTGGAAGGTGCAGAGCGAGGACGCGCAGAAGATCACATTGAGCTTTGTACCGAATCCGAACTTCAATCCGCCGAATATGCAGGGACGGGTCCTCGGCGAGATGGCGGGCGAACTTGTGGTGAACAAGGGACAGAACAGGATCGAGACCATCAGCGGCAAACTGACGCAAGATATAACGATCGGATGGGGTTTGGTGGGACGGCTGCGTGAGGGTGGGACCTTTCGGGTGGAACGCAGAGAGGTCGCACCTGGAATGTGGCAGATCACAGAAACGCACGTGCATATTGAGGGCAGGGTCTTGTTCTTTAAGAACATCGGGCAGGAGCAGGACGAGGTCCAGACAGAGTTCACACAGATGCCTGCCGGAATCACCTTGGAAGAGGCGGCTGGGCTGTCGAAGGCCCTGAAGTAACGCGAAAAACGCAGCGTCCCGCTGTATGCTCGGAGACGATGGCACACACTCCCTATCCACAAACCGATCGTGAGCTGATGCGTTTGATTGAGCGCTCACCTGGACATCGTGCAGGGTACAAGCAACTCGTCCGTGAGCTTGGACTGGGCGGTGGACGTGAGCGGCGATTGCTGTTGGAGCAGCTTGCCCGGATCACCGCTCGGGGCGAGTTGGTGAAGACCGAGAGCGAGCAGTGGAGTCTGCCGTCAGCTGCACCAGAGAAGACGAAGCGGGTGAAGCGTGGGGGCGTGGAGCTCGCGGTGGAGCATCGCGCGACGCGGGACAGGCTCGTGGCCGGACGACTCGATCTGCATCGCGATGGGTATGGGTTCGTACGTCCGACGCAGAGTACAGGCCGCGAGGACGATCTGTTTATTCCTCCGAACGAGTTGAACGGCGCCATGCAGGGAGACGAGGTCCTCGTCGATGAGGCCCCGCCAGGGCGCGATGGAAGACGCTCGGGACGGATCGCGCGGGTGCTGAATCGAAGGAACCCTACGGTGGTGGGGGTGTTTCATTATGCGCGGACGCATCGGAGGAGTGCGTGGGACAACACGCCGCTGATTAATGGCAACTACGTTACGCCGCTCGATGAGCGGATGGCCGGCTCACCAGGCGGCGGGGCGATTCTGATTCCCGAGGGAGCGGAGGTCCCATTGACGCCGAAGGAGACGCCGCATCGGGTGCTTGGCGAGGAGGCGCAGGCCCAGCAGGCCCACTGGTCGGACGAGCTGGACCCACATAGGCCGCTCGAGGGGTTGGCGGTTGATGTCGAGATTACGGATTTTCCGACAGCAGGAAGACCTGCCCAGGGGCGTGTGATCGAGGTGCTGGGGCCGCCGGATGCGTTTGGCGTGGATGTCGAGATCATCATTCGCAAGCACCATTTACCCCATGTATTTCCGACGAATGTGTTGGCGGAGGCTACGGCCTCTGCTACACAGACAGTGGAGTCGCTGGACGCGGAGGAGCTGGGGCAGCGAAGAGATTTTCGCGGATTGAAGATTGTCACGATCGATGGCGAGACGGCGCGCGACTTCGATGACGCCGTGCTGGTTCGACCGTTGGCGAATGGCAATTGGGAGTTGCAGGTCCACATTGCGGATGTCAGCCACTATGTGCGCCCCGGCACCGCACTCGATCTCGAGGCGAGGCTACGCGGGACGTCGGTTTACTTCCCGGACCGCGCGATTCCAATGCTGCCGCCGCAGCTTTCAAGCGGCATGTGCAGCCTGCGGCCGGACGAGGACCGCCTGGTGTTGAGCTGCGTGATGGAGATCGATGGCCGTGGCGAGGTGCTTGGTTACGAGGTCTGCGAGGGAATCATTCGCAGCGCGAAACGGATGACCTACACACAGATCCAGGGTGTGCTCGATGGAGAGGCAGAGACTCGCGCGGAGTTTGCCGAGCTGGTGCCGGAGTTCGAACGAATGTATGAGCTTGCGCTAAAGCTGAATGCAAAGAGGCATCGGCGAGGGTCGATTGATTTTGATCTGCCGGAACCGGTGATTCAGTTCGATCCTGATGGAAATATGGAGGCCATCGTCCGGTCACAGCGTGGATGGTCGCACAGATTGATCGAGGAGTTCATGCTGTCTGCGAATGAATGCGTCGCGATCTGGATCGAGTCGCAGGGTGTGCCGAGCGTCTATCGCATTCACGAGATCCCTGACCCAAAGCGCATCGTGGACTTTGAAGAGACGGCGAGCCAGTTTGGTTATTCTCTGGGATTCAGCAGCCTGCCGGTCAGGCGGATCCAGACAAAGGGTGACCGGCGAGATGCGCGTGGATCGAATCGTCAGGCGAAAACGCATGAAGTCGCCGACTCGATTCCGGTGACGCCGCAGATGTATCAAAAGCTGACGGCGAAGATCGCGGGCAAGCCGGAGGAGCGGATCCTCTCCTACCTGATGTTGCGCTCGTTGAAGCAGGCCCGCTACAGCGAGAAGAACGTGGGACACTTTGCGTTAGCTTCACCGAGCTACACGCACTTTACTTCGCCAATCCGGCGCTATCCGGACCTGATTGTGCATCGGCTACTGCGCGAACTAATCCAATCGGGCGCGAACACGGAGGGTGCAGCGATAATGTCGGACGCGCCCCAGCCCTGGCAGGAAAGATCGCCCGCGAAGGTGCGAACGGAGAGACACGAACGGTCACCTTTAGAAGGGCCAATTCCGGAAGCGGAGTTGGGCGCGATCGCCACAGAGTCGAGTCAGTCGGAGCGGAGGGCCGACGATGCGGAGCGCGAACTGATCGAGTGGAAGAAGATCAAGTTCATGCAGGACCGCGTCGGCGAGGACTTCAACGCGATCATTCTGTCGTGTACGAAGTATGGGTTCTTCGTTGAGTTGGACGATCTGTTTATTGAGGGGCTTGTGCCCCTGGCATCTCTGCAGGACGACCGCTATATGTTTCGCGATACCGATCGGCAGATCGTCGGAGCGCGGAACGGGCAGGTATTCAAGATGGGGCAGCGAGTGCATGTGCTGCTTGACCGCATTGATCGGCAGCAGAGGCGGCTGCAGTTTGCATTAATTCCTTCGGAGGAGAGGTTGGTGGGCTCACCGCAATCTTCACGCCGCTCGAAGACCGCCGCGACGACTGCAGGGGAGCGTCCGCACTCAAGTCCCAATCGTTCAGGCAAAAAAGGGAAGACCAGGTCGAAGGCGCGAGACAGAAATAAAAAAACCAAGGGCAAACGGCGCTAGTTTATTGGAGTCGCGGCACTGCCGAACAAGCCGGTGAGCAATAGAAGAAAGGCCATGACCAAGAGGGCGACCCTCATCTGATGCAGTTGGTCCCATCGTGACCGGTCTCGCAACCAGCAGTCATAGGGGCGCTCTGGGTCCATCTTCGCTATGCGGTTGTTAATGGGGACAAGCATCGTCACCGAAAACAAAATGGTCGCTGTCCAGAAGACGGCCGCCAATAAGATGAACAGGCCGGGGCCGCTCGATACGGGTCGGTGTTCAAAGGCCGCACCAAGGATGAGTACAAGCGCAAGGCCGTACCAGAGCGGCATCGCCTTGCCGAGCGTACCTGCCAGCCGGGCCGCAGCTTGAGCGTAAGCGCTATCGCCCAGCTTCCGCAGTTGGGGATGGACGAAGGCCGCGACGGCAAACTCGTTGCCGGTCATTAGTCCGGTTACTGCCACGGTCGCTATATCGTAAGCAACGGTCATAGTGGTATTGGATGCGAAGCAATGCGACATCGGATTCAGCGAAATTGTCCCGCGCGTCGTAAAATGAAGACTCCAAAAGGAGTTCACAGAAGATGGCACATATGGTTTTCGACACGAGATTCAAGACTGAGATGGAAGGGCTGGACGAACCACCATTCGATTCGGACTTTGGCCAGAAGATCTTCAAAAACGTCTCGAAGAAGTCGTGGGGTGAGTGGGTAGAACGCCAGAAGATGCTGCTAAACGAGTATCGCCTGCAGCCATGGACGCGGGAGGCCCAGGAGTTCCTGGTCGAGCAGATGAACGAGTTCTTCTTTGGCGAGGGTGGATCGTTGCCGAAGGAGTACGTTGCTCCGACCCACTAGGCCGAACGGGCCGCTTGTGGCCGCAAAGTTGGGCCAGTCGTGTACACTTAGGTCTGCAGGATACCCCGCCGTCGCCCGCCTGGGCCGACGCGCAACCGATAGTCGGGACGTGGCTCAGCCTGGTAGAGCGCACCCTTGGGGTGGGTGAGGTCGCTAGTTCGAATCTAGTCGTCCCGACCATTTCTCCATTTTGGCACTTTTGTATATCAGGTCGAAGGGGTATCTGTATGTGGGCGTTATACTTGTGGCGTCTACAGTGGAGTTCGAAAGTAGCATTCTGAGCAACTTGGCCCTTTCTGCTGGATTCTGCGAAATGTACAGTGAATACGCCTTGTTTGCGAGTTCGAAAGCGTACTCTGCATCCAGCGCCCGGTCGGCACTGTC
>DATHQG010000385.1:0-6976 GCA_035483075.1 Edaphobacter sp. | reverse complement strand
CTTTAGTATGTACGGGTAATCCTTCGCGTTCTCCGCCGATCCATACTCCGTCGTCCACGTCCGTCCCATCTCGAACATCTGGTACCGCAGCATATCCAGCAACGGATACCCGCACCATATCGCGCCAAACAGGTCCGGCCGCTGCGTCATCGAAGCGCCCATCAACAACCCGCCGTTCGAACGCCCGCGAATCGCAAACCGCTCCGGCGTCGTGTACTTGTTCGCGATCAAATACTCCGCGGCAGCAAACCAGTCGTCGAAGACGTTCTGCTTCTTCTCAAACATCGCCGCCTTATGCCACACCTCGCCATATTCATTGCCGCCACGCAGGTTCGGCAGCGCAAACCACCCGCCCTGCTGCATCCACCACGCATACTCCGGGTTCCACACCGGCGTCTCGCTCAGCGCAAATCCGCCGTAGCCCGTCATCAGCAGCCGTTCGCTTCCATCGCGCTTCAGCCCTTTCTTCCCCGCGATAAACATCGGCACCTTCGTCCCGTCCTTCGACGTATAGAAGACCTGCTTCACCTCATACTGTGTCGAATCGAACGGCACCTTGTCGCTGTAGAACACCTCCGACTTTCCGGTCTTCGTGTCGTAGTGGAAGATCGTTGGCGGCGTAATGATCGATTGGAACGTATAGAACCCGTCCGTATCGATCGCCCGCCCAGACAGCGTCGAACCCGCGCCAATTCCGGGAAATGCGATATGCCCGAGTTCTTTGCCCTCAAGCGAATAAATCGTCACCTCCGACTTCACGTCCTTCAGCCGCAGCACATACATCTTGCCGCCAACCACATTCACCGCCTCCAGCACGTCCGTCCCCTCGGGAATGATGACCGGCCACTCGTCCGGCCCCTTGCCTTGCACCACCTTTAACACCCGCCCATTCGGCGCCTTGTAGTCGGTCCGCATATAAAAGGTGTCGCCCACATTGAACTCGCCAAACCTGCTGTCGATCCCATACACCAACGGCACAATCGGCGAATCCGGCACCCGCAGGTCCTTGATCAAAATGTCTTCGCGGGTCGCCGGCACGCCACGCCCAATCCGAAACACCAGATAGTGCCCATTCGCCGTGGCACGCACACCAACACCGTCGATCTCGCCCAGCTTCTCTCCGCGATACTCCTTACCGAGGACCATCGCGTCGCTGTCAAGCGGCGTTCCAAACTTGTGATAGAAAACCCGGTTCCCCTCATGCGGAAACAGCTTCGAGTAATACACGCCGGCCTTATCAGGAGCGATGTCCACACCCGAGTACCGCGCCCGCGGCATCACATCGCCCGTGTCCTTCCGCGTGGCAACATCGAGAAAGTGCACCTCCACCTCGTCCGCCCCGCCCACGCGAACGCCATACGCCATCATCGAACCGTCCTCCGTCAGGTTCAGCGTATTCACTGACGTGTTCTGGTCCGCGCTCAGTTTGCTCGCGTCGATCAGCTTCTCGTCCGTCCCATGCAGCCCCACCCGCATGTAAATCGAGGCCTGGTTCTCGTCCGCCAGCCGCTTCGAGAAAAAGTAGCGTTCCCCCCGCCGCGTCGGCACACTGACAAAGTCCACCTTCAGCAGCTTCCCCATCTCTTCAACGACCGACGGCAGCATCTTCACCTGCGAAAAATACTGCGCAGTATAAGCGTTCTGCGCCGCGATATACGCCCGCGTCTCCGGACTACGCGCGTCCTCGAGCCACCGATACGGGTCCGTGATCTTCGTCGGCACGCCAGGCTCTGAGCTCGTGTACTCATCGACCACCGGCGCCGTCTTTACCGCCGGTGGGTTCGGCAGCGTGATCCCGTCGCTGCCCTGCACCTGCGCGCCTGCAACCGACCCAACTAACACCACTGCCGCCACAAAAAAAACACTGCGCATCGCATCTCCCCGTACGTCGATAGTCCTGATATCTCAAGACTATCGAAGAATGCAACCGCCACGCAGAAATTTTCTAAACACCGCTAGCGCCGGCCCTCACCGCACCTGAAAGATCAGGAAATAGTCCTCTTTATCCGCCTTGGTAAAGTCATACGATCCCACCAGCTTGTATCCCGCCTCACCCATCTCCTTCACCACCACATCGTGGTCCAACCCATGGTTCGCCCCGGTTCCATTGCGGTCGATGATCCCCACCTTTGCTCCCTCACGCAGCGTCGTCTTCAACCGTTGCATGAACACGACCGGATGCGCGACCTCGTGGTACACCTTTAGCATCAGCACCGCGTCCACGCTCCCGGCCGGAAGCCGCGGATCGTCCGGCCCACCCAGCACCGTCCGCACGTTCGTTAGGTCCTCCTTCACCACCCGCTTGCCGATGTACTCGATCGCCAGCGGATTGATGTCCTCGGCAATCACCGTGCCCGTCGGCCCCACTCTGCGCGCCGCCCGCACCGTGAACCACCCCGACCCCGCACCGATGTCCGCGACGTTCTTCCCCTTCGTGATCCCCAGCAGGTCCATCACCCTGTCAATCTGCAGCTTCTTGTCCCGGTCCGGGTACTCGAAGATCGAAAGGTCGCCCGCATAAGGTGTACTCGTAGGCCTCTGCGTCGTCTCCTGCGCCTGATTGGAAGGTGTAGGAGCGGCAAAGACCGCCGCCGCCCGTCCCCAGGCCCCCACCGCAAGAACGACAACCAACAGTCCTACTCCGAAGCGAACTAGCATCGTCTCTCCATTGCCACGATCTATCAGATGCTAATTTCGCCGTGCCTGCACAAACATTGCCAGATCATTCAGATCGCTACCAGCTCCATCTGGAACGACCCCAAGCTGTTCTGTCACAGCATGCGCGCGATTCACCCAGAATGTTGGATAGCCGAACCACTTCGCCCCGATCGCGTCCCAGCCGCCAAACGCAGCAAAGGCAATCTCTTCTCTCTGCAGACCAAAGGCGCTCATCGCCATGCCATAGGCTCGGGGGTCCGGCTTGAACGCCCTCACCCGGTCGGTGCTTAGATGATCGTCAAAGATACCCTCAAGTCCGGAGTTCTTCACCGCTTGATCCAGCATCGTCACCGTAAAGTTCGAAAGGAACGCCAGCCGCAGCCCGCTCGCCTTCAATCCCTTCAACGCCAAGAGCGCATCCGGCCACGCCTTTAGCTCAAGATAACTCTGCATCAACCGGTCGCGGTCCGGCGTCGTCAGCTCCAGCTTTAGAGACTTGCACGAGAAGGACAGAGCTTCCTCCGTTACCTGCCAGAAGTTGACATACTGGTGTCCAACCGTCCGCAGCCATGTGTACTCAAACTGCCGCGTCCGCCACAGAGCACTCATCTCTTCCCCGTGCCCGGGAAAGACTCGCTCGGCAAGCGCAGCAACCGGCCGCGCATCAAAAACCGTAAATCCATCGAACGCAATCGCCTTGATCTTTGCTCCGGTCACCGCCGCCATCGCCGGTTCTGCGGATAGCGCTGCTGCAGAAACGCCACTCGCAAACAAACTCAAAAAAAATCTTCGGTTCAATGTCGTTCGAACTCCCGTTGCCTTGGACGAACATCATCGATCGAAGCGAGCCTACCGCCCACTCCCCCAATGCCTAAATGAAAAGGGAGCCGTTTCCGGCTCCCTTGCCTTTTGATTACCGCGACCCGCCCCCGGCCAGGATCAACTCCCCTGTCAACCAGCTCGAATCATCCGAAGCCAGGAAGACCGCGACCGGCGCTATGTCCTTCGGCTGCCCGATTCGTCCCAGCGGAGTCTGCGATTCGGCCCATTTCTGGAAGTCGCTCCCAATAAAGCCTGCTGTATGCACTCCTTCCGTCTCCACCATCCCCGGGTTGATCGAATTCACCCGGATATTCTTCGGTCCAAGCTCCTTCGACAGCGTGCGAGTCACCGAGTCCACCGCGCCCTTGGTCGCCGTGTACACACTCGCCGTTGGCGGATTGCTCGAACTGGCCACCGAACCGATATTGATGATGCTTCCACCCTCCGGCCCGAAGTACTTCAACGCCTCCTGCGAGCTCAGGATCAGTCCCAGCACATTAAGGTCGAACATCTTATGAAATTGCGCCACGGTCACGTCACCCAGCGGTGCAAACTCATACACACCCGCGTTGTTCACGACTGTATCCAGGCGCCCGAAGGTCTTCTTCGTCTCGGCGAAGACCTTGCTGATGTCTTCCTTCTTCGAAAAATCACCCTGCACCGCAACGGCCTTGCCGCCCTTGGCCTTGATCTCAGCCACGACCTTGTCTGCGCCCTCTTTACTTGTTGAATAGTTCACGACAACCGACGCACCGTCGGCTGCCAGTGCCTTCGCAATTCCTGCACCAATACCCTTCGATGCTCCTGTTACCAGCGCCACTTTATTCGCAAGCTTTCCCATCTCAATACACCTCTCTTATGTCTTATCGTTTGATATTTCGACAAGCATCTAATTGATGACTTTGACGGAAAGAAGATGCGAACATTTTTGATGAAAATTGATAAGACGTTCTCGCTCTAAAGTTTAGCCAGCTGCTCCATGTACGCATGCAGCACGTCCCGGCGCAGTAGATAGCTGACGAACTTCCCCTCGCGCATCACCTGCACCAGCCCTGCGGTCTCCAGCTCCTTCATATGGTGCGACAACGTCGCCGCACTCACTGGATGGCAGTCTTTGATCTCGGCGCATTGCGCTGGCTTCGTGCAGCTCCCAATCTGCCGCAGTAACTCCAGCCGCCGAGGATCGGCCAGCGCCTTCGCAATCAGATGGACCTGTTCCTCATTAAGCGTGACCGGCCCCGCCCCCGCGCGCTTCACAGCACTCATGACCCAACTCCTAACGGATCTGCACCAGCTCGGCCGCCCCGGCTCCATGCCCTGAAGCGCCCGGCGTCACCGAGCTCGTCTGCGGCGCCCGCCAGTGGTCGATGTAGCTCACCTGATGCACGCAACTGATCGTGCAGCTCGGCGCACAACTCTTCTCCGTCAGAAACTCCCGCTTCACGTCCGCAGTCATATATCCGGACGGCGGCACCCCTGGATACCCGCGCTGCTGGCTGCAGTAGTGGACCAGCCCGTTCTCGCAGATATACAGATACCGTCCCCCCGCGCGGCAACGCCAGTCATTCGTCTTCCCATTGGCAATCGCCTCCTGGAAGTGATTGAAGCGCGAGTAGCTCCGCCGCGTCAGATTCCTTACCTTCTCCCACACTGTCCGCTCGGCCTCGCCCAGCGGCTTCAACTGACCGCTGCCGTCATGAATAATCCCAATCGTCGAACTGAACCCCAGAGCCAGTGCCCGCTCGCTCACAGTCAGCGCATCGTTCGGATTCGCAATTCCACCGCCGACAACCGAGTTGATGTTCACATGAAAATCCGCGTGCTCGACCAGCATCCGCAGCTTCGCATCCAGCACCTTCAGGCTCTTCTTTGAAACCTCGTCCGGCATTACGTTGTCGATCGAGATCTGCATATGGTCGAGCCCGGCCTTATTCAGCCGCTTGATCCGGTCCGGCATCAGCAGATACCCATTCGTGATCAACCCTGCGATCGCGCCCGTCTTCCGGATCCGCGTAATAATCTGATCCAGCTCCGGATGCAGCAGCGGCTCACCGCCCGAGATCGTAATCACCGACGTTCTCAGCCGCCCCAGATGGTCGATCCGCCGCAGCATCTCATCGACCGGCACCGGATCGGAAAAATCGTCATATTCATTGCAATACGTACACGCCAAGTTACACCGCCGCATCGGCACAATGTGCGCCATATACGGGTGGTCGGTCGATCCGATGGCGTCCCCGATGGAGCGTATCTCGCGGGCTTTTCGCCTCATCGCCAGCCAGCGCCGCTTCGCGGTCATCGGACGTCTACCGTTCACACTGGTAGTTGTAGAAGCTGAAGACATATCACTCTTAAGTATAACGAACCCAGGGGATCGGGTTCGCACTGCCCGTTATTTACCCGCTACTTACCCACCACCAGGATCGAAAACGAGTCCGGCACCATCTGTCCGCGCCCCGGACGTTCTCCCGCCGCAGGCGCAGGAGGCGGCGTGAACTCCGCTGCAATCAGCAGAATCCGGCTCGTTTTGTTGTCCAGCGTCAGCGTCTTCGCACGCGTCATCGTCGTCAGTGTCTGCTCGACTACGAAGCTCGTCGGGCTGTTCTCCTTCACAATCGTCAGCGTCCCATCGCCCTGCGAGCTGAATGCCTCCATCGTCTTCGGGTTGAACACCGCGCCATCCGATCCATTGCCAATCGGCAGTGTCTCCAGAATCTTGCCGTCACCGGCATTCAGAATCACCATCGTCTGCGGACTCCGGCAAGCAGCAAACAGGATGTTGTTCTTCACATCCATCGCCAGACCGGCACATGTCCCACCTTTGCCCTGCAGGTCGTAGGTCGCCGTCACCTTCAGCGCCTTCGCATCCACCACAGCGATACTGCCCTTGTCCTCGAGGTCGATATACAGATGGCCCTTGCCATCCGAGACCGCCTGCTCCGGCGCACCGCCCAGGTCGATCGTACCCACAATCGATCCATCCTTCGCATCGATCACCGTAACGTTCGGCGCGCGATGGCTCAGCACATACACCCGGCCACTCGAGGGATCGCCCAGAATACCGTCCGGGCCGCCCTCGACGTCAATTGTCTTGATCGTCGCCAGCGTCTTCGCGTCGAACATCACCACCGGCTTGCTGCTGCCGAATCCATGCTGCGACTTCACATCGACGGCGACTCCATGCGCGCTGGCATTGGCGATATCCCCAACCGGCTTCAGCGTATCCAGATTGAAGACCGTGATTTTTCCTGCCGGGCCGCTACGCGGAATATACAACTTGCGGCCTTCAGCATCGGCATACACATAATCAAATCCACCCTCTCCGCCGACCTTCTCCGTCTGCAACACCTTGTAAGGCCCAGCCGTTTGCGCCAGACTCGAGAACGGAACCATCGCCACCACAGCAGCCAGCATCAGGGAAACTCGTCGCATGCAATATCTCCTCGGCTCCAAGTGAATCATATTCCCCCAAAATCGTCTGTAGTCAATTCAAGAA
>DATHQG010000384.1:0-9787 GCA_035483075.1 Edaphobacter sp. | reverse complement strand
ACCACCATGGGCAAAGGCTCCAAGGCCAACCACCTTACCTACCTAGGCGACGCCGTCATCGGGGCCAACGTCAATATCGGCGCCGGAGCCATAACCTGCAACTACGATGGCGTCCACAAGCACCTCACCACCATCGGCGACGGGGCCTTCGTCGGCTCCGACTCCACCCTCGTCGCGCCGATCACCGTCGGCGCTGGCTCCTATATCGCCGCCGGCAGCAGCATCACCGAAGACGTCCCCGAAGGCGCGCTGGCGCTCGGCCGTGCACGCCAGGTCACCAAATCCGGCTGGGTCGCCAAAAAAAAATCCGCCCAAAAACAAGAATCCCGATAAGAGCTGCTGAGCGCCTCTGCAAGGCCGCAATTTCGAAATAATATTCCGTTCCTCTTGACAAACCAATAACCATACGGTTATGGTTTTGCCTGTGAAGCAGACCAGTGCCAATCACGTCTTCCGTGCGCTCGCCGACCCGACTCGCAGGGCCATCTTCGAGGAGTTGACCCGGCAGGGCGAACAGACCGTCCACGCATTGACTCGCTATGCGGGCGTCTCCCAGCCGGCTGTCTCCAAACATCTGACGGTGCTGAAGCGGGCAAAGCTCGTACGTCATCGCCGCGAGGGACGCGAAACTCACTATCGTGTTCAGCCCGATGCGCTGGCGCCGATGGTGGACTGGCTCAATCTCTACGGCGCCTTCTGGCGTGACCGGTTTGACCGTCTCGAAACCCTTTTGGAAAGGATGGACCCATGAGCACCATGAGCAATCCAACAGAGAGTACCCGCACCCTTGTGATCGAGAGAGTATTCCCACACCCACCAGAGAAGCTGTGGCGCGCGCTCACAGAGGGCCCGCTCCTCGCGCAATGGATGATGAACAACGACTTCCAGCCGGTGGTCGGGCATAGGTTCCAATTCCGGGCCGACCCCATGCCGAACTGGAATGGTATCGTCGACTGCGAGGTGCTGATCATCGACCCGCTTCAACGCCTGTCCTACAACTGGGGTGTTGGGGGAGGTGAAAGCGGGCTTCAATGGGTGGTGCTCTGGACGCTGACTCCAGCGGAGGGCGGCACCCACGTTCGCATGGAGCAGTCCGGCTTCGGTCCCGATCAGCAGGCAGCTTATCAGGGTGCAAAGTACGGCTGGCAGAAGTTCTTCGGCGGTCTGGACAACGTTCTCGGAGGCCTGGACTGACCATGAAAGCCAAATCCATCGCTTATTGGACTACAACCGGACTCATAGCGTTTTTTATCGGAGGCGGCGGAGTGGGGCAGCTTATACAATTTCGCACCAACCCTCATGGCACAGTGCCCGTCCTTGGCTATCCGCTGTACTTCTTTGCCATCCTTGGATTTTGGAAGGTGCTTGGGGCCATTGCCATCCTCGTGCCGCGTTTTCCGCGGCTCAAGGAATGGGCGTATGCCGGCATCTTCTTCGATCTGACAGGCGCGGTCGCGTCCGTCGCCGCGGTCGGCGTTTACGGCGCTTACGCCTTTCACGTCCTCGCCCCTCTCGTCCTTACTGGTATTACTGTGGCATCGTGGGCGCTGCGACCGCAAAGCCGTACCATCGGCGTCCTCTTTCCCGCAAAAACCGGCATACCGGTATAAATACGAGAGCAGCGTTTCCGCGGCACGCCTAGCAATAAATCCGCTTAGTACCCAGAAACGCCCTTGCGTCTCTCCACCGCGAACTTGGACTACGACCTCAGTCCGAGAGGCTGATCGACTCACGGCACCGCAGAGGGTTTAGGCGTGTAAGGCAACGTGGCCGGGCCCTCCACTTTGGCTCGTGAACACAATATCGAAACCGTAGCGCCGCATGATCGGCATACATTGCCCGCCGAAGCGTTCGTGAAAATGCTGCTCATTACCCGCATGGAGCTTGTAGATGCGCAGCTGGTACACGCTCGTTTGACAATATGCGGGCGCGGTGCAGAAAAGGCACAACCCCATAAAAATCCAGGCTCTGGTCCACATTAAGAAACTCCTTGGTGTTTGAGACGTCCGCTAGTCCTTATAAACGCACATCTCGGTTGTAATCATTCCTGAGGAGATGCCTACATTTCGCATTAATCTGAGGGTTTCACGTCCCATCGACCTCTCAGGGCGTTTCTCAGAGCCAGCCGTTTTCAACAAGCGCCTTGATATCCAGGTACGCCGTCTCGATAAGCCTGCTGAGCGCTGCGGCATCTGTGGCCGTTCCGGGTCTCAGCTTCACATGACGCATGGATTTGCCGCCGCCTTGCAACAAGCCAGCCGGATCCGGCAGCGCTGCACCGTGAAAGAACCCCACGTTGACGTGCGAAGTGAATACATTGACGTAGCCGAAGGGCGCATCGCCCAGACATGCAACCGGACAGCCGTCGTGCAGGACCTCCCGGACCTCGTCCCCGCATCTTCGCATCACCTCAAACCACTCCTGCGCGATGGCTCCCAATTCACCTCCATGCCCTCTCATCCACCCATCGATGGCGGGATCGCGTTCGACAGCACCATTGAATCGCAGCAACTCCATTCTCATCGCCGCTTCATCCTCGCTTTTGGATCTATATTACGGAACAGATGAGATAGAGCAGTGTGAAGACATCTACAACCAGCCACAGACGATCGATGACGCGCGAGTGCTTGCGTGGGACGGGCTAAATGAGGAGTCACGGTACGAATTCACGGATAGCCGGATTTTGCACGGTTGCAGGTTACGCTCCAGCGCACTAAATTAGGTGCGTGAGTTGGAGCGATACATGAAAATGACCGTCCCAGTAGAATCTGCCTCTGCATTCATCGACGCGAAGATCAACGAACTTGGAGACTGGCGCGGGAAGACGCTCGCGAAGGTCCGCGCAATCATTCACAAGGCAGACCCCGAGATCGTCGAAGAGTGGAAATGGAGGGGAACTCCCGTCTTCTCCCACGGTGGCATCATCTGCACCGGAGAGACCTACAAGAACGCCGTCAAGCTGACCTTTGCCAAGGGAGCTGCGTTGGAGGACCCTTCCGGTCTCTTCAACTCCAGCCTCGACGGGAATGTCAGGCGCGCAATCGACATCCACGAAGGCAACAAGCTCGACGAGGCGGCATTAAAAGACCTCATCCGCGCTGCCGTGGCGCTCAATCTTGAACTTAAGGCGGCCAAGAGCCAGCCAAAGCGCAAGCCCCGGCCAAGGAGCAGCAAGCGGGCCGGCTAGCTTCATCGCAGGTCCCACTAGCTCTTTACTCTGTGCGCAGCGCCACCACAGGGTCGATACGGGCCGCCCGCCGGGCAGGAAAATAACTCGCCGCCAGTCCACAAACAACCAGCAGCAGCGCAATCGCAATCTCGAACAGCGCATAATTTCCACTTAGGTTGTAAGCAAGAAACGCCGTCAGCAGCTTGCCCGAAGCTGCCGTAACTACGGCCCCCACAGCCACGCCAACCCCCAGCAGAACCAGCGCATGCCGCAGCACCAGCCACAGCACATCGCCGCGTTGCGCCCCCAGCGCAATCCGCACCCCAAGCTCACGCGTCCGTTGGCTCACCGAGTACGCCAGCAGCCCATAGATACCCGCAATCGCAATCACCAGCCCAGCCAGCGCAAACAGCCCCAGTAGCCGCGCCGCCAATACCTGATTGCCAAGCGAGCCGTCCACCACCTCCTGCATGCTCTTCACCCCATTCAGCACAGCGTCCGGCTGCAGCTCATGAACAACGCGTCGAAGCTCGCGGCTGACCGTCTCCGGCGGAAGCGGCGAACGAATCACCACGTTCATGTAAAAAGTGCCAAGGATAGGATAGAGTTCGTCCTGAGGCCGAATCTGATCGAGGTTGTAATGGATCTCAGGCAGCGGCGGCTGCCCCAGCGTCTTCTGCGGACTGTCATCCACGACCCCAACGATCGTCGACCACTGCCGCTCTCCGGCATCGTTGTATCGCACCCGCTGGCCAAGCGGATTCTCATTCGCCAAAAAGCGCCGCACAAAGGCGCGATTCACAATCGCAACCGGCGCGGCGTCGATCGAATCCGTGCTGCCAAAGGACCGTCCCTGCAACAACTGGATCCCCATCGTCCTGAAGTAATCGCTGCTAGTGGCACGGGCCTGCGCCGCTGCTGAATGCTCGAGCTTGGCGTGATTGGCAAGCTCCACGGTCATGTTGAAGTCCCACCCACCCTGCAGCGGACGGACCGTAGTAAGCCCCGACGACTGAACACCCGGAAGTGCGTCGATGCGTTCAAGCAGCGGCGTATAGAAGGTCTGAATCAGCGAGGGGCCACTCTGCTGCTGTGGTGTGTCAAAGAACAGCGCCGAGTGCGACGGAAGGTACATCTCACCTGTAACCACCTGGCTGGCCACGAAACCCGTACGCGTGTGGCGAAGGGAGAGCAGCGTACGCACCATCAATCCAGCCGTGACCAGAAGCGTAAGCGTAAGAGCGATCTCACCGACAACAAGCGTATCTCGCCACCGGGTCTGCTGCCGCCCAATGCCAGAGGCGGCCGTCCCCTGCCGAAGACCATCCGATGGCGGCACATTCGTAGCATTCAGCGCCGGAAGCAGACCAAAAAGAATGGCCGAGATGCACGACGCCACAAAAAGATAAACACAGACCTTCAAATCAATATGGATCTGATCGCCAAAGATGACTGCGTCCGCGAGATAGCGCTTCAGCAGATGCAGCGCAAGATTCGCGAACTCCAGCCCAACCACTCCGCCAGCCAGACTCAGCAGAAGACTCTCCGTCAAAAACTGGCGAACCAGCCGGCCGCGCTGCGCGCCAAGCGCTGTACGCAGCGCCACCTCGCGCTTCCGCCCATTTCCCCTAGCAAGCAGCAGCCCCGCAACATTGGCGCACGCAATCAGCCACACCGCAAAGACAGCAGCGTCGAGAGCAATAATCGCCGGACGTGCAGTGCCGGTCACCACACTAGGGTAGGACTCCACGCGCATCGGACGGCTGTCTTCATCCTTGGGATACTCATGCTTCAACTGGTCATGGATGGAGTTCATCTCACGCGTTGCTGCTGAAATGGAGATTCCGGGGCGCAGGCGTCCAATGACACTAAGCGCGGCCGAGCCCCGGTCCTGCAGCGCCTTATCGTCGATCGGGATCGGCGTCCAGATGGCGTCCTCTCCCGTATTGGCGGGAAAAGCAAAACCGCGCGGCATCACCCCGATAACAGTAAAAGGTATTCCGTTGACCGGGACCGTGCGGCCTACGATCTGAGCGTCCCCGTGATAAACCTCCTGCCACACTGCAGCTCCCAGGACCAGCACGTTAGTGCGGCCGGCCTGACTGTCCCCAGGCAAAAAGGTCCGCCCCATCATCGGCCTCGCCTGCAGCAGGTCGAAGAGATTGGAGCTTGAAACGATCTGCGCCACCAGCTTCGGGTCGGAGGTCCCTCCAAGCGTGGGCACCTGCTCGGTGTAAAACGCAATCTGCTGGAACGAGTGGCTGCGCGCCTGCCAGTCCTGAACATCCGGAAGTGACGTGGAAGCAAACCCACCGCCCTCCGACCGCGCCGCCATCTGTACCACCTCGTCCGCGCGCGGAAACGGCATGCTCCGCAGCAGCACCTGGTCGACAACAGAGAACATGGCAGCATTGATGCCAACGCCAAACGCCAGCGTGAGGATGGCGGTAACTGCAAAGACCGGCGCATTTCTCAGTTGTCGAAACCCGTACTGCAGGTCCTGGAGCAGATTGCGCATGACATCCTCCGAGTGCGGCGTTCTCAGCTAGATAGGCACGTTCATGCCCAAGAAAAGAATCTCATAACTCTTCATCTATCAGAGTGATCGAAAAGGACCGCCCTCCGCTGTCTGTCCGAATGCGAAATACTGTGTCCACCAGCGGACAGTCGGTGCAGAACCCAACCACCTTGGTACCATAGAAACCCATGCCGCTGGCCAAGAGGAAAAAGAAAGGGCCCCCTGCAAAACGGCGCCCCTCTGCCCGGCTCCATCTGGCGCTGGCAGCATGCGCCCTCGCAGCGCTTGTCCTTCTCGTCTATTACAACAGCATCACCAACAGCTTCGTCTGGGACGACCACGAACAGATCGTGATGAACCCGGCAATCAGACCAGCCGCACCCCTCGCCCGTATCTTCTCCTCCGACGTACGCTTCGCCCATCAGGACCCCGCCGTTCAAAACCAAACCTATCGCCCGCTTCAGATGCTCACCTATCGCATCCTCGGGACAAGCTTCGGATTCACCCCTGCTCCCTTCCACCTCACAAACCTCCTGCTCGCGATCGCCTGCGTCCTCGCGGCCTTCGCCGTCTTCTGGCTCCTCACGCAAAGCACCTTCTCCGCATTTGCGGCCGCATCGCTCTTCGCCGTTTATCCCATCCACACCGAAGCCGTCGACTGGATCGCAGCCTCGCCCGATCTAGGCTGCACCCTCTTCCTCCTCATCGCCCTCGGCCTCTTTCTCGCTGCCCGTCGAACCGAACAAGGGCATCGACCCGCATGGCTGTTCCCTCTTCTCTCGCTCGCGGCCTTCGCCATCTCGCTTCTCTGGAAAGAAACCTCGGCCGTCCTCCCAATTCTCGTCGTCGCCTACGTTCTCATCGTGGAAAAGACCGGCCTCCGCGCCGCTCTCAAAGCAAGCGCGGCCTACTGGGCCACGCTCGCGCTCTACCTCATCATCCGCTTTCGCGTTCTGGGCGGAGTGGCAACAGGGGCACGCGACTGGGCCCTCGACCCGCTCCAGTTTTTCCTCACCACCTCGCACCTTATGCTGTCCTATTGGCTAAAGCTGGCGTGGCCGTTCCAACTCAACGCGTACCACATCTTCTCTCCCGTCCGCTCCCTCACCGACCCGCGCGCCATCGCAGCTATCGTCTTCGTCCTCGCCACCATCGCCGGCCTCGTCTGCCTCGTGCGCCGGGCCGCCCTCCCAGCCTTCGCCGCGCTATGGGTCTGCATCACTCTGCTTCCCGCATTGGACATCTACGCGGTAGGCCGCAACGTCTTCGCCGAACGCTACCTCTATCTCCCGTCCATCGGCTTCTGTCTCCTCCTCGTCCTCGCGGCAACGCGCCTCATCCTGCTCGCGCCGGAAAAGTTTCGCGGACCCGCAGCTGTCTCGCTTCTCGTCATCGCAGTCTCCGCCTTTTCCGTCGCAACCATCCAGCGCAACCCCGATTGGAAGGACGACAAGACGCTCTTCACCCAGACCCTCAGCCAGTCGCCCAACGCCCCATTTGTCCGCACCATGGTCGCGTCCACCCAAAGCGACGAGTCCCCCGGCTCCGTAGATGCGGAGCAAAACTACCTGCAGGCAATCTCTCTCGCCAAACAGGAGACTCCGCAAGACCGGCTCGATCTCGTCGCGGCCTACAAAGGTCTCGCCTCGCTCTATGCCGACCGGTCCGACAACCAGAGGGCCCTCCAGATGCTCGCCAGCGCCCGGGAGATCGCTCCCGCGGACCCTGAAATCGACAGCGAAGAAGGACTCATCCTCGTCCGTGCCGGCCGCTGGAGCGAAGCCGGGCCCCTGCTCGAAAGAGCGATTGCAGCGGACCCGCAGAACGAGAACGTCCTGTCGACTATCGGACTAGTGGCCTGGCAATACCACCACGACTTATCCAAGGCCGTGGAATGGTTCTCCAGGGCTCTAGCAGCGCATCCAGAGCAGGACGGCTTCAGCGCATCAGTGCATAACAATCTCGGCGGCGTCTACGGTGAGCAAGGCGACTACGTCTCGTCCATCGCTCAATACAGGCTTGCCGTCGCCATCTCGCCGCAGGACCCGGAATACCACACCAACCTCGCGAACGCTCTCGGCGCGGCAAAGCGCTACGACGAAGCCCGGTCGGAGGCTGAAGCGGCCCTTCAGATCGCCCCGGACGATCCTGCCGCGCGCGCTGTTCTGCAAAATCTCGGAATCAAGTAGACCCCACGCGGCAAGACATTCCCAAAACGGGACAACCCAAAAATTAAGTTGAAAAACATGGCATATTTTTGGCGCATCAAGAAGCGCCATCAGCGCTCCACAATTCACCACCCAATTACCACAATCTGACCATCAAAAAACCACATTTTCCCACCCGCTTTTTCCAAACACCCTCAAAAACCCCAGCAATTTTGGCAAAAACTCTACCTCTCAGACCACCCGCATTTTTTTCTGGAAAATCGCTGGCAAAACCCTCCAACCAGCCGATAGAGACTAAGAGACCATGCCGCAAGAACGAATCTTGGTAGTCGACGACGAAGAACCCGTGCGCGGAGTCGTAGCCGCGCTGCTGGAGCACAGCGGCTATGCGGCAACCGTGACAGAAAGCGCAGAAGAGGCCCTGGCGCGGCTTCAACAAGACCCAGACTACGACCTCGTCCTATGCGACATCATGATGCCCGGCACTGACGGCCTCTGCCTGCTCGACCAGATCTGCACCGACCATCCCGGCATGCCTGTCGTCATGTTCTCCGCGATAAATGACATTCACGTCGTCACCAGCGCGTTCCGGCGAGGAGCGATCGACTATCTGCTCAAGCCGTTCGAACGCTCCGAGCTGGAAAGTATCGTCATGCGCGCCGTCGAACACGGTCGCCTCCGCAAACAGAACACAATCTACCGGCATAACCTTGAATCGATCGTCACTTCACGAACAGGGCGTCTGCGCTCGACCATGCAGGACCTCGAACGCAGCTACGACATTACGCTGGAAGCGATGGGCGCTGCGCTCGACCTGCGCGACGAAGAGACAGAAGGCCACTCCAGGCGAGTGACCGCGTACACCATCGCGCTGGCAGAAGCCATGGGGCTCGAGTCGGACGACCTGCGGGTCATTGCGCGCGGCGCGTTTCTCCACGACATCGGCAAGATCGCCACGCCGGACAGCATTCTCTTAAAACCCGCGAGACTAAGCGACGAAGAGATGACAATCATGAAGCAGCACTGCGAACGCGGTTACGAGATGGTGCGCAAGATCCCCTTTCTACGCGAGGCCGCGGAGATCGTCTATGCGCACCAGGAGCGGTTCGATGGCACCGGCTATCCGCGAGGTCTGCAAGGCGAAGAGATCCCGCTGGGAGCACGGATCTTCGCCATCGCCGACGCACTGGACGCAATAACGTCAGACAGACCCTACCGGAAAGGAACGACATTTGCCGCAGCCACTGAGGAGATCGCGCGATGTGCTGGAAAGCAATTTGACCCCCGGATCGTCGAGGTTTTTCTTGCGATGCCGCACGAAACCTGGGCTGACCTTTGCACAGAAACTGGAAGGCCCTCGCCATCCGCCCGACAGGTAAGCATCCGCCGTCCAACGGTTGCGCATAGCAAACAAGGCGGCTAGGATCGCATACGCGAGGTATTGTCCATGGCAAACGCATTGACCGCTGCGCAGATTGAGGAAGTAACAAAGGCCCACCCAGCGTGGAAGCTGCAAGGGGGGAAGCTCGTCCGTGAATGGACATTCAAGGACTTCGCCGAGGCCATGCAGTTTGTGAACCGGGTAGCGGTGGTCGCTGAGGCCGCCGGACATCATCCCGACATCGATATACGTTACAACCAAGTGCTCCTTGGGCTGATCTCCCACGATGCCGGAGGAATTACAGGGCGGGATGCCGCTATGGCGAGCCGAATCGATCAAGAGCTCGCGGTCAGATAGCCGACTCTTGGCCGACTCTTGCTTGAAAACCGGTAAACCGCTGATATATTGAATGTTACATGGGGATTTTTGGCATTTGCCGGCGCTGGAAACCCTCTGATAACCGGCTAATTTCTATGATTGAACATATTTTCCCTTTTTCACATCCATATTGTGGTATATTTCTATTCAACGGAAGCGTGAGTTGCCGCCCG
>DATHQG010000383.1:0-16236 GCA_035483075.1 Edaphobacter sp. | reverse complement strand
TTGGGGAGGGATTTGGTGATCTGTTTTTCGGCGGAGTAGATGTCTTTCAACTCGTCGATGAAGAGTTCTTCCATGGTGGATACGCTCATTGCTACACCTCTTTGTTTGATCGCGTGCTGGTAGGGTGTGTGATGCGCGTTTTGGCGTTGGGTGTGCTTGTGGGGTGGGGATAACGGCAAGAGGCAAGGTTAGGCGAGTTGTTGTTCTTCGAGGGTGAGGGAGAGCTCTTCCCACTCTGCCAGCAGGGTGGCGCGCTGGGCGCGGAGCTGGTCGAGTTCGGCGGCGTCCTTTTGGGATTGGTCGGCGGAGGTGAAGTTGCCTAAGCGGGCTTCGGCGGCGGCGATGGCCTCTTCGAGGCGGGGGACCTCCTGCTCGGCGTGGTGGAGGCGGTCTTCTAGTTGTTTGAGTTTGATTGGGTTTAGGCGCTTGATGAGGATTGCGGGCTGAGGTGGTAGAGAAGCAGATTTCTCCACTGCGGCGGCAAGTGCGCCGCCTTCGGTCGAAATGACAGTTCCTGCGGCAGGCGTGGGAGTTGGGGTCAGCGAATTTGTAATCTGTTCGGTTACTTTTTCGGGGCCGCCCTGTTTACGCCAGAGGTAGTCTTCGTAGTTGCCGGGGTAGATGTGGAGGCGGCGGTCTTCGACCTCGAAGACGCGGGTGGCGAGGCCGTCGATGAAGTAACGGTCGTGCGAGACGAAGAGGACTGTGCCGGTGAAGTTGCGGATGGCGTCGAGGAGGACGTCTTTGGCGCGGAGGTCGAGGTGGTTGGTGGGCTCGTCGAGGAGGAGCATGTTGCTGGGCGAGACGAGCATCTTGGCCATGGCGTAGCGGTTGCGCTCGCCGCCGGAGAGGACACCGAGTTTTTTGAAGACGTCGTCGCCGGAGAACATGAAGCAGCCTAACAAGCTGCGGAGTTCGACGACTGGGACCTTGGGTGAGGCGGCGGAGATGTCGTCGAGCATGCCGGCGTTGGGGTCGAGGACCTTGTACTGGTCCTGTGCGAAGAAGTCAACGAGGGCGTTGTGGCCTAGCTTGATTTGGCCGCTGGTGGGGTCTTCCTGTTGGCTTAGGAGGCGGATGAGGGTGGACTTCCCTGCTCCGTTTGCGCCGACTAGGGCGATGCGATCGCCGCGTTCGATGGTGAAGTTGAGGTTGTCGAGGACTAGCTTTTCGCCGCCGTCGGGCATGGGGTAGACCTTGGTGAGGCCCTGGACCTCAATGACGGTGCGGCCGGAGGCGGGCGGTTGCGGGATGGAGAAGTGGATGGTGGCTTCTTCTTCGGGGACCTCAATGCGCTCGATCTTTTCGAGTTCTTTGATCCGGGACTGGACCTGTTTTGCCTTTGTGGCCTGGTAGCGGAAGCGGTTGATGAAGGCTTCGAGGGCCTCGATGCGGTCGCGCTGGTTTTTATACGCGTTCATCAGTTGCGTGCGTCGCTCTTCCTTTTGCACGACGTACTTTTCGTAGTTGCCGTGGTAGACGTGCATGCGCTTGTTCCAGAGCTCGATGGTCTTGTTGACGGTGACGTCGAGGAAGTAGCGGTCGTGCGAGATGAGGATGTAGGCGTTGGGGTAGTCGTGGAGGTAGTTCTCGAGCCAGTTGCGGGACTCGAGGTCGAGGTGGTTGGTGGGCTCGTCGAGCAGGACGAGCGATGGCTTCTGGAGGAGGAGTTTGGCCAGCGCGATGCGCATCTGCCAGCCGCCGGAGAACTCTTCGGTCTTTCGTTCCCAGTCCTCTTTGGTGAAGCCTAGACCGCCGAGGACGGCGCCGACCTGCGAGTCGAGGTTGTAGATGTCGTGGACGTGGAGTTGGTCGGCGATGTCGGAGTAGCGCTCGGCTGCTGCGGCGTACTCGCGGGACTTGGGGTCGGCCTCGGAGAGGGTGTGGGTGAGGGCGATGGACTCGGCTTCGAGCTCGTGGAGATGGTCGAAGACGGAGAGGCACTCGGCGAAGACGGTTTTGCCGCGGAGGGCGAGGCCGTCCTGCGGGAGGTAGCCGAGGGTCATGCCTTTGACGCGGGTGAGCTGGCCGTAGTCGAGGGTCTCGATGCCGGCGAGGATTTTAAGGAGGGTGGATTTGCCGGTGCCGTTGCCGCCGACGAGGCCAGTGCGCTCGTCCGGCGTGATGAGCCAGTTGGCGTCTTCGAAGAGGAGTTTTTGGCCGAAGCGTTTGCCGGCGGCGGAGAGTTGGAGCATGCTCTTCTATTTTCTCATCTAGGTGGACGACCGCGGATTTTTGGGATTGGCGCGGACTAGAAAGGCAAAGGCACAACACGGATCGGCACGGATGACACCGATCTTGCGGGTTGCGCTACTCTGCGTTAGTTGATGTGCTTTTTGTTCAGTGTTTCTGGATGGGATGATATGATCCGGCAAATCCATTATTTTTTTGAACGGAAGGAAGCCGCGGTGCCGAGGGGTTGGCTTGCCTGGGAGTCTGAATGCCGGCCCGTTGCCGGTGTTCAGGGCCTAGATGCCTCCGGCGATGCTGCTACTTCGCTACTTTGGAGGACGAGGAATCGATGATCAAACTGAGTCGGCGTGGGTTCAACGGGATGATAGGGACGGCCCTGCTAGCGGAGACCTTTGCGGCGGCGTGGCCGGCCTTGAGCAAGACGGCGATGGGCGCTGTGCAGACGGCCCCTGTCGAGAGTGACAAGCTGGCCGCTTTGAGTCTGACTGAGGTTTCGGAGATGGTCCATGCGCGGACCGTGACCTCAACGCAGCTGGTGAAGGCGCTGCTGGACAGAATTAACATCTATAACCCGAAGGTGAACTGCTACATCACGGTGATGGGCAAGGACGCGCTGGAGCAGGCCGCGGTACTGGACGCGGAGCAAAAGGCGGGGAGGTTTCGCGGGCCGCTGCACGGGATCCCGATCGGGTTGAAGGACAACATCGATACTGCGGGAACGCGGACGACTGCTGCGAGCCCGATGTTCAAGGACCGTGTGCCGACGGAGGACGCAGATATCGTTGTGCGGCTGAAGAAGAGCGGCGCGATCATCATGGGCAAGCTGAACCTGCATGAATTTGCGCTGGGTTGTACGGGAGATATCTCTTACTTTGGGCCTTCGCGGAACCCGTGGGCGCTGGACCATGTGACGGGCGGATCTTCGGCGGGGTCTGCAGCGGCGCTGTCGGCTGACCTGGTTTATGGCGCGCTGGGGACGGACACAGGTGGGAGCATACGGTGTCCGTCGGCGTGGTGCGGGACCGTCGGATTGAAGCCAACTGTCGGTCTGGTGTCGATTCGCGGCATCATTCCGTGCCGCGCCTCGCTGGACCACTGCGGTCCGATGGCGCGCACGGTGGAGGACGTGGCCCTGATGCTTGGACAGATGGCAGGGTACGACCCGCTCGATGTCTTCAGCGTGCAGAGTACTCCCGTTGACTACGTCAAGGAGATGCATCAGCCGGTCAAGGGTTTCCGTCTGGGCACTCCGGCGAGCTTTTACGATCATGTCGAACCTGATATCGAGAAGGCCGTCAAAGCCGCGCTCGAAGTTCTCATCGGCCTAACTGCTGGCGTTACCTCAAGCGCGCCGCTGTGGGACGGACTTTCCGGCTATGGTGTCGGCGACACAGACTTCTATCATCATGACTTGATCGAGAAGTACGGCCTTAACTACATGCCGATCGACCGTTCGCGTTTCGCCCGGATCGACAATCCACCGGCCGGAACTAAACCCGCCACCGCTGCCGACGCCGCGCGCGACCACCAGCTTCTTGCGAATACACGCCGCCTGATCGACTCCCACTTCAACGGCTTCGATCTGGTGGTGGTCCCCACTACGCGCCAGAATCCAGCCAAGATCAACGACTCTCTGGCCCGGGAGGCAAAGGCCGGGCCCACCGGCGAACCGACAGGTCCTGACACCAAGGTCTACGACTGGTTCGCGCCGGGTGGTGGCTGCACGAACACCTCGCCCTTCGACTCCTACGGGATTCCCGCCATCTCTCTGCCCTGCGGATTTACCTCCAATGGCCTGCCCATCGGGCTTATGATTGCGGGGCCGCACTTCAGCGAAGGCAAGGTGCTTGCACTGGCTTATGCGTATCAGCAGGCGACGGACTGGCATAAGCGGCAGCCTCCGTTGACGGCGGACACTGTAGTGCCACCGATCATCGAGGGTAAGCCGGACGCCAAGCCAGGAGATGCGAAGAGTTCGGAGGACACTAAGGGGAGTGTGGACTGAGGGGCCCGGACCGCTGTGACGCGAGCGATTGCGGCCTGAACGTAGCGGGTTGGGCTACGTTTGTGCGGCGGGATGCTCCAGCTCATGGGGACCCTCTGACGTTGTGATTGCGGGCAGCGATGGAGGAGATGCCTGGACTGGCGCAATCTGGTTGGAATAATAGTTAAGCATTTACTTGACTATTATCGCACTCTATGGATACTTAAGTAAGCACTAAACTATTTTGCTTCATGGAAGGGAAGGAAGATTATGGAAAACATCATGGAACAGCTATCCGTTACTCACAGCACCTTTGTTATTGAGCGCAGTTATCCCACGTCGCCGGAGCGGGTGTTTGCCGCCTTCGCGGACCCGGCAAAGAAACGCCGCTGGTTTGCTGAAGGAGGAAGCTCCGGACCAAGAGAGTTTGAGATGGATTTTCGCGTTGGAGGGAGCGAACACTCCCGGGGCAAAATGCAGGACGGCACTCCGCTGGCGAACGACACCAGTTATCAAGACATTGAGCCAAACCGGCGGATTGTTTTTGCCTACACGATGAGCGTTGGGGGAAGGCGCATCTCGGCGTCTCTGTCGACGATTGAACTGCTGGCCACGGACAAGGGTACGGACTTTGTTTACACGGAGCAGGCAGCATTTTTTGAAGGCTCTGATGGTCCGAAGATCCGACAGGCGGGCTGGAGCTCGCTGTTTGAACAACTTGCAAAAGAGCTGGCGCGGTAATGGACGATTGCTTTTATGAGGTGAGGACGCATGCCCCGACTGAAGGTTAATATCGACCGTGTCTTTCACGCGCTCGGCGATCCCACTCGCCGGGCGATCGTGGAGAGGCTGAGCGAAGGGGCGATGTCGGCTTCACGTTTAGCTGTGCCTCTCGACATTACAGTGGCCGCGGTCGTGCAGCACCTGCAGATCCTGGAGAAGAGCGGGCTGGTGCGCACTACAAAGGTAGGGAGAGTGCGCACCTGCCGGATTGAACCCGCAGGGCTTTCGGTGGCGGAGCGATGGATCGGCGAACGGCGTTCGATGTGGGAGAGGCGGTTTGATCGTCTGGGCGATTTGCTTGAGGAGCCGGATGAAGGGTAGGGCATGTCTTTGTAAAAATGTGGCGATCCGGTCGACAAGTCCCCTCGGGGCGATTAGAAATAGAGTCTTCAGATGACGGGAACCCGATATTACGAATCGATCATGCGACTAAAGGAGAACTATTGATGTACGACATGGCTAATTTGAAGAAGTTGAAGACCCTGGGCGCCGGCGCTCCGAAGGCAATGGACGCTTTCTGGGCGTTCGATAAGGCAGCGATGGCTGACGGCGCTGTGCCGAAGAAGTACAAGGAGCTGATTGCGCTGGGGGTCGCGCTGACGACGCAATGTCCGTATTGCCTGGAGGTCCACCGTGGTAACGCCGTGGCCGCTGGTGCAACGCCGGAGGAGATTGCAGAGACGGCGCTGGTAGCGGCGGCCCTGCGTGCAGGTGCGGCGGTTACGCACGCGACCCACCTGGTGGGCGACGGCGCGGGTTCCCACGGGTAGGAAAGCCGCAGGAATTTGGCCCAAATTCTGCGCAGAGCTGGGTCGAGCGGCCTCCGCCGGCGGTTCGACCCAGGTCATGCGATCGGTCGGGACATCTCGTATTCGATAAGGGCCGGGTCGTTCGGATAGGGCTCGGTCCGTCCCGTTAAGACGAATCCCAGGCGCTTGTAGAAAGCGATCGCTGAGTCGTTGCAGCTTGTGACCATCAACTGGAGCGTGAGGGCGCTTCGACGGTGGGCCCATTCGATAATTTCATTCACTAAGAGTCGGCCGATTCCCTGTTGACGGCATGTGGGATCGGTCCACATGGAGATCAGGTGTGCCCTGGTCGCATCTTCCTGGTCGAGATATGATCCGGCGATCCCAACGGAGTCTCCCGCCTTCATTGCGAGGTAGAGAATCAATCTCTCGCCGTTCCACCTTGCTGCGCGCTCGACCCAATCGGCCTCGGTAAGGAGAGATTCTTTGGCGTAGGTCGCCCCGAAGGCAGTTGGAGTGTCTTGAAGTGCACGGAGGCGAGTGGCCTTGAAGATCGATGCGTTCTGTGGCGTGATCGGCTCAAGGGTAATCATGTCATTCCATGATACGGACCCGGTTGGCGGGACTTGCGCTTTCCTTCCATCGGTTATGGCGATAGGAGTTAGCGGATTTCGGTCCATTTCCAGACGGGTACGGCCCTGGAAGCGGGGCGAGCGTCCAACGTACAGGGGTTGAATTGATCGACACAAATACAGATAGGGAGTCCACAACCGTGATGCAGGGCCCGAGCTGGTGGAGGAGACGATGGTTTATGTGGACGGTTGCTATGTTTCTGCTGGTTGCGATCGCGGGGGCCCTGGCCGTGCGGTGGGGGTTGCAGCAGATGCAGCCAATGCTGAGGCGGAGGGTGGTGGAGACACTTTCCGCGCGGTTTCATAGTCCGGTGGAGCTGGATCGATTTTCGTTGTCGATGGGCAGAGGGGTGATTGTGACGGGTGGTGGGCTGAGGGTCCGTTATCTGGCAGGACCGACTAAACCGGACGTGAGGCCAAATGCGCCGCCGATGCTGGTTGTGGATAGCTTTGAGTTTGGAACCAGGTGGAGGGAGCTGCTGCGGCCGACGACGCGGGTCGTGATGGTGAAGGTGAAGGGGTTGCAGGTGAATATTCCTCCGAAGGAGGAGCGGGGACAGGCGATGCCGGACGATCCGAAGCGGAGGGGACAGTCGGTACTGGGAATTGCGGTGGACAGGATTGAGTGCACGGACGCGAAGGTGGTGATTGAGACGAGCAATCCTGCGAAGAAGCCGCTGGAGTTCGCGATCAGCCGCGTAACGCTGACCGATGTGGGGCTGAAGAAGCCGTTCAACTATGAGGCGGTGCTGGTAAATCCGAAGCCGAAGGGGGACATTCGGTCTACGGGGCACTTTGGGCCGTGGCAGGACGATAATCCGCGGGACACGCCGCTCGATGGGAGCTACGAGTTTACGCATGCGGACCTTTCTTCGATCCATGGGATTGCGGGGACCCTCTCGTCGACGGGCAACTTCGCCGGGACACTGGGGGAGATTGCTGTTGAAGGAGAGGCGGACGTTCCGGCGTTTCGGCTGGACCTGAGCGACCATGCGCTGCCGCTGCATACAGAGTTTCGCGCGGTGGTGGATGGGACGACCGGTGATACGCAGCTGGATGCGGTGAAGGCCCGGGTGGGACGGTCGGAGGTGACGGCATCGGGCGCGGTGACTCGGGGAGTGGGGGCGCCGGGGCACAATGTCGACTTGCATGTGGTGATGGAGAAGGGACGGATTGAGGACATGCTGGCGCTGTCGATGAAGGGAAACCCGACGCTGATGCGAGGGGCGCTGACGGCGAAGGTGCATTTCGAGCTTCCGCCGGGGCCGGTGAGCGTGTCGCGGAAGATGCGACTTGCGGGGACGTTTGCGATTACGGGAGCGATGCTGAACGACCCGAAGATGCAGGAGCAGATCGATTCGATGAGCATGCGGGCACAGGGGAAGCCAAAGCTGGCGAATGCGCAGGACGCCGAGGTGGTGGGGTCGGCGGTGAGCGGCAAGTTTTCGCAGGCGGACGCGGTGCTGGATGTGAGCGAGTTGAACTTCAAGATACCCGGGGCCCAGGCACTGATGGACGGACGGGTGCAGCTCGTCGATAGCACTTATGAGTTTCAGGGGAAGGTGAGGACGGAGGCGACGGCATCGCAGATGACGACGGGGTGGAAGAGTTTGCTGTTGACACCGTTCGACAAGCTGCTGAAGAAGAACGGGGCGGGGCTGGAGTTGCCGATCAAGGTGACGGGAACGAAGTCGACGTATGACCTCCGGCTGAATTATCCGCATGACACGCATGCCCCGGCGGGGCCGGCAAGTCCTCCGAAATGAGTGAGGTGTGGAGGGAGAGCATGGTGTGGTGCTTCCGGTGGAGAGACAAGGCGGGGACGCTCTGCTAGTGTCATTCTTGGGAGTTTGCATAAAGTTTCACGCGGAGTTTGATGTCCGGACAGCCACAACTTTACTCAGCGCCTGAACCTTCTGTGGAGCAGGCGCCGCCGACCACCACCGAACGCGCCAAGCGGACTGCGCCGGTCTGGTTGCAGCGGCTGTCGCTGTTTGTGCTGGTGCTGTTCTGTGTGTACCTGGGCGTGCTGGTGATGGTGCTGCCCTGGTGGACGCGGATATGGGACCGAAATGAATTCATATTGGCCCGTCCGTGGCTGGCCGGGGTGCTGCATAACGGAGCGGTGCGCGGGATGATCTCCGGACTGGGGCTGCTGGATATCTGGATTGGGATCTCCGAGGCGGTGCACTATCGCGACTACCGTGGATAAGGACAGATTGGATAAAGAGACCATGGCGCAAGAGGGGCCTGATGAGCTGGACCAAGCTCCGCTGGCTTATGAGAATACGGAGTTTCTGAACTCGCCGGATGGGCGGCTGCTGCGGATCATGGCGGAGTACCAGGAGCCGATGGCGCGGTTTCGGCGGGAACGGATCCAGGACACTGTGGTGTTCTTTGGGTCGGCGCGGTTTCGTGCGCTGGACGTGGCCAACTCGGAGCTGGAGCTGCTGGCGAATACAGGTTCGGCACAGCCGGCTCCGGAGCATGAGCAGCCCGCAAACGCTGGTGAGATTGAAAGCGGCGAGGCGAGCAGGCTGAAGCTGAAGCTGGCTGAGTCAGCCGTAGAGATGGCCCGGTATTACGAGGACGCGCGACGGCTGGCGGGGATGGTGGCCACCTGGGCGCAGACGCTGCCGGGGCGACGGCATCGGTTTGTGGTGACGTCGGGAGGTGGGCCGGGAATTATGGAGGCGGCAAACCGCGGGGCGTATGAGGCAGGGTGCAAGACGATCGGGTTGAATATCCGGCTGCCGTTCGAGCAGCATCCGAACCCGTACATTACGCCGGAACTGAATTTTGATTTTCACTATTTCTTCATGCGGAAGTACTGGTTTGCGTATCTGGCGAAGGCGCTGGTGGTGTTTCCGGGCGGGTTTGGGACGCTGGATGAGATGTTCGAGTTGCTGACGCTGGCGCAGACGAGGAAGCTGGCGAAGAAGATCACGATTCTCATCTACGGGACCGAATATTGGAAGCAGATGATCAACCTCGAGCTGCTGGTGGAGAAGGGTGCGATTGCTCCGGCGGACGTGGAGTTGTTTGAGTTCGCGGACACACCGGAGGACGCTTTTCGGATCTTGAAGGCCGGACTGACGGAGAACCACCTGGAGTCCGACTACGAACGAGAGCAGGAGCGGCTGGAGAGGGAGAGGGTCCCGGTGGAGCCAGCTCCGAGCGCGCAGGAGATGCTGGGGCCGGACATTACGAAGACGCGGTAGGGAAAGGCTCCAGCGACCGGGAGACTCTTAGAGCCTGACGCCGTGTTCGCCGATGATTGTGAATACGGACAAGAGATTGGTGAGGCCGAGGAGCTCCCGAATCCGCTTGCCGATGTTGAGGAGCTGCATCTCGCATCCTGCGGCGCGGGCCGAGGTGTAGAGACTGACGAGGGTGCCTAGGCCCATGCTGTCCATGTAATTGACATCGGAGAGATCAAGCACGATTCGCTTCGTATCAGGAATCAAGGGGCGAACTTTGGAGTAAAGGACGTCGGTGAGTCCGGAGACTAGTTGTCCGTGACATCGCACGATGGCCTTTTCGTTGATGTGCTCGATTTCGAGAGTAAGGTGGCGAATTGGAGGTGCTGCTGGATCAGGCATTAGGCTTCCTTTCTTGCAAGACCATGAAACGGGAGGGTTGGGCTTCGAGAGAGTGTCTCATACAACTTCTGGGGAACCATTGCAGTAACTGAAGATAGGGATTTTGAAGCTCCATTCTTGGTGCAGTCACACGGCTGTCATGGAGGGTCTCCATACTGGCCTCGGTAGAAGCCTGAATGGGGGTAGCCGATGGGCCAGTCGAGCGTATCGTACCTGTGGCGTGAACCGGAGGCGGCGAAGGGCTTTACGACTGGCGTGTCGCTGCATAGCCATACCAATCAATCCAAAGAGACGCTGGATTTTATCTCGGAGCTGTCGAAGGACTGGAGCGTGCTGCAGCCGGTGATGCGATGGGCGGAGCGGCGCTGCAAACGGCTGACGGGCATCGATCCGGACTATGCGCGGAGCTATTGGACGCCGCCGCTGACGCCGAGCCTGGCGTTCGATCTGGAGCGGCGACAGATTGAAGAGAAGCTGCAGATCCAGGGGCTGGTTTCGATTACGGACCATGACGATATTCAGGCGCCGATGCTGCTGCGGACGGTGGCGGCGTCGCGGCATATTCCGGTGTCGGTGGAGTGGACGGTGCCCTTTGGGGCGACTGCGTTTCATCTGGGGATCCATAATCTGCCGAGTGCGACGGGAGCGGCGTGGATGCGACGGCTGGCAGCGTTTACAGGAATGCCGGTGGAGTCGCGCGCCCCGAAGCTGCTGATGGAGATGCTGGCGGAGCTCGATGAGCTGCCGGGAGTGCTGATTGTCTTCAACCATCCACTGTGGGACCTGTACCGGGTGGGCAAGCAAAGACATGATGTGCTGGTAAATGAGTTTCTGGCGGTGAATGGGCAGTTTGTCCATGCGCTCGAGTTGAATGGATTGCGTGACTGGAAGGAGAACCGCGAGGCGGCGACGCTGGCAGGCAAGTGGAACCAGCTGGTGATCAGCGGGGGCGACCGGCACGGCGTAGAGCCAAATGCGAACGTGAACCTGACGCGGGCGAAGAGCTTTACCGCGTTCGTGCATGAGATAAGGCGCGAGCGGCAGAGCCATGTGCTGTTTATGCCGCAGTATGCCGAGCCGTGGAAGCACAGGATCCTGCAGTCGACTCTGGCCGCTATCCGGAACTATCCTGATTTTCCTGAGGGTTCACGGTCGTGGGACGAGCGGGTGTATCACCCGGACGCGGAGGGGACGCTCCAACCGCTGACACGTCTGTGGATGACGGGCAAGGCGCCGGCGTATTGTCTGGCGGTGGTCGGTCTGGTTCGTATGATGGGTGCGGGGCCGGTGTCGAACGGTCTGCGGATGGCGTGGAACGATAGCGGAGAGATGCGGGCAACGCTTGGACAGCTGTGAGCTCTGAGCGATGAGGACCGGACCGTCTGGTTTCGTAGAGGCGGAGCGAGAGGTAGTCTAGTGCGATGCGTGTGCCGCGTGTTGCCTACTTACCGGATTCGTTCCACGAGGTGAATGGGGTCGCACACACGAGCCGCAACTTTGTTGCGTATGCCGAGCGGCATGAGCTGCCGTTTCTGTGTGTGCGTGCAGGCGTCCGGGCGCAGGCGTTCGAGCAGAGGGGAGAGCTCAGGACGCTGGAACTTAAGCGCAGCCGCGGCTCGGTGCGGATGGAGAAGGACCTTGAGTTCGATGCGCTTTTCTGGCGGCATGAACAGGCGATACGTCTTGCGCTGGAGCGGTTTCGACCGGACGTGATTCACATCACGGGCCCGAGCGAGCTGGGGATGTTTGGCGCCTATTTTGCGTGGGAGATGGGGGTGCCGCTGGCGGCCTCATGGCACACGAATGTACATGAGTATGCGGCGCGAAGGATGGGGTGGCTGACGGAGCATTTGTCCGAGAGGCGCGGCGCCGCGATTGAGAGCGGAGTCGAGGCCGGTGCGCTGTGGGCGACATCACAGTTTTATAAATTGGCGAAGGTCCTCTTCGCGCCGAACGATGAGCTTTGCCGGATGCTGGAGAAGACGACGGGAAGGCCGTGCTTCCTGATGCAACGAGGGGTGGATACGAAGTGGTTTTCGCCGGCGCACCGAACGCGGGCTGAGAGCGATCAGGCTGTGGTACTGGGATATGTGGGGCGGCTTTCGGTCGAGAAGAATGTGGCGCTACTGTCGCGGGTCGGGCGCGGGCTGAAGGCGATGGGTGTGGAGGAAGTGCGGTTTTTGATTGTTGGGCATGGCAGTGAGGAGGCCGCGCTGCGGAGGGAGCTGACAGAGGCTGAGTTTGCCGGCGTGTTGCGGGGGGCGGCGCTGGCAGAGGCTTACGCGAACATGGACGTTCTCGTGTTTCCGTCACATACAGATACGTTCGGGAACGTAGTGCTGGAAGCGCTGGCGAGCGGTGTGCCTGCGGTGGTGACGCGGGACGGCGGGCCGAAGTTTATTGTGCGGCACGGAGAGACTGGATTTGTAACCGAAGATGATCATTTTTCCGGGGCGGTCGCGGAGCTTGTGCGGAACCGGGCACGGCTCGATGAGATGCGGTTGGAGGCGCGGGCGTATGCCCTTGGGTGCAGTTGGGACGCGGTCTTCGACCGGGTGTATTCGGGGTATGAGACGGCACTGCAGGTTGGTCGGTGTGATGATCAGCACTCAACATGATCGACTGTCCATCTTTGGACGGTCGCATCCGATTCCGGACACTGCGAAGACATAGAGACAGAATGCGTTCAGCTAACTACGTGATTTAGCATAGGGTTGTCAGTACATGCGTCTGGCTGAAGAATTGCCTGAATTGCTGCTAATCCATTACGCGAGGAGTACCGATGCCATCTCTTTTTCGTGATCTGAGAATTGCGGTCCGCCACCTGTCGAAGTCTCCCGGATTTGTAATTACGGCTGTGCTGATGCTGGCGCTGGGAATCGGTGCGACGACGGCGATCTTCTCGATCGTCGAGGGTGTGCTGCTGCGACCGCTGCCGTTTCCTGAACCTCAGCGGCTGATGATGCTGTCGGACATCATAGAGGGCGTTGATGTCGGGGGAAACGGCGAGGCGGGTGTTACTAATGCGGATATTCGCAACTACATGCACGACACGCACAGCTTTACGAGTCTGGGTGGATACCGAGGGGCCAGCTATGAGTTGTCCGGCATCGGCGATCCGGCGATCGTAAATGCGACTCGAATGAGTGGAGGCGTTTTGCCGGCGGTCGGGGTCCAGCCGCTACTCGGGCGCATGTTTACGCAGCAGGAGGACGAGCAGCGCGACCAGGTGCTGGTGCTTAGCTACTCGACGTGGCAGAGCCGCTTTCAGGGAGACAAGGGCGTTATCGGCAAGACGATTCTGCTGGACCGCAAACCCTATGTGGTGATCGGAGTGATGCCGCAAGGATTTGAGTTTCCGTTGAATCCAGGACATCTGAACCGAAGCGAGTTATGGGTACCGATGAGCTTGACTGCCCGGGAGCTCGAGGCAAGCAATAGCGCGAGCTGGAACTCAAACATGGTGGGCCGTCTCAAGCCGGGGGTCACCATCGAGCAGGCGGTGAACGATGCGAGCCAGGTGGCAAAGGAGACGGTGCGGAACTACCCGGCGTTTATGGCCGGGTTCAACATTCATCCGGTCGTGAGGCCGTTGCATGAGGAGACGGTAGAGCAGGCCCGTCCGCTGGTGCGAACGCTGTTTCTTGCCGTCGCGGTTGTGCTGCTGATTGCGTGCGCCAACCTTGCCGGTCTTCTGTTAGTGCGTGCGATTCGAAGCCGCCGGGAGATTGCGGTGCGGCTTGCTCTGGGTGCAAGCGCCTCCACACTGCTTTGGCAGGCGCTGCTGGAGAGCGTGTTGTTGGGCCTAGCGGGGGGGTTGGTTGGGCTTTTCCTGGCTTCGGCTGTGTTGCGGGTCGGGTTGAAACTGCTGCCGGAGACGCTGCCACGCATTAACGAGATCGGCCTGGATTGGAGGGTCGTCGCATTCGCGATTGCAATATCGCTGCTGACGGGAATCGTCTGCGGACTGGCGCCTGCCTTTGCGGCGATCCGAACCAACGTCAACGACACTTTAAAGGAGGGCGGACGCTCCGGAACCACGGGTGGCGGCCATGCGCGTTTGCGCTCCGCGCTGGTTGTTGCGGAGATCGCAGTCGCTCTTGTTTTGCTTGCAGCTTCGGGACTTTTGCTGCGCAGCTTCGAAAAGATGCGCGAGGTGGACCTGGGCTTTCAACCAGACCATACTCTGGTTGCCGCATACAATCTACCGCGCAAACAATATGCGACGCAGACCGCTGTCGATGAGTTTAACCATGAGCTGGAGCGGCGATTGCGTCAGCTACCTGGCGTGAACAGGGTGGGATTGACCTCCTTTCTTCCGGACGGGGGCAGCAACAGCAATAGCGTGTTTGTAGCAGAGGGATATGTTGCGCCTAAGGGTGCAGGGTACGACCTGGCAACGTCGATTGAGTTAGAGGGCGACTATCTGCAAGCGATGGGAGTTCCATTGTTGCACGGCCGTTTCTTTACCGAGGACGATAAGGCCGGGGCGAACCTCGTAGTGATTGTGAACCGTAAGCTGGCGGAACAGTCGTGGCCAGGCCAGGATCCGATCGGCAAGAGGCTTCGCATAGGCACCGCTACGATGCAGACTCCCTGGGCTACTGTGGTCGGCGAGGTGGAAGATGTGAAGGAGGGGGCGCCAGACCAGCCAGCGAAGCAGCAGTACTACATCACGGTCGCGCAGGGAAAGGACATGGGCGGGACGCTTACGCCGCCGGATTCTCTCGACGGCAACGGCGGATACATTGCCCTGCGCACGGCGATGCCTCCGGAGCAGATGGAGAATGCGCTGCGGGCAACGGTGCGGTCGATCGACCCGCAGTTGCCTTTGGACCAGGTGCAGACGATGGAGCATGCCATCTCGGAGAGCGAGGCGCCACGGCGGTTCAATACGGCGTTGATCTCGTCGTTTGCGGCGATTGCAGTGTTGCTGGCGGTGCTGGGGATTTACAGCGTGATCGCGTTCTCGGTCGCGCTGCGTGTGCAGGAGATGGCGATTCGCCTGGCGCTGGGTTCGCAGCGGGTCGGCATCGTTCGGCTGGTGGTGGCTTCGGGAGTAAAGCTCGCGCTAACTGGGTGTGCGATCGGGCTGGTAGGGACCTGGGCCGCATCACATCTGCTCCAGAATTTTCTATTTGGCGTGCGCGCTTTCGATCCTATAGTCCTGGCGCTGGCTGCTATGGTGTTGGTTGCGTTGACGGCCATTGCCTCACTGTTGCCGGCGCGCCGCGCTGCATCCGTCGAACTGATAGAGGCGCTGCGGACGGAGTGACCTGAGGCCAACGCAAGATTTGCCCTTAGAAGCGCATCTCGCCGATGTAGGCGATATAGGGTGGGAGCGTCATGGATTCGAGGTGCATGGTACCCATGCCGTTGTCGTTGCGGAGGACGGTGCGAAGGAAGCTGCCTCGCAGGTGGAGTTTCATCGTGTCGGTCTTGATGGAGAGGTGCTGAGGCTGTCCGGAGAGGTTGCATAGGATGACGAGGACCGGGTTTGTTGGAGAGACGACCTTCGGCTTGCGGATGATGATGAGGACGTTCTGGTCGTCGCGGTTGATGGTGAGGTACTCGCCGGTGTTGATGGTCGCGTTGCTGTGATGAAGATCGATGAGCTTGCGGTACCAGTTGAGGAGAGAGGCGGGGTCGGCTTCCTCCAATGCTGCGTTGGGTGTGGTGTTGGGGGTTGATGTTTCGGCCGCGGGCGGCGGCGCGGGTTGGCCCTTTGGCGGCGGGGGCGGGGCGTCCCAGGTGATGATGGGTGTGGCGTTCGTGGGGTCAGAGGCGGAGGACGCGGGAACTCCTAGCTCCTGACCGTAGTAGAGGAGAGGCTGGGCGCGGGTGGTGAAGAGAATGGTGGCCAGGAGTTTGGCGATGGCGAGGTCGTGCTGACCGTCGCCGTAGCGGCCCATGCTGCGCTGGAAGGTGGGGCCGTCGCTGGCGAGAAGCGGTATGCTGTGGCCGACGCGGAGGACGTTCTCAGTGGACTCGACGGCGGAGCGGATGGGGGCAGGGTTGAGTGGGGTGACGGCACCAAGGCTGGCGTCGAGAAGAAGCTGCGTGGATTGGGTATCGGAGGCCTTAGCTGTCTTCTGCTGCAGAGATGAAGGGAGGGTGGGGTCAACGTCGCCGATGAGGACCCGCTGACCGAGGTAGGTGTTGGCGGCCCTGCGAAGTTCGGCGGCCTGGGCACGGGCTTCGGGGGTGGCGCCGTTGATGTGGAAGCCGGCTATGCCGCGGTTGAGCCAGAAGCGACCGACGTTGGGGAGATCGGCTACGGGTATGTGGGGGTC
>DATHQG010000382.1:0-5779 GCA_035483075.1 Edaphobacter sp. | reverse complement strand
TAGGCAGTTGTTGAAAGATGCAGGCCCCTCCTTTGCGGAGGGGCTTTGCTTTTGCGTTTAGACCGCCTTGCGGCGGAAGCAATCGGGGCTGTGGTCGTTGACGATGCCGCACGCCTGCATCCACGCGTAGACGATGACCGGGCCGACGAATTTGAAACCGCGTTTCTTAAGTGCCGCAGAGATCTCTTCGGAGAGAGGCGTCTTCGCAGGCAGCGGACCGTGGCTTTGAATCGGCTTGTTGCCTGCCATCTTCCATATCCAGGTAGAGAAGTCCTCGCCCGCATCGGCCATTGCGACATAGATGCGCGCGCCGTTGATGGTCGCTTCGATCTTGGCCCGTGAGCGAATGATCCCTTCGTTCTGCAGAAGGCGCGCGATGTCGGCCTCGCCCATGCGCGCGACCTTCTTGGGATCGAAGTTGTGGAAGGCCTTGCGGAAGGCCTCGCGCTTGCGCAGGATGGTGAGCCACGAAAGGCCGGCCTGAAAGCCGTCGAGCATCAGCGACTCCCAGAGCGCACGGCTGTCGCGCTCCGGCACGCCCCATTCTTCGTCGTGATAGGCCCGCAGGAGCGGATCGCTGTCGGCCCAGAAACAACGGTGGATCGCGGTCGTCTTCTTCGTCATGCACTCTCCGTTTGATGGGAACAGGCTTATTTGGAGGTGGGGTTGCGAGAGCGATTTACTCGATGACAACACAGTACACCAACGCTTTTGATGTTTTGCCTCCGGGACAGCTATCTAAAGCCACGCGCTGAGGAGACGGCCGGCGCTGCCCCGGAGTTTGAGATTGTCGGTGCGGTTGGCGAAGTAGCGGGCGTTGATCTCCGCGGAGCCGATGTCTTCGATGTTGCGGAAGTGCATCAGTTCGGCTGCGATCTCCGTCGGGGTGAAGAAGAGCTGGAAGGGCTCGCCTGCGAGTTGGACGCGAGCGGCGAGAGAGTCATGTGCGAGTTTCTCGAGGAAAGGAAGTGCGGAGCGCGGTTGGCCGTAGTCGAGGACTACGCCACTGCCCGCGGGCCGTGCGCCGATGAAGGCGATGGTGGACCGAAAGGCTTCGAGCGTGAGGTAAGGAACGACGCCGAGCCAGGAAAAGAAGGCCGGGGCCTGCGGGTCGAAGCCGGCGGAGTAGAGTTCTTCGGGGAGCGACTCGCGTTCGAAGTCTACCGGGGCGTAGGTCAGGTTCGCGGTGGTGGCGAAGCCGCTCGTTTGAAGCAGCTCGCGCTTCCATTGCTGTGTCGCGGGGTGGTCGACCTCGAAGATGCGTAGCTGCGGGTAAGGGTTGCGGTGGGCGAAGGTGTCGAGGCCTGCTCCGAGAAGGACGTATTGTGTGATGCCTTGGGCAACGGCGCGGGCGAGCGTGTCTTCGGCGTAGCGGCTGCGGGCGACGAGGAACGCGCGAAGGGCAACAGAGAACGGACGGTCCGGACGCGTGGGCGTGCGGCGAAGCTCTTCACCATAAGTATCGCCGAGAATGGGGACGGCGATAGGGTCGTCGAGGACGAGGGGCGGAGCATCGTAGAGCTGGTGCGCGGCGCGGCGCAGGGCCACGCGAAGTGCGGTTCGTGAGGGACGAGAGGGCTCCATGGGGCTGGAGAGTGCGCTACGCGGTCATCCAGGTGAGCGCCTGGGAGAGGTACTGCTTCATCTCCTTGCGCGGGACGATGGCGTCGAGGAAGCCATGCTCGAGCAGGAACTCGGAACGTTGGAAGCCCTCGGGGAGCTTCTGGCGGATGGTCTGCTCGATGACGCGGGGACCAGCGAAGCCGATCAGTGCGTTCGGTTCGGCGATGTTCAAGTCCCCAGCATGGCGAAGCTGGCGGTGACGCCGCCGGTGGTGGGGTCCGTCATCACGGAGATGTAGGGGACCTTTGCATCATCCAGGCGGGCGAGGCCGGCGGAGATTTTCGCAAGCTGCATCAGAGAGGCGATGCCCTCCATCATGCGGGCGCCCCCGGAGGCCGCGACGATGATCAGCGGATGGCGCGTGGCGAGCGAGCGGTCAACGGCACGGGCGATGGTTTCGCCGACCACCGAGCCCATGCTGCCGCCGATGAAGTTGTACTCCATTACGCTGAGGACGACGCTGTGCGGACCGAGCTGGCCGATTGCGTTGATGATCGCGTCGTTGAGGCCGGTCTTCCGCTGGGCCTCGGCGAGGCGTTTCTTGTACGGCTTCAGGTCGGTGAAGTTCAAGGGGTCGGTGGAGCGGAGACCGAGGTCGACTAGTTCATAGCCGGGTTCGAGTAGGTTTTCAATGCGGGTGCGGGCGTCGATGCGGAAGTGATGGCCGCAGTGAGGGCAGACCTGCTGGTTGGCTTCGAGCTCGGCCTTGAAGAGGATCTTGCCGCAGTCGGGGCAGCGAATCCATAGTCCTTCGGTGCGTACGGTCTTCTCCGAGTCGTTGACGATCTCGTGGTCTTCGCGTTTAAACCAGCTCATTAGTGCTTGCCCTTCCGGGGTGCCTTGACCATTGTAGCGGTGACGGCGAAAATAGTGGTGTCGGGAAGTTTGGCAGGTAAGTTGCTTGTTTGGAGAGAGAAAACCTTGCCCGAAAGGAACAAGATACGACCTCCGACGGACTTACCGGCAAAAAAACCTACTCTGTTTCGCTTGTTGGGCATATGATTTCGGGTATCTCCGCACGCATTTTGGGGTTGATGTCTTTGCAACAAAGGACATTCGGAGGATTTGGGCCCCTTTTTTCCACATAAGAAGAGCCGGTTAGCGAGACCGTCGGATCCACTGGGCCGCACGCGGAACCTGACGGGAGAGCCAACAATAGGCCATAGTCGGCATCCAAGGTGACATGATGTCTGCGCTTGCGAACAGTCTGCATAAACCCGAACGCTTCGACGTATACGTAAGGAAATTTCATGCGATCTGCGCGATGCATGGCATCCAGGTCGGATCGCGTGGGGACCTCAACGGCTTCATGCAGAAGTTGATGGAAGATAGACACCTCTCCATGGACTTCTGGTCATTCGTCGGCAAACTGAGCAGCCGAGAGGGTGGAGAGCTTTCGGACGATCAAGTGCTTGCCGTCATCGTTGAAGGTGTCACAGGCGGCCAGTCGTCGGAGGAAGATGGCCGCGTCGTCGGCGATCTTCGCGCGATGCTTGCCGGAGTGGATATTCAGGGGCCTGGGAAAGGCCAGGTGGAGCTGGCGCCATTTCCTCCGCGAAGTGAAACGGGCCCACCGCAGGTGGATGGAGAGTTGAGACCGCGGGTCGTCGAGTTGCCGCTAAAGGCCCGGTTCTCGCGAGCGGCTTTTTCGCTCGAGGCGACCAATGATGAGGCGAATCACGTAATTGCGTCACCGACGAGCCTGCCCCCGCAGTTAGATGAAACGCTTGTGCGGCTCGGGGTCGCCAACCTGGTGAAGCAATATCTCGAAGACATCGACAACAGGATCAGAAAACTGGAGACCCCTCCGGAAGGAGAGACAGCGGCGGTGGCCGTTGCTGACCCAACGACTCCCCGATCGTTAGAGGAGCCGCCGGAGAAGCCGCCCAAGGAGGAAAGAGAGGATCCGCCCATCACGTTTGTGGGCAACGCGAGGCTGGTCCTGGAGCCTGATGCGTCAGCCCTTGCCACTCACAAGCCGAAGGGAAATCATCCTCCAATCAGAGTTCCACTGGAGAACTATTCTCAGCCGAAGGGATTTGGACGGACCGTCTTCGAGGTGGGGCTGGCACTGGCGTTGTTTGAAGCGGCCTTCCTTGGGTATCAACATCGTCCACCCTTGCGAGAGCAGATTGATGCTTTTGCCCAGGACGTCCACAATAGCCTGGTCCAAAAGATCGAGAATCTCTGGGCAAACGCAGCGGCCACGGCACACCCGATCGCGCCGCCAACCCAAGTGTCCCGGGAGGAGCCACCGAGGGAGCCGATCCTCCAGGGTACTTCGACGCCACCACCAGCGAACACGAATGCAACCACTAACCGCGGGGAGGCAGCTCTCGGATCGCCAACTGTCGGTTCCGACTCCAGCACCAGAACGACGAACCACGCTGAGGCGCCGGTCGAGCCGGAATCAGCCACGGACCGTCTGGCGATCGCCGATGAGGCGGGGGCAGTTAGAGTAGCTCCGGCCGCTATGGAAGCCAATCTCGTCGTGTCGCGGGTCCCTGTCTATCCTGAGATCGCGAAGGCGGACCGGATCGAAGGGCATGTGATGATGGAGGCGATCATTTCGAAGAACGGTTTCGTGAAGCGCGTGCATGTGATTGAGGGCGACTCGCGGCTTCGCAGTGCTGCGACGGAGGCCGTCTACAAGAGGCTATACCGACCCTATATTCTCAACGGCGAGCCAGTCGATGTTGCGACGACCGTCACGGTCGATTTCAAGTTGGATCGCTGGCGCGGACGGTGAGAAGCAGTTTGTGGGTTCGCGGCCGCATCCTACGAAGGCAGACTGCCAGGGTCGATCAAAATGGCGCCGGGAAGAAAACGGGGCCGCAATGTATCGTTTGACTGTGCATTGCGGAGGGCCGATTGCCGTACATCTATATCGACAAAGTATTCAACGAGCTGCGGGCGGAGATGCTGTCGGCGATGCACTCGGCGGTGGAGCGCGAGATGCGGAACGGGCAGGTGGACGTCCAGCGGCTGCTGCGAAGCTTTACGCGGACCGTGGCCGGCAGGTGCGCTAGTCCGGTAAGGGTATCGGATAAGTGCATTGCGGAGGCTGGGTCCGTGACGAGGGCGTTCCGGGCGAAGGAGCGGGGACCGGAGGAGTAGCACCTGGTCTCTGAGCTCAAACCAATCAATCGGCGAGTTCAGTGGCCGGAGTGGTAGGGGTGGCCCGCCAGGATAGTAAAGGCGCGGTAGACCTGCTCAGCTAATATGACGCGGGCGAGTTGGTGGGGCAGAGTCATGCGGCCGAAGGAAAAGAGAACGTTGGCGCGCTCGCGGGCCATAGCGGACCACCCGTCAGCGGGGCCGACGGCGAGCACCAGGCGCTGGGTGCCCTCGTCGCGGACGCGCCCGATTTGCGCAGCGAACTCCTCTGAAGTGAACTGCTTGCCCCTGCTATCCAGCAGAATGGTGTAGGCAGGAGTGCGGCCAGGGTGGCGATCCAGCCAATCGAGCAACGCGGCCTCGGTGTCGAAGATTTGGGAGTCGCAGGGAACGTAACGCGCCGTCCGGCCAATATAGTCATCAATCAGACGATCGGTGGCCTCTGACTTGGAACGGGACTGGCGAGTGAGCACAGCTGCAAAGACGACTTTCATTCCTCTAGTTTGTCTATTCTCCTCAAAAAAAGAAATCTCAGAAAATAAACCGGAAAACGGGCCGCGGACCGTTACAGATTTCCATAGATTCGAGGGTAATTCGTCACATATTTATTGAATTTGTAAATCCGGTTGAGGTATTCACGTTGCAATCGTTGGGGTTTTTAACCTTGTCGGTTTGGCCCGCCAATTGCTTCATCAGGTTCCGAAGCCATTTAAAAACGTGGGAACGTCTTGGCGTTGTATGCCCGAGGTCTGTGAGACCGGGGCTTTCAAGCGCTTTGGCAAATAGCTGGAAACGGACTATGGAGACAAAAATGTTGAAATTCGGGTTTATGAAGGTACTCAGTGTTCTGGCATTATCCTTATGCCTTGGTGCGGGCGCACTCGCCCAGTCAGTAACAGCCGGTGACATCGACGGCACGTTGACCGATTCGACCGGCGCCATCATTCCTAACGGCAAGATTACGGCGACCAACCCTGCGACGGGTGCTACGAAGACGGTCGAAAGTAACTCGACCGGCGCGTATCGAATCTCTCTTCTG
>DATHQG010000381.1:0-4773 GCA_035483075.1 Edaphobacter sp. | reverse complement strand
AGCTTTTAGGACTATTACGGCGCTGATGGCGAAGGCGATTACGGCGGCCAGGGCGGTGATCAGCATCAGGGCAGGGTTGAGGTGGAGGACGTCGGCGAAGACGGCGGCTATGGCAAAGACTACGCCTGCGGCGTTTAGGCGGAGTGGTGTGCGGGTCGAGGGAACTGGCGCGGTTGACGGTTGCGTTGCTGGGCGGAGGTCGGAACGAAGATCGGGGCGGAGGCGGCGTTGCAGTAGTAGGGCGGCTACTCCGATGGCGGCTACCACCACCATGGCTACCGGGCTTAGGAAGGCTCGGCGGCTGGTGTAGAGGACTACTACGGCTAGAGCGGCCAGGAGCAGGCCGGCGGCGATTATGGTGGGGCCGCGGGGTTGGGGAGTGGGGCCGGGAGGTGGAGGGGTGTCGGGCACGTGGTCCGTACTGATTTATACAGGGGTGGGGGAGGCTTTTCAAATTTTGTGTTTACCTCGGGGGCTGACGCCCCTTCTGTTCTGGCGGCTTTTGACGCAGGCCTGAAGGCCTGCTCCATCCTCTTAACCTCTTTGATCTGATCGCTGACGTTACGGCAAGCGAGGCGGCTGTCCCCAGATTGCATTTCAGAATCCTCGCTCGCCGGGGATGGGTTTAGGAATCCGAGGTGGCGGGGGTTACGCCTGTTAGCCATTCGGCTTGGAGAGGGGCGCCGTGGTTTACGGCGTAGAGGACTAGCTCGACTCGGGAGGAGATGCCTAGCTTGTCGAAGATGCGGAAGAGATATTTTTTGATGGTGTGCTCGCTTAGATTTAGTTCGCGGGCGGTGTCGCGGTTGCTTAGGCCTTCGGCGACGAGGGCTACTACCTGCTCTTCGCGCGGGGTTAGGAGCTGGTGTCCGACGGAGTTCAGGACGCGGAGGGATGGGACTTCGGAGATCAGATCGAGGAGGAAGGTCATTTGTTCAGTGTTGGCCCAGATTTGTCCGGTGGCTACGCGCTGGATGCAGCGGCAGAGCAGGCGGAAGTGCGTGTCGGAGATGCAGAAGATGCCGCGGGCTCCGGAGCGGAAGGCGCTGACTACGAGGTCGCGGTCGTAGGACTCTACTAGAAGAACTTTGGCTATGGCGGGGTGCGAGAGATGGACGCGGCGCATGGACGCCATCTGATTGGCGATGCTGACGGAATGATTGAGGGAGAGCACTACTACTTTGGCTGGCGTGTTGGCGACGGCGTGGAGGATCGAGGCTATGTCGATGGGGCAGGTGGTGATTTTGAATTCGGAGCGGCGGCGCAGGGCGCTGGTTAGGAGTTGGGCTTGCATGCGGTTGGAGTCGGCGATTAAGACGGCGATGGCGGCGGGCGCGGACAAGATCATTAGGGCCAGAGCTCCGAATGGAGCGGGATTGAGGAACGTTTTGATCTTAGGGGTGAAAGTGGAGGGACTCAAGGAAACATGTCACTTTATTCGGATGAGGCTTTCAAATCGGGAAAGGGGGTTGCGGTGTTGTGGAAAAACTTTGATGAGCCAGATTGGGATTGGGGAACTTCCGGCTGTTTGAGCTGGGAATGCTGCGTGGCGCGGGGTTGCTGCGCGGGTTCGAGTCGCGGTTCGTCGCGCGGGTGTGATGTCGCGAACATGCAAGTCTACTTTTGTGGGTAGGCCGGTGGGGAATGTGTGTTGCGATTGCATCGTGGGCGCTCAGTGCTGGGAAACCCGCGGCTGGCGCGGTTATAGTTACTTTTGCGGCTGAATCTGGCATGCCCCCGCTGGTAGACAGCACTTCCCATGTCTTGCTGCGAAAACTGCATCGAGATACCTTGCACGAAGAGAGGCGCGGAAGCTGAGCGGCTCTCGGAATCCAGGAAAAATAGAGCTCATCACGCAATGAAGCCCTTCGTAGGCTGGACAAAAGTTGCGGTGATGGGCGTGTTGTCATTGCAGGTTTGCGTGGCCGCATTCGCCCAGGAAGTAAAGAGGGAGCAGGACCTGGGAGCACGCCCACAGTCTTCTCCAACCAGCCAAACCGGGGCTGGGACGGGAAGCACAGGAATGGCGGCCGCAAAACCCGGACAAGCGGACGGCACGGGAAACCCTCGGCTCGGAGGGGAACGCCGTCCGCTTTACCGGCTGAACCGCAGCGACGTAGTGGCTTTGAGTTTCACACTCTCGCCGGAGTTCGACCAGACACTCACCATACAACCGGATGGATATGTCGCTTTGAAGGATGCGGGGCTGGTGTTCGCCCAGGGACTGACGCTGGAGGAGTTTCGTTTGGCCGTGGGGCGAGCGTACACGGGGTATCTGCACGATCCGCAGGTAGCGGTGGCACTGAAGGAGTTTGAGCATCCTTATTTTGTGGCGGGCGGGGAGGTGGGAAAGCCCGGCAAGTACGAGTTGCGCGCGGACACGACGATCATGGAGGCGGTAGAGATTGCGGGCGGGTTTACCCATGAGGCAAAGCATTCGCAGGTGCTTTTGTTCCGGCGGGTGAACGATGATTTGGTAGAGGCGCGGGTTTTCAATCTGAAGAAGATGTTGCAAGAAAAAAGCCTGGGCGAGGCATCCCAGTTGCGCCCTGGTGATTTAGTGTTTGTCCCGCAGAATTCCATCTCGAAGATCGAGCGGTTTCTCAGCAAGCCTGCCTTAAGCATGTACGTGAGTTCCACACAGTTTTAGCAAGTGACTTTTCAGGCGACTTATCACGCAACCCAGGTCAATCCGCATGCCAGATCAGGATTTAGTGCGCAGAGAAGAAGTGACGCCGACGATGCGGGAGCTGGCGGCGGTGCTGTTCCGGCAGCGGATGGTTTTTGTCGGCGTCGCGGGTCTGGTGTTCGCCCTGGCCGTGGTTTATGCGTTTGCCGGGGCTACGTATCGCGCGCATGTACGGGTGTTGGTGCGGCGAGGCCGGGCAGATCCTCCTGTGGCGGCGCAGGAGAATGCTCCGCCGGATTTTTCGCGGGTGGAAGTGAGCGAGGAAGAACTGAATTCGGAGGTGGAACTGCTGAAGGACGACGACGTTCTGCGCCGTGTGGTGGAGGCCAATGATCTGGCGGCGCATGACTGGCTGCGCTGGCTGCGGCCCCATGAGCAGCAAGCAGCGCGAGTACAGCGAGCGGCAAAGAAACTGGCAAGCAAGCTGGAGGTGGAACCGATCAAGAAAACCAACCTGATCGCTGTGAGTTATGGCGCGGCTGACCCTCAACTGGCGGCGCATGTGCTGCAGTCGCTAGCCAGCGTGTATCTGGAAAAGCACATGGAAGTCCACCGGCCGGGCGGACAACTGCATTTCTTCGATGAGCAGACTGGGGAATCGCGCCGGCAACTGGAAGCGGCCCAGGGCAAGTTGATGGAGTTCACGAAAAGCCATGACGTGGTGGTCGCCGCTCAGCAACGCGATCTGGTGTTGCAGCGGCTTAACGACGTGGAGGCGAGTTACCGGCAGACTCAGGTGGAGATGTCGGACACCGAGCATCGAGTTCACGAACTGAGGGAACAGCTGGCGAAGTTGCCGGAGCGGACCACTACGCAGGTTCGCACCGCGGATAATCCGGAGCTGTTGCGGGCGCTGAAGGCGAGCCTGCTGGATCTGGAGTTGAAGAAGACACAGTTGCTGACCAAGTTTGAGCCCAGCCATCGGTTAGTGCGGGAGGTGGAGCAGGAGATTACTCAAGCCGAAGGCGCAATTGCGGAACAGAAGGCTAGTCCAGTGCGCGATGAAACTACTGACCGGGATACGAACTACGAATGGGCCGTGGCAGAGCTGCAAAAGGCGCAGGTTGAGATGAAGGGACTGGAGGCGCGAGAGGCAGCGACGAGCGCGCAATTGGCCGGATATCGCAGCCTGGCGCGTGAGCTGGGCGAGGATGCGATTGTGCAGGATGATCTGACGAGCAGCGAGAAGGCGGCGCAGGAGAACTACCTGCTCTACGTTAGGAAACGGGAGGAAGCACGCATGGGCGATGCGCTGGACGAAGGCGGCATTGTCAATGTAGCGATCGCCGAGCAGCCGGTGGTGCCGGCTCTGCCGGTGTGGCCGGCCGGAGTGGTTGTGCTGGTGGGCTTCGTGGCCGCGTTGGGCTCCGGTGCCGGGGCGGCGTTCGCGGCGGATTATCTTGACCCGGCGCTGCGCACGCCGGAGGAGGTATTGAGGTGTCTGGAAATCCCGGTATTGGCTTCGATCCCGGAGGAAATAGAGCAACGGTTATCTGCCTAGGAGATGAGATGAGTGCGAACGCGGACGTGCTGCGAAGTTCCGAACTGATGGGGTCACGGGTGCAGGAGGCTCCAGTCCAGCAGGTTGAGAGTTTTTGCGCGACGAGCGATTGGAATAGGGAAGACTTTGCGCGGGAGCAGATTCGGGGCCTGGTGCAGCGTGTGTTTTTCGCCAGCGGGGGTCGACCTGTGACCCAGGTCGTGTTCAGCGCGGCCGAGCCACACACAGATGTTGGTAGCATCTGCGAACAAGTGGGATGGGCGCTGGCACTGGAGACGAGCGCCCATATCGCGGTGGTGGGCCGGGCTTCTTGCCCAATAACTGCGGGGGTAGAAGAGGCGGTGCGGGATTATCCCCAGAGCTCGGGGAGATGTCCTATCAAGTCCTCGCCAATCAAATCATGGTCTACCCAGATGGCGGTCAACTTGTGGCGCGTGCCGGGGTTCGCTGGGCGCGAATGCGGCGAGGAATCAAGAACAGGACGCTATTGGGCTTCCTGGCTGGCGGAGTTGCGGAAAGAGTTTGAGTATGCCGTAATTCACGGGCCTGTGGCTGGGATATCGAGTGAGGCTGCGTTGCTGGG
>DATHQG010000380.1:0-7347 GCA_035483075.1 Edaphobacter sp. | reverse complement strand
CTTCAGCGACTGGATCAGCCGGCCCTTGTGCTCGGCCTCCAGATAATTCTCGATCGCTTGAGGTCCCGTGAAGCCCTTGATCTGGGTCCGTCCCGCGTGCTTCCGCTGCTCCAGATAAAGCACGGAACGGAACGACTTCGTGGTCCCTCCTGCCGTTGGAAACGACACCAGTTCAACTGTACCGCTTCGTGCAAGAGCGATGGAGCTGTTCGTAGTGCCGAAGTCGATTCCGATAGAGGGGCCGGTAGAGTGCGTTGAAGACATGGTCCTTTAGATTGCCAGATTTCCGGCCTAAGTGAAACTCAACTTCCAGTGGACCTTCAGCGAATCATCGCTGAGGTGAGGAGCCAGGCATCGGCAGGCCCAACTCAGCTGCCGTCGGCAGAGTATGAATGTCCGACCACTGCCGTTGCGCGCTGCGCAGCCTTTCGCTCCGTGCCTCCCATACACCGATCGTGTAATCGTAGTGTTCCAACACCGGCCGCAACGCATACGCTCGATTCGACCGATACCAAGCCTGTTCATACAAGTCGCGCAGCAACGAGTACGTATCGATGAAATCTCGAATCCGCCCATTGACGCCATTGATGTCCGAGAGTTCGCGACTTACATCCATGCGCTCCTTTCTGTCCTTCGTGTTCTGCATCGCGTAAGCCCGCTGGTAGCCCTCCGCAATCTCATCTGTAAGCTGAAACTTCAACCCAATGAAGTCCATCCTCCGCGCGCCAAGCTCGAGCGCATCGATCGCCGCCGTCTCCCGCAACGCAGTATCAGCAGACGGATACGACTCCGCAGGATCGTAGACTGCGGGCACCTTTGCGACACGCGGTGGCCCGGGTGCAGCCGCGCGTGCCTGCGCAATCAAGGTCAACGCCCGTTCCGCATGCAACCGCAACTCATGGGCATACGGACGGACCTGCGCGCCAATCCTCAACCCATCTGCCGACATCGGATCCAACCAGAAAATGCTGTTCGTTCCGTCCCCCACCTTGGCCTCGTCTTTCAACACAGAGTGCGCCAGCATCATCTCCCTTTGCGCTTCGTTCAGGTCGCCCGTGGCGTCGCCGTGAAACACCTGAGCGTACGAGTCCTGGAACGTCGCAATCGACGACTCACCCTTCTGCCAGGCGGCCGCGGCCCCAAACAGGATCCCATACCAATCCTGATTGAACAGCCCTTCCCCATCATCGTTCCAGATCGTATTCAGCTGCCCCGTCGATCCCAGCCTTTGTCCGTCCGCCGTGAAGCGCTGGATATTCGCGAGCGCAAGATTGTTGTTCGGGTACACCTTGCGGAAGTTATTGACGCTCGGCGCGACCCACGTCTCAAACCCTGCCTTGGTGAACGGCGTCAAAAAGCGATCGTAGCCACGCGCCTCCGGGTTATACACCCAGGCAATCGCGATCGTGGAATCTTTGAACGACTGAGGCATACCCTTCAGCAAATCGGGCGCGTCCTGCGCGATGTCCCCCCAGAAGAGGACCTTACGATTGAGCGGCTTCAGCGCAGTGACGATCCGCTGCAGAAAATCAAGGTACACCGCAGCAAGCCCGCGCGAGTCCACATCGGCCTTGGTCTGGCCCAGTCCAAGGTCCACGGTCTCGTCAGCTCCAATATGCAGAAACGGCCCCGGATATAGAGAAGCGAGCTCCGTAAACATCTGCGTGATCAGTTCGATCGACCCCGGCTGTCCCGGAGCGAGCACCGCACCGTGCGGCGTCTCCGCCAGCGGCTGGTACTGCTCCCACGCCAGGTTGTAGTGCAGATGTCCAAACGCCTCCTGCTCTGGAATGATCGTGATGTGGTAAAGCTTCGCATAAGCGACCAGCTCCGCGGCCTCTGCAGCGGTGACGCTGCCCGGCGGCGCCATCAGCGGGTTCGACGCATACTGCTGCGTGTGCTCAAAGTACGGAGAGTAAAGGTTGATCTTGTACGCGGCGATCGTCCGGATCATGTGCTTCTCGAACTCCAGCGTCGTAATCGGCCCCCGCGACAGGTCGTCGTCGAGCCCGCGATACTTCATCGCCGGCCAGTCCCGGATATTTGCGGCGTGCAGCACGGCGCGGGCGCCGTCGCCTTCGACGAGCTGCTTCACCGTCTGCGCTCCATAGAACAGCCCTTCTGCCGTGGCCCCAACTACAGTTAGCCCGCCCGAGGTCGTAGTAATGACATACCCCTCTGCCTTCATCTCATCGGTAAACTTCGGCTCGGGGTGGGCCGAAAGTCTGGTCAGTTCGATCGGGAAGCCGTTGGCCGCGGCGACAGGAATGTTACGCGCCTGCAGCGACGCAGCAAGATCATCAGCGGCAAACTGGTCCTCTGTCGCGCAAGGCGCCGCGCAAAGGACACGGACACCGTGACCAAGGGGCTCGACGACGCTCGCATGTACCTCGCGAGGGACCGGAATCAGCTTCACGGAGGACTGCGCAGACACGAACGTCGTGAAGGAAAGTAGAAGGAAGCCGAAGCGCCAAGACTGCATGAATTAACGGTAAATGAGTTCGCGGGGAAAGTGCAGTGGACAATAAGGTTATCTCAAAAATGGACAACGCAATTAGGAACGAACGCTTGATCATCCGCGGAATGTGTATTTTCCGTGAATACGGCGCAAATTATTCCTGTGTTCACACACCTTTGGGACGATGGCCAAAAGAGCAGAGGGAGAAAGTAGGAAGGCCGTCAAGGTCTGGACTGGTTTCTCGATGTCCTTGTGCCTTTCAATATCTAGCGAGGGTCCATGACGAAGCAACTACGAGCGACTATGGCAGCGATACTGGTAATCAGTTCAATCGCGCTACCGGCGCAGACGAGCACGACAAAAAAACCGGCGACCAAGGCTACTGCAAAGAAGGCGCCCGCCGAGACCCCCATCGAACGCGAGATCCGGGAGCTGCGTGAGCAGATGCAGAACCAGCAGGCCCAGATCGACGCCCTGAGACGCGAGAACGCCGACAAGGACGCCAAACTCGCCGCTGCCCAGCAGGCGGCACAGAGTGCAGAAGCGGCCGCCGCCACAGCGTCCGCCAAGGCAGACAGCCTCAGCTCCAGCGTATCGGCCAACGCCGAGACTGTCTCGACCCTCAACAGCTCTGTGACCGACCTCAAGACCACCAACGTCGGCCTCGCCCAGACCATCAGCGACACCAAGAAGTCCATCACAGAACAGATGGATAACCCCCTCTCCATACGCTACAAAGGTGTCTCCATCACTCCGGTCGCCTTCTTCGCGTTTGAAGGTGTATACCGCTCCCGCTCCATCAACTCGGATATCAACACCCCGTTCAACTCAACCCCCTACCCCGGCGCAGCTCAGGCGCACACCAGCGAATTGAACTTCTCCGGCCGTCAGAGCCGTATCGGCGGCCTGTTCGAAGGCAACACCGGGCCGTACAAGCTCTCCGGTTACGTCGAAGCCGACTTCCTCTCGGCCGGCACAACCAGCAACGACAACCAGAGCAACAGCTACACCCTCCGCCAGCGCCAGATCTGGGGTCAGATCGCCACCAACGAAGGCCTGAAGGTCACCGGAGGACAGATGTGGTCCCTCGTCACCGAGACCAAGCACTCCACCGACAACCGCACGGAAAACCTGCCGATGACGGTCGATTCCCAGTACCACGTCGGCTTCAGCTGGGAGCGTCAGCCCGGCATCCGCGTCCAGCAGTCCTTCGGCGGCTTCACTGCGGCCTTGTCGCTTGAGCAGGCGCAGATCATCGAATCGGCCACCAACGCAAATGCGAACTTCTTCATCGGAAACGCCGGTACCGCCGGGGGCCTCTATAGTCCCCTTAACAACTACTCCAACAACGTCGCCCCGGACCTCATCCTCAAGGCCACCTACGATGCGAGGTACGGGCACTTTGAAGTCGGTGCCCTCGGCCGCTGGTTCCGCGACCGCTACTATCCCAACGAGACGCTCACGGTCCCCTCGGCTGCGGGCGGTGCAAACAACACAAAGATGGGCGGCGGCGGCTTCCTCAACATCCGCATGCCCGCCACCAAGTATGTTGACTTCGGCTTCCACGGCCTCGGCGGCACGGGCGTGGGCCGCTACGGCACCTCCACCCTGCCTGACGTGACCGTCCACCCCGACGGCACCCTCGAGCCCATCAAGAACTGGCAGGGCTTAGTCTCAATCGAGACCCACCCCAACCCGAAACTGGACGTCTTCTTCTACGCCGGTGGCGAGTACGCTCAACGCACGGTCTACCTCAGCACCCTCGGCGCCTCTGCCGGCAAGCTGATCGGCTACGCGCCCCTCTCCAGTTCGAACGCGGGTTGCAACACCGAGACCTTGCCGACCTCCACCGGCAACGGATTCGCCGGTGCGGCCCCCTACAACCCGGGTGTCCCTGCAAACTGCCTCGGAGCGACCCGGGTCGTCCTCGAAGGAACGGCTGGATTCACCTACCGTCTGTACAACAGCCCCAAGTACGGCCGCCTGCAGTACCAGGGCGTCTACAGCTATCTCACGCGTGACGGATGGGCCGGTCTGACCAGCGGCACCTTCGGCTCTGCGACCGCGACCTACGGCGCTCCCAAGGCGACCAACAACATGGTCTTCACCGGGATGCGTTACTACATCCCCTAAATGCTTGCCGAATCCGGAAAGAGGCACCCTTCGGGGTGCCTCTTTTCTATGAGGTCGCGAACTGGATCGGTGCACCTTACAAACCTATTACAAATTATTAGCAGTTTTGCTAGTCGCGTCGTTCTGTCGGGTAGCGCACACTGGTACCAGTGGCAAATTGCGTGCGTCGGACCGCAATTGGCCGAAGGACCGCATCGATCAGGTTCGCCTCAATCTCCCCGGCAACAACCCCCCCCACGAAAGTCATTTCCATGCAGCCGCTATGGCACGACCGAACCTTTACGCAACCTGTCGTCTGGGTGACGACATTCTTCATGATCGTCTTTCATCTCGGAGCGATCGCCGCTCTGTTTTTCTTCACGTGGAAAGCGCTCTTCGTAGCGATCGCCCTGTGGTGGATCGCTGGCGGCGTCGGCATCGGCATGGGCTACCATCGGCTCTTGACCCATCGAGGCTACAAGACGCCGAAATGGATGGAATATCTTCTCACCGTATGCGGCACGCTGACCTTGGAGGGCGGCCCCATCTTCTGGGTCGCTATCCATCGTATGCATCACCAGAACACGGACAAAGAAGGCGACCCCCATTCTCCTCAAGACGGCGGCCTCTGGTCCCATGTCGGCTGGATCCTCACCGGTCAGAGCATTCACGATGACTCTGCGGTCCTTCTTCCCTTCGTCCCGGACCTTCGCAAAGACAGGTTCCACGTCTGGATCAGCGAATGGCATTGGATTCCCATGACGGTCCTCGGTGGCGCCCTCTTGCTCTTTGGCGGATGGCCCTTTCTGATGTGGGGCATCTTCTTCCGCACCGTCCTGGGTCTTCATTCGACCTGGCTAGTCAATTCGGCCACCCATATGTGGGGCTCGAGGCGCTTCCCGACAGGAGACACCTCTCGCAACAGCCTCTGGGTCGCCCTCCTCACCTTCGGCGAAGGATGGCACAACAACCATCATGCCCACCCGCAGTCCTCTCGACACGGCCTGGCCTGGTACGAGTTCGATCCGAACTGGTACGGCATCTCTGCACTACGGATGTTGGGCCTCGCATGGGACGTGAAGGCCGGAAAGCTCGGAGCGACTGACTGACTCGCGCCCTTGGCAATCTTCCGGGGCCGGTCGTGCGCCGCGATCCGACACGGCGTCGTAGTGCCCGCAAAAACGGTGTTTTCGATTACTAACTTTCTTTCTTAGGATATTTCCATTTGTTCGGGGTGCGGCGAAATCTTTGATACGCTTCCTATGCTGGCGTTTTCGGACGCGACTGATATCTGAAGAGGTAAGGATGAAGATTCTGGATGCGAACAGGTTGTTCCCTGCTGATGGAGAGGCGCGCTCAGTCGCCGCAAGACTGTATGAGACAGTCAGAGACCTGCCCATCATCTCCCCGCACGGACACACAGATCCTCGCTGGTTCGCCTTCAACGAACCCTTTCCCAACCCAGCCGCACTTCTCATCCAGCCCGACCATTACATCTTCCGCATGCTCTACTCTCAGGGCATCTCTCTCGAATCGCTCGGCATCCCGCAGCTCGATGGGGGCGAAAAGGCCGACCCCCGCGAGGTCTGGCGCATCTTCGCAAGAAACTACTACCTCTTCCGCGGCACACCCACTCGTCTCTGGCTCGACTACGCCCTCGAGAATCAGTTCGGACTCTCCAAACGTCTCAGCGCAGAAAACGCCGACGAGTACTACGAGATCATCGCAAAAGAGATTCAGACTCAGGAGTTCCGCCCCCGCGCTCTCTTTGACAAGTTCAACATCGAGGTCCTCACCACCACCGACACCCCACTCGACACACTGGAGTTCCACAGGGCCATCCGCGAATCCGGGTGGAAGGGTCGCATCGTTCCCGCCTTCCGTCCCGACTCCGTCATCGACGCCGAGTACGCCGGCTTCATCGGAAACATCGAAAAACTTGGCGAGATCACCGGCGAAGACATTGGCACCTACAAGGGCTATCTCAACGCCCTGCGCAACCGCCGCGCCTTCTTCAAGTCCATGGGCTGCACCTCGACCGACCACGGTCACCTGACCGCCATGACCGCCGATCTCGACCCGCCAACCGCGGCCTCGCTCTACGGCCGCATCCTCTCCGGCCGCTCCGTCCCCCAGGAGCAGGAGATCTTCCAGGCCCAGATGCTCACCGAGATGGCCGGCATGTCCGTCGAAGACGGCCTGACCATGCAGCTCCACCCCGGCTCCGTCCGCAACCACAACCGCCTCCTCTACGAAAAATTCGGCCGCGACAAGGGCGCCGACATGCCCTCGCCCACCGAGTACACCCGCAACCTCCGCCCCCTCCTCAACAAATACGGCAACGACCCCCGCCTCACCTTCATTCTCTTCACCCTCGACGAGACCAGCTACTCCCGCGAACTCGCCCCGCTCGCCGGCCACTATCCCGCGCTCAAACTCGGCCCGCCATGGTGGTTCCACGACTCACCCGAAGGCATGATGCGTTTTCGCGAGCAGGTTACCGAAACCTCCGGCTTCTACAACACCGTCGGATTTAACGATGACACCCGTGCCTTCCTCTCCATCCCCGCGCGTCACGACGTAGCCCGCCGCATCGACTGCGCCTTCCTCGGCAGTCTCGTAGCTGAACATCGCCTCGACGAAGACGAAGCCTTCGAAGTCATCCAGGACCTGACCGTCAACCTCGTCCGCAAAGCCTACAAACTCTAAATCACGGTTCCTACTGCGAAGCTCGCTACTTCGAGACCATCGTACCGGTGGTCTCCTCGACCTTCAGG
>DATHQG010000379.1:0-7472 GCA_035483075.1 Edaphobacter sp. | reverse complement strand
CCGGGGGCCATTTGTTCGGGGCAGGATCATCGACCTTTCGCTGGCTGCGGCCAAGGCCACGGGTGTCTATCGTGCAGGGGTGGCGAAGGTGAAGGTGGAGGCGTTTGCTGCGCCGGTCCGTGCGAACGCGGACCCCGGGGGTCGTTGGTGTGTGCAGGTTGGGGCGTTTACGCGGGAGTCCGACGCGGTGAAGTTGAAGGAAGATCTGCTGCGGCGGTATACGACGGCAAAGGTGATTGAGTTTTCCGGGCCGACGGGGTATTGGGTGCGGGTCAGTCCGAAGTTTCCGGACAAGAGGAACGCAACCGAGGTCGCCGATGGAATCCATCCGAAGGACCCGGCGGCGGAGCCTTATCTGATCCGGACGGATTAAGTATTGTGCCGTGGCGCCAGTTGATCACGCGTCGCCTTGCGGACGCGCAGAATGAGTGCGGCCCCACACAAACAGCAGGTCCCTCCACTCCGCTGCGCTCCGGTCGGGATGACGAATTGTTCTATAAATTCGGAAACTTGAAATACGGGTCCTAGGTGGTGACGCGCTTGCCCGTGCGACGTTCCAGCTCCTGCTGGAACTCGGCTGCGGCGCAGTGGTTCGAGGTGTGGGTGATCTTGACTCGATTGTCGCCAAGGACCTGGGTCATGCGGCCTCCCTGCATTGCGTGAATCGCCATGACCTCGTTGTACTGGATGGACTTCGAGGGCTGAAACCAGAAGGTCTGCGTGATTGCCGTGGGGGTCAGGGTGATGGTCCCGGGCATCTGCATGACACCGACGGCGATGGCCGCGATGAAGAACACCGCCATCCACCATCTGACCGGCTGTTTTTGAACTGCCATGAAGTAGATGAAGAAGAGAATGTAGGCCGGCAAGGCGACGGCCCGGGCCCAGGCGAAGAGAGGCTTGATGCGGAAGGCGAGACCGTCGGCTGTTTGGGCCACGGAACCTTTGGTCAAACGGCTGCCGTAGAGAAACACTATGGCAAGGCCAACTACCACGGCGCGGAGCATGCGAGGATCAAGGTGCATCGGGTCTTACTTCCCTTTTTCTTAGATTACTTTTGCGGAAGGGCGGGCGGGACGTAGTAGGGGAGCTTTTGCTGTTCCAGGGTGGCCCGCTTCACGCCGATGTCGTCGAAGAGCATGCTAGGGGCGATCGTGGTCTGGGGCACCACACCGAGCGAGTTTGAGACGTAGGGGTCGTTGCCGACGGCGACGATGCCGGAGCGGAGGCTGCGGCTGTCGAGCTCATCGAAGACGGCCCCGCGGACGAGCTGGCGGGTGCCATCGGCGTGGACGCGGTAGAGCAGGCGGGGCAGGAGTTCGCCTCCGAGCGTTTCCACAGCGTAGACGTCTTTGCCTTGTTCCTTCGCCATAGCGAGCAGGCGTTTGTTGAGTTGGTCCTTCGATACAGCCTCATCGGCCTTGACGAGGACGACTCCGGCGCGCGAGTGAGGCGCCTGCGCGGGGGCGGCGCGCCCGTGGCCGTTTGAGGTATCGAAGTCCTTGACGGGTTCGCGGCCGATGAGGAAGTTTTCGAGCTTGCCATGGGTGACGATGTCGACCGATTGTGCAGGTACGCCCTCGTCATCGACGGAGTAGGCGCCGAGGAGGGCCTTGCCGTTGAACTTGGTCTCGAGCGGATCGTCGGTGACGCTGAGCATGTCGGGAAGGACACGCGACTTGTAGCTGGAGGAGTAGGCGCCGGTGGTACGTGCCGTGGTGCCCATGTCGGGGCGTCCGGCTTCGACGTTGGGGACGAAGAGGCGATCGAAGACGTCGGCCATGGCGTCTCCGCTGAAGAGGACAGGGCCGTGGTAGTCGTCGGCGGAGACTACGGGGGCGTTGCGCAGCTCGTCGAAGCTCTTGAGGTCCTCGATGACGCGCTTGCGAAATGCGGAGGCGCTTTCGAGCTCCTTCGCGGTGGTCGCGACGGTGCCGTTGTCGCGGCTGAGACGCATGCCGTCGGCCGCCTGGCCGCCGACGCTGATCGAGCCGTTGTAGCCTGTGTAACCCTGACGGACCATGGTGCCTTCGGTGTTGACGAGGTAGCGGTTGAGGGCGATGCCGCGGATGCTTGCTATGGAGTACTGGACCTGCTCGGCGAACGAACGAAGGTCCGGATCGGAGACGAAGAGGCCGCTGGCTTCGATGATGCGGTGCTTCCATTCGTTGCGGTCGAGGTCGAGGGTGACGAGCGGAGATACCTGCACGACGGGTTTGACCTGGGCGAAGTCATGCTGGGCCTGGGCCGATTGGAACTGCTTCAGCGCGGCTTGCTTGGCGGAGTAGGCGCGGAGGGCGTTCTTATAGGCGGTGTCGGTCGCGGTCCAGAGAGCGTATTGCAGCGCCAGGGAGTCGTTGTCGGTAGGGGCGAGCTCGATGGTGCCGTCGCCACGGCTGCTGCTGCTGTCGATGGCATAGTCGCCGATGCGGACGGTGACGCGGATGACGCGCTGGTGATTGGGCTCCTCGCGAGTGAGCGCGCCGTAGTTGGCGACGGCCTCGTAGGTGTTGATGTCGTCGAGGCGGTACTCGATGAAGTAGGGTTTCTGCATGCCGGGGAGCAGGAGGCCTTTTTCGCGGTCGAGCTCCTGCTGCATAGCGTGGAGGAGCGGGTCATTTACCTGTGAAGCTGATTCGGCGGAGCCGATATTTGTAACCGAGATGGTGCTAAAGAGGGCTGCTGCGCACAAGGCCGAGGAGAGAGACTTTCTTATTTGTAACTTTCTGTGGACTAATTTCATTACTGGCCTCCCTTCTTGTCAGCCGAAGCAGTGGCCCCGGGAGGCGGGAGGATGGGTGGGCGGGCCGTGCCCTGGGCCTGACGCTGGGTCTCGATTTCGCTTACAAGCATTGCGGGAGCGACGGCGCTGACCGGGACGCTGCCGGATTCGGCGCCGCAGATGCCGTTGAAGATGTCCTGTTTGTCGTTGGTGGCGAGGATGCGGTTGAGCGCGGCCTGCGGGGTGCCTACGATGCTAACGCCGCGGACGAGCTCGTCGGGGCGGCCATCGACGTAGACGCGGTAGACGACCAGCGGAATGACCTGGAAGGCTTGCGGTGAGCGACGGGTGGTGACGGCGAAGCCTGAGGAGATGTCTTCAAAGTAGAGGCCGTAGGCCCTGCCCTGTTTTTTTGCTTCGGCTTTGAGCATCTCGCGGAGTTCGGTGTCGCTGACGGTCTTGGAGGAGGTAACGATGAGGTTGCCCTGACGACCGGTGGGCATGTGGCCGACCTCGGCGCGGCCGTGGCCGTTCGAGGTGGAGAAGCTGGCGATGGGGAGACGCGACATGAGGAAGGTGTCGAGGACGCCGTCCTTGATGAGGTCGACTCGGCGCGACGGCTGGCCTTCGTCGTCATAGCTGTAGTGGCCGCTGAGGGAGACGCCGTCGAAGGTGGCGAGGGTCGGGTCGTCGGAGACGCTTAGGAAGGTGGGGAGGATCTGTTTACCAAGGAGCTTGGTGAAGGTCTGGCCTTCGTCGTCGCCGCGCTGGCGCTGGCCTTCGAGGCGGTGGCCGAGGACCTCGTGGAAGAAGACGGCGGAGGCGCGGCCGCTGAGGATCGCGGGGCCGTTGAAGGGCTCGGTGACGGGCGCTTCGCGGAGGGCCTCGAGGTTCTTGGCCATGGCGATGGTCTTGTCGGTGAGGGCCTTCTGGTCGGGGAGGTGGGCGGCATCGTCGGCCTCGAAGGTCTCGGCGCGGAAGAGGTCCATGCCGTCGGCGGCGCGGGTACGGGCGACGATGATGAGACGGGCGACATGGCTGGGCGTCGCGACCTTTGCGCCCTCGGAGGAGACGAAGTAGTCGGTCTCGGTGGAGGCCTCGAGGGTGACGTTGTTGAAGAAGACGTCGGGGTACTGCTTGAAGATAGCCGAGAGTTCGCGCAGGCGGTCCTGCCAGGCAGAGCTGTCGACGACCAGGGCCGGCGATGACGGGAGCATGGCGGTTACAGCTTTTTCGCTGGAGAAGTCGGCGGAGGCGTCCTCTTCCTTGGCGCGGACCTGCTGCTCGGTCTTGACCTTCAGGTAGCCGTCGAGGGCCTTGCCGTAGCCACGATTGGTGGCGAACCATAGGCTGCGGGCGAGGGCGTCGCCGTCGTCAGTGAGGGGGAGCGGCACGGTGGTGAGGGCGCTGTTGCGATGGTCGCCGTGAGTGTTGTCTTCGGCGGCGGTGCCGAGGCGGACCTGGACGTCGGCGACACGGCGGCGGCTCTCGTTCGACCCTACAAGTGCGCCGAACTGCGCCGACATGCTGATACTGTCAGAGTCGGAGACGGCGTAGCTGAGGAAGTAGGGCTTGGGCTGCTGGGTCGCGTCGGTGGCCGTGTTGCCGAGAGAGCCCATGGCACGGTGCAACTCCGACTCCATGGTATCGATCAGGACCGATGTGGCGTTGTGGTCTGTACTTGTAGTTGCTGCTGCTGCGATGTGGCCGATGGAGGTCATCGCCACGACTACCAGACCGGCGAAACTGACGCCGGCGACTGCCACTCTTTGTCTCTTCATGGGAACGGGAACTCGTTTCGCCTGCAAAATACGCCTGTTTCCGAGTGTATCGGAAGTGCCACCGGTCCGCGCGACGCGGTATGGCCTTTGTTACGGAAGGCTGATGATTGGACGAATGAGCTTGTATTAAGTTGACATGGAGCTAGCGCAAGCTATGGCGCCGGACGCTGAACCAGACGGCGAGCAGGATGAACTGGGCGAACAGGAGCCATTCCAGGAGGTCGAAGGTGGCGTGGCCTGTAGCGTGCGGGGCCAGGGCAATCAGGGCCGCAAGGGTGGCTACCATGCTGACCAGCATCGCGTTGTGGCCGTAGTGGGTGGGGGTGAGTGAGACCGGACGCCTCGTGGGGAGTTGGCGGGCGACCCGAGCGGCGAAGTCAGCTGGAATTTGGGGTTCGGGCACGGCTTCGAGGGCACGGATGATGCGTTGGTCCAGGTGCTCGGCTGGCGACAGGTCGTGCTGGTTTACTGGTTCGTCGTGCATGTCGCTCTCCTCTCTTGTATTTGACGCTGCTGAAGGGCTTCGCGTAGTTTTTTTCGGCCACGGTGCAGATGGGTTCGGACGGTGCCGATAGGAAGGCCGAGGGCGTAGGCGATCTGCTCGTAGGTACGCTCTTCCTGGTGGTAGAGGACGATGATGGTGCGCTCGATGTGGCTGAGGCGCCGGAGCTGCTCTTCGACGGACTGCTGGAATTCGCGCTCTTCTATTTGTTGCTCGGCGTTGCGGTCGGGGTGGGGGAGACGGTCTTCCCAGCCGGAGGTGTCGTCGGAGAGCGAGGTATGGGTGCGGTCTTCGCGGCGGCGCCGCTTCCACTCGTCCTGGGCCACGTTGACGGCGATGCGGTAGAGGTAGGTGGTGATGAGGGCCTCGCCGCGAAAGCTGGGAAGGGCGCGGTAGAGGCGGAGGAAGACGTCCTGGGCGAGGTCGTCGAGGTGTTCGCGGGTGCCGGTGAGGCGCAGGAGGGTGCGGAAGACCATGTCCTGATGGTCGCGTACCACTTGCTCGAAGGTGAGATCGGTGTGCAAGCAGGGTTAGACCGTAGCATGCGCCTAAAGTTTCATCTGTGCGAGTGAAACTTTAGGGGGGAGGACAGGTCTAACGCGGGCAGAAAGAGGAGGTAGTGAAATGGGAAACTTCGTATTTAGTCCGTTTATTGTGCCGGTAGCAGGTTGCATGGTCGGTATTGTGGCAATTGTCGCCGGTATATGGCTGGACGGCCACAAGCGCCGGATCAAGTCAGAAGAGCGTATCGCGATGATCTCGCGCGGGGTGCCGCTGGCCGAAATCGAGAAGGTGATGGGCGCAGGTAATGAGGAAAAGCCACCCGTCAAAGACCCCCTGCGGAGCCTGAGCAATGCGCGGCGTACAGGGATCGTCCTGGTATCGGTTGGTTTGGGGCTGACGCTCTTTTTTGTCGCGCTGAGCTTTATCTTGCAGGAGCGTGACGTGTTGTCAGGAGCGGCGGTTGGGATTATTCCGCTGGCCATCGGGATCGGCTTCTTTATTGACTACAACCTCCAGAAGCGCGAGCTATCGCGCTTCGGGTTGGAGGTCGGAGCGGAGTTGCCCGGTAGGTCCGTGGACCGATAGCGCGCATGGTGTTTGGTAGTGGTGCAGGTTGAATTTCCACAGGATTGCGGGTAATGCGTCAGTTTGACACCATGAGGCGAAGTTTCCGGAAATGCGACTTTGCGCGAGCTTCGCTGGAGATCAGTGGGAATCGTCATCGGCTAGCGAGTCCCAGAGCCTGTTGCAGCTTCTAAGGCGCGTCCGGCCAGTGGTGCAGCACGTTGCCCGACGCATCGAGGAACTGCATCGTGGGTGTGCCGTCTGCGGCCACGCGCAACAAAATGCGTGTACGTCCTTCAGGATCCCGCAATCGCAACGCGGCCGACTTATCCGGGTCTCGCTCGATCGATGCACGAGCGCGCAACTTCACCGGGTATCTAGCCACCACAGCTGCCATGGCCTTCTGTTTCTCAGGGCCCTCGGGCATGGCGCGGACCGTTTCATATGCTGAGAACACTTCAGGTGTCAGCAAAGTGGTGGTGGTATTGTCATTTATCTGATAGCGGCTGGATCGCTCCTGGCCGTCCTGATTTGCATCGAGCGAAAGCGCTTGGTCCTGTTCATATTCATCGAAACTGAGATGGCCAGACGAGTGAAGTGTTCCGTCTTTGGACTTGTAACCTCCAAAGATCATGCCCCCATTTTCCGTGCCCTCATCGTTGAGAAACAGCATCCCCGCAGAATCCTGGCGGTCGGGACGGGATAATTCCTTCCCGTGGTAATACTCGCCCGCGAATTCAGCCTTATCCGAAATGATCAGCCGAGGAGTGCCGTCCGGCTCAACCACATTGATGCGATGGACAGTGATCTGGTCGAAGTCCGGATGTCGCGAATCTTGCTGCCCGGAGACAGAGACGCGGTGTAACCCGAAGTCTCCACGCGCTAAACCTAAACTAATGGCAAGGAAAAATGCGACCGTCACCACGCCAGAGTATATGGGTAGGAAATGTGGATTGGAAAAGAGTCTAATTGGATCGCTCCTATTCTAAGTACCGTTTAACTTCGCGTCTCCGGCCACTATAAAGCCTCATCGCATGAGTATGTGGCTGGGGTATCGGCTAATTTCATTTAAGGCAAGCTGGACTGTCCCAAAACGGGATTTTCGGAACCTCAACCGAACTTGCCCATAAGCCGACTTTCGAGGAACTTCGGACTGTATTCTGGGCACACGGCTGCGGTGCAGCAAAGGTAGCCGCAGCCAGCACACTTTGCTCGATGGCTGCGAGGGGTCTATCATGCCGCGCGATATCGTCTTTACTTCCAAGGCAGCAAAGCCCTCGCCTACGTATAGCCAAGCAGTCAAAGCTGCGGGACTTGTCTTCGTTTCGGGCACCGCGCCGACCGATCCCGCGACAGGTCAAATCAAGGGAACCACGATTCAGGAGCAGACACGGCAATG
>DATHQG010000378.1:0-23598 GCA_035483075.1 Edaphobacter sp. | reverse complement strand
GAGGTTGGTTTTGACGATGGTGTCTTCGAGGCGTGCGGTCTTGCCGACGAACTTGCCAGTATTGATGTCGATAGCGACGAGAGCCTCGGTCTGGTTGATGACAATGGAGCCGCCGGACTTGAGCCAGACCTTGGAGCGGAGTGCCTTATTGATCTCTTCGGTTATGCCGAATTGTTCGAAGAGCGGGGTCTCCTTGGTGTAGAGCTTGACGCGGCGGATCAGCGACGGCTGGAAACGCTGCAGGAAACGCAGGATGCGTTCGTAGTCGGTCTCGGTGTCGACCCAGATCGCGGAGAAGTTATCGGTGACCTGGTCACGCAGGATGCGCTCGACGAGGTTGAGGTCGTGATAGATAAGAGCGGGCGACTTCGAGGATTCGGAGCGCTGCTTGATGTCGGCCCAGAGGTTCAAGAGGAAGCGGAGGTCGCTGCGGAGCTCTTCTTCGCTGGCCCCTGAGGCGGCGGTGCGGACGATGAAGCCGCCAGAGGCCTCACCCTTTTCGCTAAGGAGAATCTCCTTCAGGCGGCGGCGCTCGCCGTCGGACTCGATCTTGCGGGAGACTCCGGTGTGGTTGACCGTCGGCATGAAGACGAGGAAGCGGCCGGGGAGCGCGATGTGGCTGGTGATGCGGGCGCCCTTCTTGGCGATTGGCTCCTTGGCGATCTGGACGAGGATCTCCTGGCCGGGCTTGAGGAGCTCGCTAATGGCGGGGAGGTTGGTGGACTGCATGGAGCTGCGGCCACCACGGCGGTCGCGGCCTCCGCCGGAGCGGTCGCGGTCGCCTGCGCCGCCGGTGTGACGTGGGCGATCACTGCGGTCGCTGCGTCCGAAGCGGCGTCCGTCACGACGGCCATCGCGACGGCCACGGCCACGATCGCTGGTGCGATCGCGGGTGGGAACAACCGTGCCGGTCTGGGCCTGATCGAAGCCATTGGAGGGGACTTCGCTGCCTTCGGCGAACTCTTCGTGGATCACATCTTCTTCGGTGTCGGATTCGTCGAGGTCTTCCTCGTCGTCTTCGTCTTCGTCGGCGGAGTCATCGAGATCTCCGAGAGTGGGGTCGTGGATAGTGTCTTCTTCTTCGAGGTCGTCCTCGTCGAGATCCGCTTCGTTGGGGTCCTCTCCGGTGCCGGAGCCGGTGATGTGGTCGATGGACATCTCGCGGAGCATGGTGCCGAGGTCGGCGGCGCCTTCGAGGGTCTCCTCTTCGTCGAAGTCCTCCATCTCCTCGATGGAGCTGGCGTGGAGGGTGGTGTTGTAGTCCTCCTCGTCGAGGGTCTCCTCTACGAGCGCGCCGGCGGCGGGGATAAAGGTGGTGGGTGGTGCTTCGGAGATGATGTCGCCGGTGGCGTGGAGAGTGGTGAGTTCGTGGGGAGTTGTCTCGGCTTCGACGGCTGGGGTCGGATCTGCCGGGGTCTGCCATTCGAACCTTTCGTGTGTGGTGTCGATCGGCTCCGGGTGGAGTTGGGCTACCTGTTCACCTAGGTTGGGAGTGATGCTGTGGCCCAGAGTGGAATCGCGGAGTTCTTCAGCTTCGAGGGCTTCACCTTCAAGGGCTTCCGGCGCCTCGAGGATCGGGGCGCTGTGGCGAAACTCGCTGGGAGCTGCAGGGTCTACGCGGTAGGAGGCGGAGGCGGTGATTGGCTCGTACTCGACCGGAACTGAGGGAACCGGTTCGGAGTGTGTGCTGAGTTCGACGTCGGGCCGTTTCTCGGGAGCCTCTACCACGCTGATGGCGTTTTCTTCGGAGGCTATCCGGGCGCGAGGTTCCGACTCGCGGTCGTTGCGATAGCTTTCGCGGAAATCCTGACGGTACTCGGTGCGAGAGTCTTGACGATTTTCTGTGCGACGGTGGCGGGAGAGTGACTCGCCGGGGAGAGTGGCGCCACCGTCCCAGCCGGAGGGGATGGTGAACTCCGGGGCCGCAGGAAGGATGATGTTGGCTTCGGCCGGTCTGGCGGATGCGGTCGTCTCGCTGTCGCGGCGGTATTTGGAGAGGGACTCGCCCGGGAGAATGATCGGTTCGGCAGCGGCGTCCAGCTCGGGGGATTCGTTGTAGGCCGGCGCATCGTCTACGCCGTAGAGGGAGGTCTTGGGGGCGAAGCCGCGAGGAATACGGGATTCGCGATTATCACGGCCACCACGATCGCCTCTGCCACGGTTGCGGTCGTTGCGGTCGCGGCCTCCACGGTTGTTGCGGTCGTTGCGACCGGTGTTTTCCCGTGTGGGGATGGTTGCTTCGGTGGTCGAGTTGGCGGAGGTGATGTGGGCAGTGTCGGTGCCGGGTGTGGCGGCAGCACCGTCGATGTCGACGTCGAAGGAGTCATCTCCGTATGAGACTTCGCTGACGGGACCGATGGTTGGTGCGCCCGCGATCTGCGGGGACTCGTCGCGCTGACCGGGACCACGGCCGCGACGACGGCCACGGCGGCCTCGCCAGCGACGGGTGCCGTCGGCTCCGGGTGCACCTTCGCCGAGGTCGGATTCATCGGTACGGACGATGGGGGCGTTCTCGGGGGCGAAGTCGACTGGGCGGTTGAAGTCCGGGGCGTCCTGGTTCTGGGAGTCTATGGGCGCGGCGGTGTCGGAGAGGGGCTGACGGTCGCGGTTGCCGCTGCGGTCGCGACGGCCACGGCCTCGGCCTCGGTCTCCACGGCCGTTCCGGTCGTTGCGATCGGAGCGGTTGACTGAGTCGGTGACGTCCTCGGAAGGGCTGGTGATCGTGCCTTCGAGGGTGGGGGGGCTACCGTTGCGGCGGCCTTCAGAGCGGCGGTTGGAATCGCCGTTGGTATCGAAGTCGGCGGTGTCGCCTGCTTCTTCCATGAAATCGGTGATGTAGAGGAAGGCGTCGCGCTCGAGGCCGATGTCCACGAAGGAAGACTGCATGCCGGGGAGGACGCGGGTGACTTTCCCGTTATAGATGGAGCCGGCGAGGGTGTATTCGTTCTCTCGCTCGTAATAGATTTCAGCGAGGGAGTCGTTTTCGACGATGGCGAGACGGGTCTCGTGTGGGGTACTGCTGATGTAAATTTCTTTCGACATTCTGTGCTCTTTCTGCCCGCCCAGGTGGTGCGAGCGGCAGACCGAGACAGAGAACAATCGGGAGTTGACCTGGCTTCATGGCCAGGCTTGGCTCACCGTGGAGCGGACAGGGGGCGGGACGCGGAAGCGTGTGAACAGAACTCGATAGCCGGTGCGAGGTGTTGGAACAACTCTGCCGTGAGCGTGCTCTGGGAGAACGCGCGTGGGGCAACACTTGGGAGATCGGGGACACGAGGGGACGCTTCGAACGACAGTTGACATGCGGAGTTTGTGGCCATAACAACCTCAAAATCAGAGACTTGAGGCGGGGCCGTTCGCCATCCGGATGCAATCATTTTCCCTAAAACCTGTCCGGCCAACGGATCGATGTCTCTCGCCTGGCCGGCCTTTTCTTCTAAAGTCATTTGTTTCCGCTGACTGGCGACCGTGCGCCCGAGTAGCGGGATAGTACGCTGAGCGGCATCTACAGCCGAACAGGTGTTAATACAGTATTGCACTAAACGTGTTACAGAAGCCAGTACGGAAGAAGATTTCCATAGTTGGCTCGCTGGTTCCACATAACAATCTTGGATCGCCGGCCCTGGATAGACCTGCCATGCGCAGCTCTGTCAAAGACCGTTTTTTCTATGACGTTTCCACCCGGGATACTAGTTGACGAAGCGGCGCATACGGACGTTCATGACGATGCCGAGGGCCATGAAGGTGAAGAGGACGGAGGAGCCGCCGTAGCTGAGCAGAGGCAGAGGTATCCCCGTGACCGGCATGAGGCCGACGACCATCCCGACGTTGACCGCGATCTGAAAGATGATCACTGCGACCACACCCATGATGATGAAGCTGCCCGGGAGATCGGAGGCGGTTTGGGCGTTCTGGATGAGGCGCATGAGGATCAGGAAATAGAGCAACAGAACTCCGACGGCTCCGACGAAGCCGTGCTCTTCGCAGAAGGCGGCGAAGATGAAGTCGGTGTAGGGGATGGGGAGGAAGTCGCCCTGGGTCTGGGTGCCTTTATTGGCGCCCTTGCCCCAGATACCTCCGGCGCCTACGGCGATGAGAGACTGGCGGATCTGATATCCGGAGCCGCGGGGGTCGGAGTCGGGGTTGATGAAGGCGTTGATGCGGGCCTGCTGGTAGGGCTTAAGGTGTTTGCCGCTCTTCCAGGCGATGCCGCCGACGAAGACGAGTGCGAGAAGAATGATGGCGACCTGTTTGAAGCGGATGCCGCCGAGGAAGAGACCACAGATGAGGATGGGCAGGTAGGTGAGGGAGGTGCCGAGGTCAGGCTGCTTGAGCACGAGCACCAATGGGACAAACACCATGGCCGAGACTTTGCCTATGTCGGCCCAGGTCAGGTCCCTGCCGGTGAGCCCCCAGAAGTAACGGGCGACAGCGACGATGAGGATGAGCTTGATCCACTCTGAGGGTTGAAAGTGGGCGCCGTGGAAGCTGATCCAGCGCTTGCCCCCGAGGACCTTAGTGCCGAAGAGTGCGACGGCGATCAGAGAGAGGATACCGATGCCGTAGGCCCAGTGGACGGTGTCGATGAGACGGTGATAGTCGATTAGCGAGATGAGGAACATCAGGACGATGCCGATCGCGAGGAAGCCGATCTGCTTGTGGTCGAAGCCGTGGAACTTGGTGTGGAGGGTGGCGGACTTGATCTCGAGGACAGATATAAGCGAGAGCAAAAGGACGAAGCCGAGAAGGACCCAGTCGAAGTCGCGGTAGGAGGAGAGGCGGGCCATGCTTCTTGATAGTGTAACGAGTTCCTAGCCTGCGGTGGATCGGAATTCGTGGGCGAACAACAGAAGTCAGGGTAGTGTCGGGACCGCGGGATTTCGGTGCAAAGGCAGGCGTGTGCTAGTCTTACCGCGTCTGCGGATGGCCCGCAGCGTAAGGTACGGCAGGCACGAATCCTCACTTGTAAGTGCGGGAGTTCGATCCATGCGGTCCCTATTGTTCAGCAAACCGGTATCCTTCGCGGATGGCGAGTGGCCGCCGCTTCGAAGACGAAGATCTGCCCACCGACTGTGGATCCGTGTTTGTGGTGTTGCGGGAGCGCTGGCGCTGCTATGGAGCGGATCGGCAAGGGCTTACCAGCTAGGACAAGGCTACGCGCAGGAAAGCTTCCAGGCTGGGTCTTTTAGCGGACCCCCCTTCCGGTTTGTGGTTCCCAAGACCGGCCCAGAGGCGGTGGGAGGGACCTCCTACGATGACTTGCCGGACGCACCGGTGCCGGAGGGGGGACGTAGCGCGGTAGCCGGCGGGACCGTTTCAGTGGCTGGAACCAGCGTGCCCTTGAAGGAGTGTCCGTACGACAAGACGAGCGCGCCGGAGTGCCGGGTGCACTGGCGGCAGTTGCTGATCTCGTCCGCCGTCTTCATCACGTGGCAGAACACAGCCAACGTCTACTCCGGTTACTGGTACCGATATGAGACGACAACAGGAAACTGGTGGACGCGCTATGTGAATTCAGTGGTGGGCTATAAGTTCTCGGTTTGGGCGGACGGCAACCCGATGCTGGACGACTATATTGGCCATCCGCTGATGGGAGATATTACGAACTTTCTGTGGATCCAGAACGATCCCAAGGGAATGACGATTGAGTTCTCGAACACCCGTCCCTATTGGAGAAGCCGGCTGCGCGCGATGGCATTTTCGACGGTCTACAGCACAGAGTGGAAGCTTGGGCCAATCGGAGAGTCGGGGGTTGGCCATCAGGGCGACCACTTATCGTACGATGACGGCCGTACCAGGAACGAAACAGGGTTTGTCAGCCTGGTGACGACGCCGGTTGGCGGTACTGTCTGGACGGTGGCGGAGGACATCATCGACAAGAAGGTCGTTCGTCATCTGGAAGACTTCAATCGAAATCCGTTCATGTTGATGGGGTATTCGTTCCTGACTCCCGGACACACGACGGCAAACCTTCTTCGCTTCCGGCCGCCGTGGTACCGGGATTCGCGCACAGTGAAGGCGAACTCGTTCTGGAGCGACCCGATACCGACGGTGAGTGCTTCTGCGCAAGAAGGGACGGGCCGCGAAGGTCCGAGCGAGGAGGAGGTCGTCACGAATATTTCTTCAACGGACCTAGTACGGACTGCACCTCAGCGACCTGCGGTGCAAGCGTCAGCGCTGCCTGGTGGTACTCACGAGCTTGGGGCGTGGTGGGGGCTTTCGCTGATCAGCGGCCATGTCTTGGGGAGTACGAGTGATGTGAAGTATATGCCGATCGATGTGCGCTACTCGTACCGGTTCCTGCTGCATGAGCATTGGGCGTTGCGCTACTCGCCGGAGATCACGGCGCTGGCGATGATCGATTGGCAGACACCGCAGGGGCCAGCTCCTTTTGACCTGCGAAAACGCGTGTATGGGAGCGGGATCAGCCCGGAGGGATTTCAGGTGGACTTTCGTCTGCACAGCCGGGTGCAGCCTTTCCTTAGCAACAACGCCGGCTTTATCTATTTCGCCGACCGAGTGCTCGCGCCACAAGGTTCGCAGTTTATGTACACGGTCGATGTTGGTGCGGGTATCAACATCTTTCGCAAGCAGACGCAGGCCGTGACGATCGGCTATCGATTTCAGCATCTCTCCAACGCAGGTATCAGCCTGGAAAATCCGGGAACTGACGCGAATGTTTTCTATGTGGGAGTTTCGCGGTTTCGGACGAAGGGTGAGGGGGCGTCCGGCGCGCGGTGAAGCGGTACTCGGTTATTCGGCGGTCGGGACAGGGGGCTTTGTGTTGGAAGACGTCTTCGGGGTGGACTCGGGCTTTGGAGTGTCGGCGATGCGAATGTTGTTGTCGCGCTTGCGCTGCTTGGTGACGAAGGCGTTGATGACCTGAGCAACGAGTGGGGCCGAGGCTTCGGCGCCCCAGCCGCCATGCTCGCACAGCACGGCAACGACGATGTCTGGATTGCGGCGCGGTGCCATGCCCACGAACCAGGCGTTGGCGCGGGCGTTGCCGGTGCCTAGACTGGTGGTGCCGGCGCTGTGGTTCACGACCTCCGCGGTGCCGGTCTTGCCGGCGAAGTCGATGCCTTCCAGGTGAACGGCCGCGGCGGTGCCGGTGGTGGTGGTCGCGGCCATAGCGTCGGTGATGGTCTCCCAGTTGGCGGGTGTTAGAGAGATGGTTTTTTCGCCGGATCCGGGGTAGCTGTCGTGGACGGATTGAAGCAGTTCGGGGGGAACCTCGTCGGGGAAGACAACGTGGGGGCGGCGGAGGACGCCGCCTGAGGCGATTCCGCCGAGCGCGCGTGCGAGCTGCAGGGGCGTGACGGTGACGGCGCCTTGGCCGATGCCGACCGAAATCACCTCGCCGGCGTACCACTTCTCATGGAAGTTCTTGAGCTTCCACTGGGTTGAGGGCATGGTGCCGGTGGCCTCGTCCGGTAAGTCGATGCCGGTCTTCTGCGAGAACCCTACCGAGGTGGCGTACTTGGCAATCGTATCGATGCCGAGCTTTTCGGCGAGTGAGTAATAGAAGGTGTCGCAGGACCACGGAATGGCGTGGTCGATATCGACCATGCCGTGATGCTTGTCGCAGGCGAAGAAGTGACCGTAGTACGTGCCGCCTCCGTTGCACACGACGTGCATGTCCTGCGCGACGCCCTCTTCCAGGCCCGCGAGCGACATGATGATTTTGAAGGTCGAGCCAGGTGCGAGCTGCGCCTGGATGGTCTTGTTCAGCAAGGGATGGTTCGGGTCGGTGATGATCTGGTTCCAGTAGGCGCGAGTGAGGCGGACGGCGAACTGGTTGGGATCGAAGGTAGGGCGCGACACCATGGCGAGGATCTCACCTGTGTGCGGATCCATGGCAACAAGCGCGCCGTTCTTGCCCTCCATGGCTTTTTCAGCGGCCATCTGGATGTCCAGGTCGATGGTGAGACGCAGGTCTTTGCCTGGAATGGCGACCGTCTGGCCGAGATGGCCGAGTTCTTTGCCGTGGCTATTGACGATGACGTCGCGGCTGCCATCGACGCCGCGAAGGAGCGCGTCGTAGGTCGCTTCTATGCCAGAACGACCGACAACGTCGCCAGGAGAGTAGAGAGAGTAGCGGTCGTCGTTGGCGAGCATCTGCTCGGAGACCTCGCCGACGTAGCCGATGAGGTGGGCGGCGAAGCCGTCGCTGGGGTAGAGGCGGCGCTGCTCGTCGAGGGTCTCGAGCTCGGGGAGCTCGTCGCGGTGGGCGGCGATGAAGGCCTGCTCGTCGGGGGTGATGTCCTGCTTGAGGGGAATGGGCTGGTAGTTGGGAGCTATCTGATAACGGCGAAGGGTGGCATGAATTTGCTCGATGGGAATGTGGAGACCCTGGGAGATCAAGGGCAGATCGGCGTTGAGGTCTTTGACCTGCTCGCGGAGCAGATAACAGGTGACAGAGGGATAGTTGTCGACGAGGAGGCGTCCTTCGCGATCAAAAAGTTTGCCGCGAGGGGCGAGGATGAGGACCTTCCGGATGCGGTTCGCCTCAGCGAGCGAACGGAAGCTCTCGGAGTTAACGACCTGAAGACGCCAGAGGCCTACGAGGAGGACGGCAAGGATCAGAGCAATGAGGTACTGAACGGAGTGGAGCTTGCCGATGGGCAGCTTTTCGGCTTTGCCGTTAGGGCCGAGGTTCTGGGCTTCGGAATGGTGCGATGGTTCCATGCTTTATCACAGTCTACGACTGGCGGTGCTGAGTCGGACTACTACTGTTGTGTATCAAGGTTGTTCGTTAGACGTCTGGGACGCCGGTTTTACTCACTGCGCTTGGTGTTATCGAGCAGGAAGAAGATGGGCAGGGCGACGACGGTATTGATGGCGGCGCGAAGAAGCTCGTGGATCCAGAGGAGATGGAAGCCGGCGTTGCCAAGGAGGCGGCGGTTGATGAGGAAGATCAGGAAGCTGTTGAGAAGAAAGAAGCCGAAGTTGATAAAAACACGGGTGGTGAGGTTCTCTACGTCGATCTGGATTCCGATGCTGGCGGCGATATAGCCGATGACGGACTTGGCCATGCCGTTGACGCCGATGGGCTGGCTGGTGAGGGCGTCCTGGAGCAGACCGATGGCAGCGCCGGTGAGGGTGCCGGCTACAGGGTTGCGGCGGGAGACGGCAAAGAAGACGGTGATGATGAGGGGGAGATCGAGGATGGCGAGGCGCGGAAACGGTTTGGGAAGAAGGGCCTGCAACAGGATCGCGCCCAGCGGCACGAGGATGGCAACAGCAGGGGGAAAGCTGTGCTGCTCGAGCTCTCGGCGTGATGTGTAGCTGCGGGTGGCCATAATGACAGTGGTTAGTTCCCTAGCGGTTGGCAGTAATTTCTGGTCTATGGTTCGGTTACTAGGGTTGAGGGTTTTGGGGGTGGGTGGAGTCGGTTTGGGGTTGGGGCTTTTCCGGAGCGGGTCGCGGGTTAGTTGAAGGTTGTGTGGTGGTGTAGGGTGGCGGATTTGTGGTGCTTGTTGGGTTGTTTCTGTCGGCTGCGCCGGGTTTGAGATCGGCGGCCGGGGGGGTCGTGCCTGGGGTGTAGCGGTCGGGGTGGACGGTTGGGAGGGGCTTCACGACGACTCGGATCGGTGGGACTGCAGGTGCTCCCGGAGTCGCAGGATTAGGGGCAGTGGCCTCTGGATGGTCCGGATCGTGGAGGCTGGGGAGACGGTCGGCTACGATTTGGGCCGCGGACCTGGCGGCTGCGTCGGCGGCCTGCTGGTCGGCGAGTTGCTTAGCGGCCGCCTCGGCGGTGGTCGCCCCTACTGCCAGGTCATGCTGGGCCTCGTGAGGCAAGGTGGGCTGGGTGCCGGTGATGACGAGGACCTCTTCGAGCTGGTTGAGGTTGGCCGCAGGACGAAGCTGGATGAGGGTGTAGGGCTGGTGCTCCGGGTCGGGAGCGATGGACTCGATGGTGCCGACGGGAAGGCCTCGGGGATAGACCTGGTCGCCCCCGGAGGTGAGAACCTGCTCGCCCGGCTTGATGCGAGAGTCGGGGGTGAGATTGTTGATCAGGATCTGGCCGGTGGTGCTGCCACGAAGGATGGCGCGGAGGCGACTGTTTGCGAGGAGGACGCCGGCGCCGGAGGTCTGGTCGTTGATGAGGAGGACCTGCGACGTGTGGGGGAAGACGTCGCGGAGCTTGCCGATGATGCCGTCGGGCGTGATTACTGCCTGGTCGGGCTTGAGTCCGTCCTTCGAGCCTTTGTCGATGTAGAGGACGCGGGAGAGGTCGTTACCGCTGGTGCCGATGACCTGGGCGGCGACTGTGCTGGAGACGTAATGTTGTTGGAAGTCGAGGAGGGCCTGGAGACGGTGGCCCTGAATGGCGTCCTCAGCGAAGGCGGCCTGTTCGAGGCGGAGGCGGGCGATCTGTTCCTGGAGATCGTGGTTCTGCTGGCGGGTGTGGCGGAGGTCAATGTAGTTTGACCAGCCGTGGCGGAGGTTGTACCCGAGACCGTGGAAGAACCGCTCGAACGGCGTAACGGTGGAGACGGCCCAGTAACGGATGAGAGTGACGCTGCTGCCGTCGGGTGTGGTGGGGTCGACGGGGCGGCGGACCTGAACGGCGAGGCCGATGGTTTGGGCCAGGAGGACAGCAACCAGAACCAGAACGTTCTTGAAACGTGTGAAGAAAGATTCCATGCGCTAGAGATGATTATCCGCGAATTGACGCATGGGCGGAGGTGTCGGTGTGGATGCGGAGGGCAACTTTTTTCTTCAGCGTTTGCTTTCTTCAACTTCTGTCCGGAACGTTTTTGGGGCGGCCGACATACCGGCATGAGACCCTGAACCTGTTCTGAGAGGTATGCGATGTTGCGTTCTTCACTTCTGCTGTTTTTGCTGACGGTAGTTCCACAACAAGGGACGGTTGGGCCGTCGCGTGGTGCCGGGGGGAGTGTTGCTGCCGCAGAGGGGCCGAACTATACGGTGAATGGCGAGTTGAAGATGCCGGAGCGGTACCGGGAGTGGGTCTTTCTCACCTCCGGGGTGGACATGAGTTATAGCCCGAATGCCGCAATCGCGGGTCACTCGATGTTCGATAATGTTTTCGTCAATCCATCAGCCTACCGCGCTTTTTCGGAGACGGGGAGATGGCCTGACAAGACGACGCTGGTGCTGGAGGTCCGCGCGGCCGAGGGACCGAGCTCGATTAATAAGCGTGGGCACACACAGTCGCGGGAGGTGATGGGAATAGAGGTGCACGTAAAAGACTCGAAGCTGGAGGGTGGGTGGGGGTTCTACGAGTTTGACGGGCCCGGAAGCGCGAAGATAGTGAAGCGGCCTGCGAGTTGCTACGAGTGCCACGAAGAGCATGCCGCGGTGGATACGACCTTCGTTCAGTTCTATCCGACGCTGCTGGGGCTGGCGAAGGCGAAGGGGACCCTGAGTGCGCCTTACTTAAAGGAGGTCGCGAGTGACCGGAGTAAGTAGTCAGGCCGTGGGACTCCGCGAAGGTCCGGCCCAGCGTGGATGGTCACTTCTGTTGGAAGAGGAGCGGGGTGAAGTGGATCAGGTTGTCGCGCCAAATCTGCCAGGTGTGCAAGCCGGGGGTTTCGACCTGCGTGACTGACATTTCCTTCGTCTTGAGGAAAGAGACTAGTTTGCGATTGGGCTCGATCAACGAGTCTTCGGTTCCGCAGGCGATCCAGAGGAGACTAAGGTTGGCGGTCTTGGGGTCGAGCGATGCCAGCTTCTGGGTGTAGTCGACGTTGCTGAGCGCAGAGCTAAAGCCGCCGACCCACGCAAACTGGTCAGTGTGGGTGAGGCCTATCTCAAGACTCTCAAGGCCGCCCATGGAAAGACCGGCGATGGCGCGGTCTTTGCGATCTTTTGAGACACGATAGCCGGACTCGACTCTTGGCAGCACCTCCGTAAGCAGTGCCTTGGTGAAGAGGTCGGTGTTGTGATCAATGGTGGCGCGGTCGTCCCACCCGTTGTGGTCGTGCGCGAACGACATGTCACCGTAGCCCAAAGGCATGACGACCACCATCGGTTTGATTTTGCCTGCGGCGAGTAGGTTGTCGAAGATGAGATTGGCCTGGCCGACGGCGCTCCATCCGGCGTCAGAGTCGCTCCAGCCGTGGAGGAGATAGAGGACCGGGTAAGGCCTCTTCGCCTTCTCGTTATAACCGGGAGGGGTGTAGACAAAGTAGCCGCTTTGATTTTCAGGAAGTCCGAGGACTGCTGTGGTGCCGTAGATGTGGTGGTGCAGGGTCCCGTGAGGGACGTTCGTGTCCTCCCACGGCTGTGGGGTGTCGCCGGACACGGTGACCAGGTTCGATACGTTAACTAGATTGAGGGTGAAACGGGGATTCGCAGGATCGAAGCGGCGATCGCCGTCGGCTTCGAAGTGATAACCGTAGATCTCGGGCGCGAGAGGCTGGGTCGTGACGGTCCACATGCCGTTCGCGTCTTTTTCCATGGGAATGGGTCCCTCGACGCCGTCGAGGGCGAGTGAGACCTTTGTGGCCGCCGCATCTTTATAGGAGAACGTAACGCTGTGGTCGGGATGAACGTCGGTCGAGCGCAGACGCGCGGGGGCTTGAGCATAGAGCTGCGTTGAAAGTACGAGGAGCAATGCAAGATTTTGGGTGAATTTGCCGGAGGCGCAACGCGTGAGAAGAACCATATGCGCCAGTTTAGCTGAGGGCCGCCTTCGCAACGTGGCTGACAGCGCATAATAAGGGGAATGGCCTTTCGCTCAGGTTTCGTCTCTATCGTCGGTCGCCCGAATGCGGGCAAGTCTACGTTGCTGAACGCTCTTCTGGGGCAGAAGCTCGCTATCGTCACACATAAGCCGCAGACGACGCGGACACGGATCCATGGAGTGCTTGAGGTCCCGCTGAAGAAGAAAGCCAAAGGCGAGGCGGGACATCCAGCTGCGCAGGTGGTGCTAGTGGATACGCCGGGGATCCATAAGCCAGATACTCAGCTGGATCGACGCATGATGCAGGAGGTGCATGACGCGCTGGAGTCGCGCGATGCCGTGTTGTTTATGGTGGACGTGACGCACCGGCTGCCCCAAAGTGAAGAAGGAAAGAAGTTCACTGCTTCGCGACGGGCGATGTCTGCTGCCGAGGACGACTTCGCGCTTTCGCTGATCAAGAAGCTGGAGTGCCCGGTGATTCTGGTGCTGAACAAGATGGACGCTATTCCCAAGAAGGACTTGCTTCCGTTGATCGCACACTGGTCTACGCTGCATCCGTTTGCGGACGTGATTCCAATTTCGGCGCGGAAGAAGGAAGGGCTCGAGCTGCTGCTCGAGAAGGTCGTCGGGCAGTTGAAAGAGGGGCAACGATATTTTCCGAAGCACCAGTTGACGGACCAGCCGGAGCGGTTTCTGGTGGCGGAGCTGATTCGCGAAAAGATCCTGATGCTAACCGGCGAAGAGGTACCTTACGCGACAGCAGTTGTAATCGAAAAATATGAAGAGCCGGCGTCGATGAAGAAGATGAAGGACGGCAAGTTGCCAGTGACGAAGATCTCTGCCGCGATTTTTTGCGAGCGGACGGGACAGAAGGCGATCCTGATTGGCAAGCAGGGTGAGATGCTGAAACGGATCGGTACGGCGGCCCGGAAAGACATCGAATCGCTGCTGGGGACGCGGGTGTTTCTGGAGCTGTTCGTGAAGGTGCAGGAGGAGTGGCGGTCGAGCCGCGGGTTTGTCGAGGACCTGGATTGGCGGCGGCAGTTGGAGCAGATCGCGGAGAAGCAGGCGGCTGAAGAGTAGAGACGGAAACGTGGAGGTGATCTATCTTTTTATCCCGAGTTCGCACCGGCGCGATACATTGTTCTATGTAGAGAAAATCGGAGAAGAAGAGATACTGGAAGAGGAAACAAGACGGCGCTGGCAGGGTGAATGAACGGACAGAGACCGACACCGGAGACGCGGGAACCAATAACGAGCGGGACCCGATCCAACATCGTTGACATTGTGAAGGGTATCGCCATAGCGCTGGTTGTCTATGGCCATACCGCCCAAGGTATGTTCCATCGCGGCTGGTGGGCGGGGCGGGGAGCTGTTTTCTCCGACGTCTTTATCTACAGCTTCCATATGCCGGCGTTTTTCTTTGTTGCTGGCCTGTTTGTGATGAGCAGCCTTGCAAAACGGGGCAGCCAGCATTTTGCGGCGGACAAGCTTAGGACGATTCTTTATCCGTATCTCTTGTTTGCGATCATCACAGTGTCAATCGAACCGCTGATCGGGCGGTTTAAGTCCGGAACGAGACCGTTCCACTGGAACACGTTTCTAACGAGCGTGGCGGATGGAGATGCCGGCTGGTTTCTTTTTGTTTTGTTTCTCTGCCTGATGTTGGCGCTGATGACTGCGCGGCTCCCAGCGTGGCTGCGTTTTCTGGCCGCAGTGATCGCGGGGCTGCTCCCGCCGTTCGGACCACCGTTCATAGGGCAGGTGCTGCGCGAGTTTTGTTTTTTGGCTGCGGGAATGTGGGTGGGGACCGGCATTTTTCGCCTGGAACAGATGCGGGTGACGACGGCCGCTTTGGGCTTCGTTCTTCTCGCTGTGTTCCAAACGGCGATGATCTACGTCTACGGACCGCCTGCGCTCTGGCGATGGATCTACATCGTACTTGGGTTGACAGGTACGGCTGGACTTTTCATGCTGGCGAAGCTGCTGGATAAACACCGACTTGGCCATGGCATCGCGTGGATCGGGCGCGGTTCGCTGGCGGTGTTTCTGCTGAGCGCGTTTGCGCAGGGAGCGACGCGCGAGGTCCTGTTAAGGGTGTTTCATACACGGGAGTTCTGGCTGCAGTTGCTGTTGCCGACGCTGTTCGCAACGATATTGCCCGCCATTGTCTGGCACCAACAGGACCGATGGCGGATTGGATGGCTCTTCCGCTGGCCGTTCTGATGGCCACGTCAGGAGCGTTACTCCTTGACGCTGACGCCGAGCGCTTTCATCTTGCGATAGAGGTGGCTGCGTTCGAGTCCAAGGCCTTCGGCCGCGCGGCTGACGTTGCCGTGAAACTCGTCCAGTTTTTTGAGGATGTAGTCGCGTTCGTATGCTTCGCGGGCCTGTTGGAGCGAGGTGAAATCTTCACTGCGCCCGTTGGTCTTACCGACATCGCGAACGGCGTCGCGATAGACGAGCACGGGCAGGTGCTTGCGTTCGATGCGCAGTGTCTTCGGGTTTAGGATCAGGACGCGCTCGACCAGATTGCGCAGCTCGCGGACGTTGCCGGGCCAGTGGTACTGCTTCAGCGCGGCGAGGGCGTCTTCGGTCATCTCGACGTGAGGACGGCCGTACTCGACGCCGAACTGCTGAAGGAATTCCTTGACCAGAAGAGGAATGTCTTCCTTGCGGTCGCGCAAAGGTGGGACAAAGAACGGAATGACATTGAGGCGATAAAAGAGGTCTTCACGGAAGTTGCCGCGTGCGATCTCCTCTTCGAGGTCTTTGTTGGTGGCGGCGATGACGCGGACGTCGACGTGGACCGGGTGCGATGCGCCGACGGGGAGGAAGCGTTGCTCGTCCAATGCGCGCAAGACTTTGGCCTGGGTCTTGAGACTCATGTCGCCGACCTCGTCGAGGAAGAGGGTCCCGCCGTCGGCGCGTTCGAAGGTGCCGCGCTTTTCGGTAGGGCCTCCGGGAACAGCGCCGTGGCGGTAACCGAAGAGTTCAGATTCGATGTAGTCCTCGGGAATGGCGGCGCAGTTAAGTTCGACGAAGGGCCGGTCTTTGCGGAGGCTTTCGGCGTGCATGGCGCGACCAACCAACTCTTTTCCGGCACCGGATTCGCCGTAGATAAGGACGCGGCCGTTGGTCGGCGCCATCAGCTTGATCTGTTGGCGTAAGGCCTTCATCGGGACGGAGTTTCCGGTGACTGTTCCCTTTGCGAGTTGCCGGGAGAACTCCTGGTTGTCCTCGCGCATCTGTCGGGCCTTCATCGCGTTCTTGAGGACAATGAGGGTGCGATCTAGCGAGAGAGGCTTTTCGAGGAAGTCGTAAGCTCCGAGTTTGGTGGCGCGCACCGCCGATTCGATCGTCCCATGGCCGCTGATGATGACGACTTCGGGGACGTTTGCGCTCTCCATCTGGCGGATCTCGGTGAGAGTGTCGAGGCCGTCGCGATCGGGCAGCCAGATGTCGAGCAGGACGACATCGTAGGCAGCATCGCGAAGGAGCTCGAGGGCCTCCGCGGCAGTGGCGGCCGTGGTGACGAGGTAATCCTCTTCACGCAGGATGCTCTCTAGCGATTCGCGGATCTCAGCTTCATCATCGACGATAAGTACGTGGTTCATTTGGGGCCCCGGGCAATGGTGGAGGAGAGATCGCCCTCTGCATGCGCAGTGTTGTTTTGCGCTTCGTTCGATTTGGTTGCAGGGTGACTGCCGTTTTGCGTGGAGGCGATGGGACCGATGGAGGACGGCGCTTCGACGTCGCCGTCGAAGGTGGAGGCGGGACGGAGTTCGAGGATGAACATTGCGCCGGCAGGCTCGTTCTTCTCTGCGCGAATGGTGCCCTGATGCTCCTGGATGATCTTGGCGGCGATGGCGAGGCCGAGGCCGGTGCCGCGCTGCTTGGTGGAGAAGTAGGGCAGAAAGAGGCGTTCGCGCATCTCGTCGGTAAGGCCGGAGCCTGTGTCTGCGATGGTGAGCTCGACCATGCCGTTTTCGAGGAGGTTGGTACAGATTCGAAGCTCGCGGAAGAGGCTCTGCTGCATGGCCTCGGCAGCGTTGTCGATGAGATTGCCAAGGGCGCGTTTTAGAGCTTCGGGATCGGCCATAACGAGGGGAAGGCCGAGAGACATCTTGCGGACGATGCAGATGGTCTGCATGCGACCTGCGAACAGGGCCAGTGAGTTTTCGACGATGGTGTTGAGATCGGCTGGCTTGGGGCGGGCGGTGGGAAACTCGGCCAGAGCAGCGAACTGATCGACGAGGGAGCGCATGCTCTCGACCGAAGAGGTGATGACTTCGGAGCAGCGGCGGATGACCGCGATGGATGGCGGCTCCGGGGCCTGGGGTGGATGGCGGCCGTCGCCAGTTATTGCATGGGCGAGGCGGTCGATGTGGCGACGAATCTGTTCGGCGCTGAGGCTGATGGGTGTCAGGGGGTTCTTGATCTCGTGGGCGACGCGGCGAGCGACCTCCTTCCAGGCGGATTGCTTTTGCGCGCGAAGCAACTCGGTGGCGTTTTCGAGGACGAGAACGTACCCCTGATGCTCGCGGCGCGTCCGCTCGGTGGCGGCGGGTATTTCGAGGAGAGCGACGGTGGCAAGAAGGTTCATAGTGCCGCCGAAACGACCGTTCGACGCGTGAATGGGTGCGGTGATTTCGATCTCGCTGGAGGCCGAGCCCATCCGGTGGCTGCGTTTGATGAGGCGGTCGAGGACATCGGCGACCTCTGCCGGGAAGACCTCTTCCAAGACTCTGCCGTAGAAGGGACGCTGACCGCCCGGATCCATCATCTCGCTTAGCGCGCGATTGGCGAGAACGATCCGGCGATCGGCATCGAGGGTTGCAACACCATTGGGGATGGTTTCCAGCATGGTTTCGAGTTCACTACTGCGGGCTTCGAGGGCGGTGTTGGCTGCGCTCAATTGCACGGTGGAATGCTCGACGGCGCGACGGCTGTCTTCGAGATCGCCGGCCATGTGATTGAAGCTGCGGACCAGTTCGCCCAACTCTTCGGTAGCGCTCTCCTGCACGCGGTGGGCATAGTCTCCCGACGCGATGGCCTCCATGGCGTCGGCGAGTGCTTCGACCGGTTTGGTGACCTGCTTGGAGAGATGCAACGCGAGCCAGCAGGACGCGAAGAGAGCGAGGCTTGTCATCATCAGGAGCAAAAGCATGTAGAGATCTCTGATCTGACGACGTTCGCTGTAGAGAGTCGCGTAGGCCTCCGCTCGCTTTTGCAGACGAGTCATGGTGGCGGCCATGCCGAAGGGCATCGGCAAGCCAACGACTACGGTGTTGCCCTCTTTGAGGCTGGCCGCCCCTAACGCGTAGTCGGTCGTGCCGAGCGAGAAGACGGGCTGGTCGTTGCGCTGGGCAGTGGCAAGGATGGCGGCATCGGTGGGATCGGTTGCTGCCTCTTGGGCGGGTCCGTCCGGGTCTTCTTCGGCTACCTGATCAGGAAGCCAGGTCTTGACCTGCGCAGTGGCTCCGGCACGCTGTGGCAGTTGGAACGATGCGATGACCCGTCCCTCGTGGTAGACGATGGCAAATCCGTTCTGCAGAGTGATCTCGTGCTGGCGCAGCACCTGATGGATCGCACCGTGGTGCAGGCCGGCGGAAGAGAGCGCGGCGGTGTGAGCGGAGCCGTGTGCCGAAGCGTGAACCGGCCGGTGAGCCTGCTGTTTTGAAGTCGGGCCCTTTGAAGGGGCCGGAGCTTCGGCGGGGGGGACTGGGGATGGCGCCTCCGGCAGTCCTGAGGCGATTGAAGCCGCCTCCGCACGCGCGTTGGCGGTAGTGTAACGGGCCAGTTCGAGCGCCATGTTGTTGCTGTCGTCACGCATCTCGGTTACAGGTTGCGAGAACCAGCGGTCGACAGCTCGGTTGAGCAACAGGTAGCTGAATGCGTACATGGAGGCGATGGGTACTAGACTGACCAGAAGCGCGCCCCAGAGCATACGGGTCCGCAGCCGTGTCCCCATCACGCGGCTGCGCTGATCGGCGTAGAGCTTGAGCACATTGCGGACCAGAAGGACAAGCACCGCAACGAAGAGAAGGAAGGCCACGATCGACAGACCGGTGAAGACGACGATCTGCTGCGTGGTAGCTGGCGTTGGAAGCTGCGTATTGAAGGCGTTGAGGGTGGCAAGAGCGACGAAGAGGACGAGCAGCGACGCGCCCAGGGCTGCGATCCATATCTTTCGCCGGTTCGCGGTTGGTGCCATGAACGTGCCCTCCTCAGCAACCTGATTATAGGCGTTGGAGTCTCTCTTCTTCGCTGGGCCGAAGATGCGGGCAGCCGTTATACAAGCTTTGCAACGGCCTGCCACTCGCGTTTCTGTGCCGCAGCCACAGCGCCATAGGTCAAGACGCCATTGAACGTGTTGACACCTTCGGCGATGCCTTTGTCTTCGCTGATCGCTGCGTTGGCTCCGAGACGTGCCAGCTTCAGAACGTAGGGGAAGGTCGCGTTGGTCAGCGCGAGGGTCGAGGTATTGGGCACGGCGGCGGGCATGTTGGTGACGCAGTAGTGGACCACGCCGTCGACTTCGTAGGATGGATTGGAATGTGTGGTGGGGTGCGCGGTCTCGATGCAACCGCCCTGGTCAATAGCTACGTCGACAATGACGGCGCCCTTCTTCATCTTGGCGACCATCGCTTTCGTGACGATCTTTGGAGCGGCCGCGCCCGGGATCAGGACTGCGCCGATGACAAGGTCCGCCTCGCGGGCCGCGCGCTCAATGTTGTAGCTGTTGGAGGCGACGGTGTAGAGGCGTCCGCCGAAGATGTCATCGAGCTCGCGGAGGCGGTTGAGGTTGAGGTCGACCAGCGTGACCTTTGCGCCCATGCCGAGCGCGATCTTTGCAGCGTTCGTGCCGACAATGCCGCCGCCGATGACACAGACATTGCCGGGTGGAACGCCTGGGACACCGCCGAGCAGGACTCCACGGCCACCGTGCTCCTTCTCAAGATAGGCAGCGCCAACCTGGACGCTCATACGACCGGCGACCTCGCTCATGGGGGTCAATAGCGGTAGGGCGCCGCTGCGGTCGCGGACGGTCTCGTAAGCGATGCCCGTGACCTTGGACGCAAGCAGAGCGTCGGTGAGTTCGACGAGCGGGGCAAGGTGTAGGTAGGTGAAGAGAACGAGGCCTTCGCGGAAGTGTCTGTACTCCTTCTCGACCGGCTCTTTGACCTTGACGACCATCTCGGCGAGGCGCCAGACGTCGTGGGCCGAGCCGACGATCTCTGCCCCTGCGGCCTGGTACTCGTCGTCGGGCATGGCGGAGAGCGCGCCAGCGTTATGCTCCACGAGGACTTTGTGTCCCGCCTCGACCAGGGCTTTTGCACCTGCTGGGGTCACGCCTACGCGACTCTCGTGATCTTTTACTTCCTTGGGTACGCCGATAATCATTCTCTATCTCCACATCATCAAAGCTGGTTCTCTGATTGTATCTATTTGCGACCCGAAGGTCGTTGCCGGGTGTCTCCGACGAGAGAGGTTCCCGAATGCGGACCGTTGCGAATGAATTTGTCGCGCGAAGATGTTGGCTCTTGCCCTTGTAGATTAGATTGGGCAGATGCCAGAGATTCTCGAGGCCGGGCCGGATCGGACAGCGCAGGACCGTCGTTTGCTGTGGCTACTTCTGATTGTTCCGGTATTGTTGTCGCTCGCCGGGGTGTGGGTACTCGATCGCGCCAAAGCGCATAAGCCGCTCTTCTCGGTTACAAATATGGTGGGGCCAACTACGCAGAGCCTGCTTGCCGGCGATGGATTGACGGATTGCACGGAGGACATGGGCACTCGGGGCAATCCGATCTGCTTTCATGCGGCGCGGATGCCGATGACTGCGATGGTGGTGGGGCTTGGTATACGGCTGCTTGGGGACCATTATCTTCGCGTGGCCGGCTTCAAGACGCTTCTTCTGCTGCTGCCGGTTGAATTGTGCCTCTATCTGGTGTGGCGTCATCTGCCGCGTCCCGGAGGTCGACGGCTGCTGGTTATGATGCTGCTTCTGGCTCCGTTTGCGATAACGGCGTTTCTGGCGGACGTGACCAACATACTGGTGGATGAGGGCTACTCGTACAGTTTTCTGGCGGCCGCGGTGGCGCTGCTGTTCTTCGCCTCGCAGCTGCGGGGGAGGTTGGGTCGCGCTCTGCTGTTTGCGGTCGCTCTGGACGGGTTGTACCTGTCGAAGAGCGGGATGCTGCCGGTGATCGTGGTGCTGATGGTGGGCTTTGTTCTGGTGGAGCAGTGCGTCGGCCTGCGCTGGCTTGTGGTGGTGCTCGTTGCGGCAGCGCCTTTGGGGTGGGCGTTGCATCAGCACCATGCGAGCGGGCGATTTAGCGTGGGGACCAGTCTCGATGGGATCAATCTGCACAAGGGCAATAATGCGGGATTCCTGGAGCATTATCCGTCGCCGCATGGTGACTCGATGGACTGGTATGACTTCGAGCTGAACCGTGGTCTGTACTTTGGGGACGAGTGGAGCTTCAACGACTATCACGAGAGGGCCGCGCTCGACTATCTGTGGAGCCATCCGCGAGAGACGCTTGAGGGTGATGTGCGCAAGGTAAATGTGCTCTTCTTCGCTGTGGAGAAGGTTGGGTCGACGGCGAGTCATGGCGCCAGGAAGTTGGTCGAGGAAGCAGGGATGGTGGTCTTTCGGCTGATGTTGTGGGCGGCGATCCTGTCGGCGATTTATCTGGTATTTCGCGCTCGCGGTGTGGATCGAAGACCGTTACGCGTGGCTTCGGGAGTGTTTCTTGCGGTGGTCGCTGCGTGTTCGCTTCCCTTCCTTGTGGGCTTTGCGTATACGCGGCATGTGAGCGTGTTGATCTATCCAGCCGCACTTTTCTGCTGCTGTGTGCTGTGCGAGGAGGACGGAAGTACTACAACCAACGAGTGATGCTTACTGGTTAGGTGAGGGTATGAAATACCGCTTGCCAAAGAGATACACTAATGGGAGTCTCTTTTCAGGAAACGACTGTAAATACCTATGTCTTCGAACAGCTTTCAGATGCGTTACTCCCGCATTCACAATATGCGGTCTCTCTTCAGCCTCTTCTCCAGTGACCTGGCGATTGACCTGGGTACAGCGAATACGCTCGTGTTCGCGCATGGTAAGGGGATCATCGTCAACGAGCCCTCGATTATCGCGGTGAACAAGATCACGAACGAGGTCGAGGCCGTCGGCAAGGAAGCCAAGGACATGCTTGGCCGGACACCGGGCAACATTGTCGCCATCAAACCGATGAAGGACGGCGTAATTGCCGACTTTCGTCATACCGAGAAGATGCTGAATTACTTCATCCAGAAGGCGCATAACCAGAAGATGATGGTGCATCCGCGGATCGTGATCGGCGTTCCTTCTGAGATCACGCAGGTTGAAAAACGCGCGGTTATGGACTCGGCTTACCGGGCCAAGGCCTCCGAGGTGCATCTCGTCGAACAGGCCATGGTGGCGGCGATCGGCGCTGGTCTGCCGATTACGGAGCCGGGCGGAAACATGGTGGTCGATATCGGCGGTGGAACGACCGATATTGCGGTGATCTCGCTGGCAGGCATCGTCTATTCGCGTTCCGTGCGCATGGCCGGGAACCAGATGGACGAGGCCGTGATGACCTACCTGAAGCGGAAGTACAATCTGCTCGTGGGCGAGCGCACGGCGGAGCAGATCAAGATCTCGCTGGGCTCGGCGTACCCGCTGGAGAAGCCGCTTACGATGGAGGTCAAGGGACGCAACCTGATCGAGGGCGTGCCGAAGACCATCACGATTGAAGATTCCGAGATCCGTGAGGCCCTTAGCGAGTGCATTGCGACGATCATCAATGCGATTCGCGTGGCGCTGGAGCGGACTCCTCCGGAGCTTTCGGCCGACATTTCGGATCGCGGCATCGTGCTCACCGGCGGCGGAGCGCTGATCAAGAATCTCGACAAGCGGATTCGTGAAGAGACAGGGTTGCCGGTGTCGATTGCGGACGATCCGCTGGCGTCTGTGGTGCTGGGTACGGGTGCGATGCTCTCGGACTTCAAGCTGCTGCGTAAGATTTCTATCGATTGATTGGTTCCACACTGGTTTCGGCTTGGGCTCCGAGCGAATCGGAGCTTTTGCTTTTTCTCGTTTTCCGGGAGGGTACCCACCCCCCCCTATTGCCCGCGCGTAAAGCATCTCCTTTCAATGATTTACGTGTCGCCACTCCCTGCAAATTCCTCCGAACAAAGGGGTTACGTCCAAAATATTCCAAACAAATGAGTTAGCCCCGGATTGTGTCGGGGCTTGCTTGTTTTTTGATCTATATATCCAGTATAGCGGTTTGAATATAACTAAAATGCCACCCGGATGTCGTTGGGTGGTAATGGTTTAGATGGTTTTGGGGCTTGACAGACTATTTTTGGGCGGAAAATGGCAAAAGAAAAATAACGGCAAAGACAACGGCAATAGAATCAGTCGCTTCGCCCTTTGGGCTATGCTTCGGCCTTGAGACCGAAGATTAAAGGCTCGGGTTCCGTTGTCCGAATAGGAGCGGATACCGAAGAAGACAAGGAGGAGGAGGACGATGGCGGTATAGCCATTACCAGCCCTTTTGGCCGCGTTCGAGGTCGCGGAGGAAGGGTTGCCGAAAATACGGGTGGTCTCAATGGGTCGACGCAACACTCAGCTCAGACCTACATTCATTGAAAACACAAAAGCTAAAAGCGCTGGCCAGGGTTAGATTGGCCGGAACCTTACCCTGGCTAGGTTTTGGCCACATCAGCCAAACAGATCGATTCTTCAGGGAAGCATTTGTGGATCAGCTGATTAGATAGTGTTGCATCGACCGGTTGAGCCGGCACGACTTTTCAGGTAATGAGCGATAAGAAGATCACTGCCGCTATACCGACTTCACACTGCTAATTCACTGCTCGCTGAGCGACTCAACGACTGTGCGCCAATTGATATAAGAGAG
>DATHQG010000377.1:0-4891 GCA_035483075.1 Edaphobacter sp. | reverse complement strand
GAGGTTGTAACGTCCGCTGGCGTCAACGCTCGTGGCTAGGGCGATCAGGTCGTCCGGCGACGCGGTGGTGGTCAGCTCGACCAATGCCCAATGCGCATTTTCCGGAATTCGTAACAGCTGTCGCATTGTTCCAATCTGCAGTTGGCTGGTAGCGAAGGCGGGCAGCTGCAGTTCCGGCAACTTCACCTGCCCCGTCCCGGAATCGCCGCGCCAGTTCAGCGCCAGCTCGGCGACGATGCCCTTCGCGGTCGTATTACGCACGAAGATGATGGGCTGTAGCACGGTTCCGTGCGGGAGATTGAGAGCAGGATCGGGGTTGCGCAGCGCTAGCATGGGCGCCCACATGGTCCAGTAGCAACGAGCACCTAGGGATTGGGCTGAAAGCGGGGAACGTCCCGTCTGCCCCCACGTTGTCTCCTGGGTGATCTCATCAGTTTGGTCCGTCGTTGGTATATACGACAGCGCCACTAGCCACCTCGCGAGCTACGGTGAATGGTCCCTTGTGGAACCCGATCGTTCGAAACTCGCGAGAACCACCGAATACCCAGCCTCCTCCGGGCCCCAGACGAAGGGCTATCAAGTTAAGTGCCTGCCGGACGCTAATATTCCTAAATGTCGCAGTCCACGCCGTCGCGTAGGTCGTGTCGCCACCCACCTGCGCCAAGGCGATTTGCTCGAATGGGTGCGGTAGCTGGCCCGCTACGGCGAATACGGCTTGGTCCGTGCTTGTCACCTGTTGCAGTTCAAGCTGTGTGATCTGACGATTTGGAAAGTACGAATTGTCATTGGTCGTCGATCGTGGATATACATTGACGGTTAGGCCGTCACGGATCCATGCGTAACGGGCATCGCTACTGCATAGGGCATCGAGGATTTCGCTGGCCGTCTGGTTCTCAAGACTTAGGTCAAAGCGCTGTTGCGGCGGCTCAGGGTCGTTGAACTTGGCCTTCAAGACCTCCTCAAAGGCGTATGACAATTCCGGGCGCTCGGAACTGAGTTCGGCGATGCCATCTAATACCGTGGCATTGTGGACGAGGAACCTCGGCACTCGCGCGGCAAGCGCAACAGCGCCTGGATCAGCTGCCGATTCGCCGGCGTCTGCAGCAAAGGCAAACAACACCATAAAGCACCCAAACGCAGCAGCAATGCCTGCCTTCTTCATTGGGTTGGCCCCTGACTGGTGTAGATCACCTGGGTATTTGTGAACTCAAGGGTATTCGTTCTAACGCCCAATGTGGTTCGCGGATAACCAGCAATCTGAATGACCTGCGTGTATTTCTTATCGCAGGCCGGAATCGGCGCATTGCTGCACAGCTGAATAAGGTCTTGGAACTCCCCGCTACCATTCAGCGATCCGCTGCCGGTCACAGCGGCGCCGGTGCAGGCCGTACCACCGACCTGGGGAGTAACCGTTTCGGTGACTGGCGCCCCCTCCGCAATTCCTGCGCTTATGGGCTGCCCGTCCGGGTGCGTATAAGGCGTATACACATAAGTATAGGAATAGCCATATTTGCCACCGCTCGCTTGGCAGCTGTTCGAAGGACTCGGATTTGTCACGTAGGCGAACTCTCGCGCGGTCACGTTCACCTGGACAGACGTCGCTTCGCCGTCGGAGAGGTCGTACTCGAAGGTCAAAGTTCTGTCCCCAACGGTAGTACTCTGATCTGTAGTTTGGAACTGAAAGTCGTAGAGGTTATTTGGAGGGCCTTCTATCTGCGTGACAATATCAGAGGGGTCGCTGGAGGCCGCGCAACAGGTCCCGTTAGGCGGTTGCGGCGGTCCGTTTTGTGCCTGGTTTGTAAATTGGAATTGATTTGCTGCTGTTACATGGGAGTCCGACCCAACCAGGATATAGTTCCTGCCTCCGACACCGACATCGAACACCGTGATCGGGAGGGTTTCCTCTTCCGGGTCGTAGGCGCAATAGCCACCCGCCCCGATAAGCACATTGCCGTTTGCGAAGCCACTGGTTGAACCTGCGTCCATCCCCGTTACTTTCCCACGGGCCACCTGGGCAATGCCCGAATTATCACTACCCCAATCGCCGAAGTCGGCACTTATGTTTTGGTCGACGCCGTCACACTCGTCCGTGCCGTCGACCGATAGCGGGTCGCTCGTGCCGAAGACCACATCGAGCGCACTCGGATCGAACCCGATTGCATCATACCCGCAGCAGTTGGCGTACAGGGGGACCGGCCCGGATGGATGACTCGCATCGGCAGCCAGGGCGTTTACCATCAGCCCGTGGCCTCCGGGCGTCAGATCTCGGAGGTCGTAGGTTACCGAGGTCAGATCTGCAGGCAAGGTATTGCCGTTGCGATCGGGTACGCGGTTGCGGACCAGTTCGGCGATATTCACCCACATCTGGTCGCCGGGCTGAATGGCTTGCTGCATCTCGTAGTGCTTCTCGCCATTATCATAATGCAGCGTGAGCAGGGCGTTCGTGGGTTTGGCGCCGATGTTGGTGATGGCCGCGATTTCGTTGTGGTTGGCATCGACGGGCCACTCGCCGCCGACGAAGTGGCCACCTATGCCCCCGGTGAATCGGGTGGCGAGATTGTAGCGTCCGCTGGCGTCAACGCTGGTGGCTAGGGCGATCAGGTCGTCCGGCGAGGCGGTCGTGGTCAGCGCGACCGATGCCCAGTGCGCATTGTCCGGAATTCGTAACAGCTGTCGCATTGTTCCAATTTGCAGTTGGCTGGTAGCAAAGGGGGGCAGCTGCAACTCGGGCAACTTCACCTGTCCCGTCCCGGAATCACCGCGCCAGGTCAACCCCAGCTCGGCGACGATGCCCTTCGCGGTCGTGTTACGCACGAAGATGTTGGGCTGCAGCACGGTTCCGTGCGGGAGATTGAGGGCCGGATCGGGGTTGCGCAGGGCAAGCATGGGCGCCCACATGGTCCAATATTTCGCATCGCCGTCGGCCCGTTGGCGCAGGGTCGCGCCGGGATCGCGGCTGAAGAGTTCAAGGGAAGCAGAAAACTTGCTGACCTCGTCGTACATGAAGTGGACGGCGTCGACGGCAGAGGCCGAGGAGGGAAGGCTGATGCTGATGCCGCCATAGTTCCCGGTCAGGCCGGATCTCTGAACGAGATCGCTCGTCGCCATGCGCTGCGTCTGACGGGGATCGAGCACCAGCGGCTCGCTCCATTGCTTGCCGGCAGCGTCATACAGCGACAACGTCCCGCTGATCTTCTTGTCTGAATGGTTGCCGATGACCAGAACATCGTTCAAACCGGCGTGAGGCTGCCACCAAATTCCTTCGAGACTCCCCGGAGGCATCGGTCGTCCACCGGAGTGGGCGGGGATCGGTGCCGCAACCGGCTCACCCTGAATCATTAACACTACTGTTGCGTGAAGGTTCATTGCGCTGAGTGAGGTATAGCGGAATACGACTGAGCCGAACGATCCCGGCTGGCTTAGGTAGTCGGGCGAATGCGCTAGTAGCCCTTCATTGACCCACACAGAAACCGAACTGTTAGGGGGAATTGTGGTTGCGTCAAGTGAGATCTCTTGGCCCGAGGCGAGCCGCAGAACTGGCGTCACGGTGAGCGGTCTCGAGGACAGATTGTTCTTTAGCTGCAGCTGCGTAGCCCAACCCGGCTCAGAGGTCCAGTAGGGCGCGAACGACTCTTGGGGCTTGGGAGATGGCCGTGTTGTTCCGGAATAGGCGACCGTGGCTGAGAGGAGAAACAGCAGAATCAACCGTCGATTGGGCATTCGCGAATCCCTCGAATTTGAAGTGAAGGGCGGAAGCTATCATCAACGGCTGTTACGGCAGGATGAATTCGCAGCTTTTTTACGAAAGGCGAATTTAGGATTGAATGGCTGAACTCGGACGCTACTTCGATAGTGTTCGCGAGGCACGCTCTTGCAGGGCCAGTAATACTACGCGCAGCATTTCGTCCCAGGGGGCGGGTTTGCCGGTCCAGATTTCGAACTGGCGGGCGGCTTGGTGGGCGAACATTTCGATGCCGGGGATGATTTGGGCGCCGCGTTCTTTGGCTAGTTTCAGGAAGCGGGTTTCCGGCGGATCGTAAATCATGTCAAAGACATAGCGGGCGTTGATTTCTTTATCCTGCAGCGGGGATTCTTTGCTGTTGCCCATGCCGACCGGGGTGGCGTTGATGATTACGTCGAAAGCTAATTTTTTCAGGTCGGGGCGCTTGATCAGGCGGGCGTGGGCTTGATGGGCCAGCTTTTTCGCGGGGCCGGCGGTGCGGTTCAGGATGTAGACTTCCGATCCTCGCTCTTTGAGGCCGAAGACGGCGGCGCGGGCGGCTCCTCCGGCTCCGATGACCAGGATTCGCGCGCCTTCTAGGGTGTTCAGGCGGCGTTCGAGAGGGCGGACGATGCCGCTGGCGTCGGTGTTGAAGCCGTAGAGCTTGCCGTCCTGGGCGCGGACGACCGTGTTGCAGGCGCCGATCTTTGTGGTGTGGGCGTCGGTGTTGTCGAGGTGCGGGAGGATGGATTCTTTGTACGGCATGGTCACGCTGATGCCGTGGATGGGAATCTCGCGGACGCAGGTTAGGAGGTCTTTCAGCGTTTTGGCGTGGAGGGCGAGGTAGACGGCGTTCACGTTTTCGCGGCGGAAGGCTGCGTTCATGATGGCGGGGGAGAGCGAGTGGGCGACGGGATCGCCTGCGACTCCGTAGACGCGGGTGGCGACGTCGACGCGCTCGATGCGGTAGACGTTGCGTAATTCCTGCGCGGTGACCTGGCCGGGCGCGGTTTCTTCGCCGGCGATGGCGGAGGCGAAGGTGAAGACGCTGCCGGCGCGCACGCCCAGAACGCGGCTGATGATGCCTTGTTCGCCCATGCACATGCCGATTAGCGAGTTGCGGTCACCTTCCTGGGCCAGGAATTTGATCATGGTGACGTTGTCGGCCAG
>DATHQG010000376.1:0-15482 GCA_035483075.1 Edaphobacter sp. | reverse complement strand
AGAAGCATCGAGGTGAGGCCCATGCCGGGGAGGATGGCGATGTAGACCTCGGGGTGTCCGAAGAACCAGAAGAGATGGAGCCAGAGGAGCGGGCTGCCGTTGCTGCCTTGGTGGAGGATGCCGTTGACGAGGTCGCCGGTGGGGAGGAAGAAGCTGGTGCCGGCGTGGCGGTCGCAGAGGAGGAGCAGGATGGCCGCGAGGAGGACCGAGAAGGCGACGATGCTGAGGAGAGCGGCGGTGAACCAGCCCCAGACAGTGAGGGGAAGACGCTCCCACGTCATGCCGGGGCAGCGGTTGCGGATGATGGTGGTGAGAGTGTTGATCGAGCTTGCTGTGCTGGCGATGGCAAAGAGAGCGATGGAGGTCAACCAGAGGTCCATGCCTGCGCCTTGTCCGGGGCCGGCGCTAGGGACTGCGCTCAGGGGTGGGTAGGCCGTCCAGCCTGAGATGGCGGAGCCGCCGGGGACGAAGGTGGAGCTTAGGAGGGTGAGGAGAGCTACGGCGGTTAGCCAGAAGCTGGCAGCGTTGAGGGCGGGGAAGGCCATGCTTCGGGCGCCGATTTGGGCGGGGAGGATGAGATTGCCGAATCCGGCCTGCGGGGCGGTGGTGAGGACGAAGAAGAGCATGATGGTGCCGTGGATGGTAACCAGGGCGAGGTAGTCTTCGGGGAGGGTGGGGCCGTGGAGCGGAAGGGGCCATGCGGGCCAGACGAGGTGGATGCGCATCAGCAGCGAGAGGAGGGTGCCTATCGTGACGGAGACAAGCGCCAGGACGAGGTATTGGATGCCGATGGTGCGGTGGTCGGTGGAGAAGAGCCGAGGGAATAGAGAACCTACGGCGGGGTCCCGGTGTTGTTTGGTAGCGGGCGAATCAGGATGTTTCATGGAGTGGCTGCTTTCTGTTTCGAAGCTAGCCAGTTTGCGAACTGGTCGGGAGGGAGGACGCGGAGGGTGGCGTTCATGCGGTAGTGGCCGAGGCCGCAGAGTTGGGTGCAGAGGACCGCGTAGGTGCCGGGAGTGGTCGGGGTGAAGTGGACGTGGATGGTTTGACCGGGAACGGCGTTTTGCTTGAGGCGGAGTTCAGGGATGGAGAGGCCGTGGATAACGTCCTGTGCGTTGAGGCGGAGGTCTACTTCGCGGTTGGTGGGGAGTACGAGTTCGGAGGAGACTTCGTCGTCGGCGGAGTGGGGGTCGGTTGGATCGAGGCCGAGAGGGTTGCCTTCGCCGGGAGCGACGAGGCTGGGGCGAGTGATGCCGAAGGTGGCGTCGGGGCCGGGGTAGCGGAAGTACCAGGCGAATTGGACGCCGGTGACCTCGACCTGGAGGGCGGTGGGTGAGGCCCCAGTGTAACGGGTGGCGGCCCAGATACGCTCGGCCTTGATGGTGAGGAAGGCGAAGAGGAGGGCGAACGCGGTGAGGGGAAGGTACTCGATGCGCCAGAGGTTGGTGGCCTCGGTGCGGCGCCGGGCGAGGAGGCCTGCTAAGAGGAGCAGGTGCGCGAGGGCGAGGAGGGCGAGGGCAATCCAGAGGTTGAGGAGAAGATGGTGGTCGAGTGCGGGGCCGTGAGCGCTGGCGTCGGCGGGAAGAAACCAGGGTGCAAGCAGGAGCGCGGGGTTCGAGTTGGAGGGCCGCGTCTTGCAGGAGAAGAGCACGAGTCAAGGATATCTTGTCTGCGAGCTGGCGATGCTGAGCATGTTAGCCGAGTTTTCCTATCAGAAACGCATAGATGCAGATTCCGAGAACCGTAGCAACGGCGACTACCAGAACGCCGATGAGTAGGCCAGACAGTTGTTTGACAGGTTCCTTTTCGTCCCGTTGTCGGTTGCCGAAGACCAAGAGAAAGGGTGTTTTGGATCTGCCTGCCTTGATGACTTTGGTCGTGGCTGGGTGAAAGCTCATGGCCAAATGCTAGTGAACCCGGCATAAAGATGGCATAAAGGTCGATCAGGAGCCGACAGGAACGCGCGAACGGATGAGGTCGAGGAAGAGCTGGTGGACTCGAGGGTCGGCGCTGAGCTCGGGGTGGAAGGTGGCGGCGAGGAGATGGCCTTCGCGGACGAGGACAGGGAAGCCGTCGCGGGTGGCGAGGGTTTCGACTTGCGGTCCGGTGCGAGTGATGCGAGGGGCACGAATGAAGACCATCTCGAGTGGACCGCCGGGGAGTTCGGTGGGCGCGGTGAGGATGGTGGAGTCGATCTGGCGGCCGTAGGCGTTGCGTTCGACGGTGATGTCGATGGCGGCGAGGGAAGGTTGCGTGGGGTTTTCGACGTTCTTTGCGAGGAGGATGGCTCCGGCGCAGGTGCCGAAGGTCGGGGTGGTCTCGACGAAGGACTGGAGGGCATCGAGGAAGCCGCCGCGTTCGAGGAATTTGAGGAACGTGGTGGATTCGCCGCCGGGGATGATGAGGCCGTCGAGATTGGCTAGCTCGGCTGGAGTGCGGACGAGCTTTGCGGTCGCGCCGAGGGCCGTGAGTGCTTTCGCGTGGGCCTCGAATGCGCCCTGCAGGGCGAGGACGCCGATGGTGAGAGGTGTGTGCTGCAGGGTTGTGGATTGCTGGTTCATCGTGGCGTTGTTGTTCTCCGAGCGGGCGATATCTTGATTAAATGGCACATTCGTTTTCAGCGATTACTCTGAAATGACTTACGGTCGAGAGCGATGGAAGGTGGGTCGATTGTTGGTCCCTGGTTCCAATTATAGAGATGCCGGGCCAGACGGCTGTCTTCGCGGGCCGCTTCTGCGGCTTGGGGGCGATAGCTTGAGGCTCAAAAGCTTATTCCCAATTCCAGCACAACCGACGGAGTGGCTAATCCTGGGTTGAAGACGTAGCTTGTGACCTCCATCTTCTTGTGGGAGAAGCCGACGAAGAAGCCGAGTTGGGTGTCGAGTGACGTTTTGTACGTCTTGGTTCGTTGGGCCGCGAAGCCGAGTTGCAGCCAGTTGACGGGGGAATAGGTGAATTGCGGCCAGTTGTAATAGAAGCTGTCGGATTTATCCGTGGCGAAGACATATTCGTTTGAGATGGAGGCCACGACTTTTTTGTAGGTAAGTGACGCCTCGCAGCCGGGCGCGATTCCGTTCGTTCTGCCAAATACGCCGCCGATCATCGGTGTCACATTCAGAATCAATTTCTTTCCGGCGGCGAAGTTGTAGCCGATCCATGCCGAACCGGTCCTGAAGTTCTCGGAGTTGTAGCGAGCTTCGAGATGAAGCCATCCACGGTCGGCGGTGAAGTTTGGATTGGCGTAGGAGGTCTGGCCGGGGATGATGTAGCCGTCTGTTATCAGGCTGAATGCCCACGGATTTTTCGAAGGAGGGTGAACATTGTGGGAAGGTGGCACTGAGGTTGCTTGCGCCGGTACGTCACGGGCCAGCGAAAGGACCAACACGAACCCGGCGAGTTGTGAGGTACGTTTCGACGGCACGAGTCTCTCGATTGCAGAATGGAGTGCGCGAACTGCGCACTCGTTTTCCGATGGCTGATTCGGGCAAGTATAGAACGAACGGACGCCGAGGCTACGCGCGATGCGTCGTGTGTCTGCGCTTGCTCGAGGTCCCGATTAGGAGATGTATTCGCCGAAGCGGAGGAGGTTGCCGTCGGGGTCGCTCAGGACGAACTCGTTCATCTTCCATTCGCGTGGGGTGAGGGGCGAGAGGATTTTTACGCCGGCGGCGCAGAACTCGGCTTCGAGTGCGGCGGCGGTGTTGTCGGCGAGGTAGAAGTAGACTCCACTGGGGTTTTGACCTTCGAGGAGATCCGGGGCGGTGCGAAGGTGTACGTCGAGTTGATCACGGGTGAGAAAGGCGTAGCCGTCACCGTCCTGCCAGGCGTGGGTGGAGAAGCCGAGGAGGCGGTAGAAGTCCATGGCTCGGGCAAGGTTCCTGACGGGGAGAATGGGGACGATGCGGGCGATGGATTGTGCAGGCATTTCTGATAGCACCTCTGCGGTGAGGACCAAACGCGATCATGCGGCCCTCGCCTCTCTCGATTTTTGGGAGTTGGGAAGAAGGCCGGTCAACAGGCCGATTGCGGGAAGGTAGGCGCACACTTTGTAGACGAAGACAATGCTTGTCATGTCAGCAAGCTTGCCGAGTACGGCTGCGCCGATTCCGCCCATTCCAAACGCGAATCCGAAGAAGAGTCCGGAGATCATTCCGACTCGTCCAGGGACGAGTTCCTGCGCGTAGACGAGGATCGCTGAGAACGCGGATGCGATCACAAATCCGATGATGATGCTGAGCACGCCGGTCCAGAAGAGATTTGCGTAAGGCAGCATGAGCGTAAAGGGGAGGACTCCGAGGATCGAACACCAGATGACCGACTTGCGCCCGACACGGTCTCCAACGGGGCCGCCGACTAAGGTCCCCGCGGCTACTGCGGCGAGGAAGGCGAAGAGATGGAGCTGCGAGCTCTGGACAGAGACGTGGAACTTTGCGATTAAGTAGAAGGTGTAGTAACTGGTGAGACCGGCGAGGTAGAAGTACTTCGAGAAGACGAGCGCGATCAAGACGGCAATTGCTGTGATCACCTGTCTTCGCGGTAAAGCGGAAGATTGTTCTGCGTGCTTTGCGGGTCTGGTTTGTAGATGGGCGAGGCGAGCCTTGTACCAGCGGCTGACGCGGATGAGGACGAAGATACCCAGAAGTGCCGCAAGTGAGAACCATGCGGAACCGATCTGTCCGTGAGGAAGAACGATGAAGACTGCAACGAGAGGTCCGATGGCTGAGCCGGTGTTTCCTCCGACCTGGAAGAACGATTGGGCGAAGCCGTGCTTACCACCGGAGGCCATTCGCGCTACGCGTGATGACTCGGGATGGAAGACTGCAGAGCCCATTCCGATGAGTGCCGCTGCGAGAAGCAGCAGAGGGAATGTCGGCGCGACTGCCAGGAGGAGCAGGCCGATGAGCGTGAAGACCATTCCGATGGGAAGTGAGTATGGCATCGGGTTGCGGTCGGTGTAGTGGCCTATGACGGGTTGAAGGAGTGAGGCTGTGATCTGGAAGGTGAGGGTGATGAAGCCGATCTGGGTGAAGTTGAGATGAAAGGATGATTTGAGGATGGGATAGATCGAGGGTAATAACGACTGCATCATGTCGTTAAGCACATGGCAGAAGCTGACTGCGGCGAGCACGCGGAACATGGTTCGTTCTTCGGTGTTGTTGGCTGGGTTTATTGCTTGCTTTGTGACAGCCTGAGTGCTCATTCTGCGCTTTCTTCCTAATCTCTTCCTTAATTGTTATGTTAGCGATCTTGTCCGTGGTTTGTTCTCGCGGACGGGGAATTCTCTATCGAGAACCGCCTAAGGTACGGAAAGAGAACGTGTCCCCTATTGTCTGAAGACCAGACAATAAGGCTTATCGGCCGCGGTAGAAAAGCAGATTTCTCCACTTCGCTGCGCTCCGGTCGAAATGACGGGCGTTTTTGTTGGCAGGAGGGCATGGTTGAATGAGTGGCTGAGCCGAGGCTAAAAGCAGCAGCAGGAGCAGATCCTCCGCCGTCGGCGAAGGATGAGAACAAAAGGAAAAGCTACAGGCAAAAGCAAAGACGAATCGGGGGTCTGCGCTGATTGCGTGCTACCAGCCGCGGGTTTGCATGAGCTGGGCCTCTTCGATGGCAGCTGCGGCCAGACCCTTCATGGTGCCTGTGACGGACTCGCTGGCTTCGGCTACGATCTTGGGGTCGTTGAAGTGTGTCGTGGCGATGACGATGGCGCGTGCGCGGCTGACGGCCTCTTCGCGCTCCTTCGGATCATTTTCTACGTCGAGCGGGGTGGCCCGCTCCTTCATGAAGATGCCGGAGCCTACGAAGACAGTCTCTGCGCCGAGCTGCATCATTAGCGCTGCGTCGGCGGGTGTGGCGATGCCGCCGGCGCTGAAGTTGGGAACGGGGAGCTTGCCGGCCTTGGCGACCATGCGGATGAGTTCGTAGGGTGCGCCGTGGACCTTTGCGGCGTTGTAGAGCTCTTCGTCGCCGAGGACGGTGAGGGCCTTGATCTCGCGGACGATCTGGCGCATGTGCTGGACGGCGTGGACGACGTCACCGGTGCCGGGTTCGCCCTTGGTGCGGATCATGGCTGCGCCTTCGGCGATGCGGCGGAGAGCTTCACCGAGGTTGCGCGCCCCGCAGACGAAGGGCGTGGTGAAGGCGTGCTTGTCGATGTGGTAGGTCTGGTCGGCGGGGGTGAGGACTTCGGACTCGTCGATGAAGTCGACGCCGATCTCCTGCAGGACTTGCGCTTCGGCAAAGTGGCCGATGCGGGCCTTGGCCATGACGGGGATGGTGACGGTGGCCATGATCTCTTTGATGAGCTTGGGATTGGCCATGCGGGCGACGCCGCCTTCGGCGCGGATCATGGCGGGGACACGCTCGAGCGCCATGACGGAGATGGCGCCGGCCTCTTCGGCGATGCGGGCCTGCTCGACGTTCATGACGTCCATGATGACGCCACCTTTGAGCATCTCGGCGAGGCCGAGTTTGAGGCGGATGGACGGGCTGTCGAAGCTGCCGTTGCCGTTGCGGGTGTGATCTGCCATGGGGTTCTCCTGAATCTCCTGGGGTCTTGTGTCTTGTGCGCGGCCGTGGGCACACTGTGCTTCCCTATATCCGCGAGACCTTTAAGTTTAGCAGTTTTGCTGAGACAAAACCGCCGACTGCGGATTCGATGGATAAATGCGGATGAAGTGCTCCTTTTGGGGCAGATGGTTGGGTTACCAGGTTGAGTCGGGGCAAAGGATTTGCAGGAAATTCAACTTGATTTGACGTCTGGTCAGGTGTGATGAGGTCAATCTAGCGAGACGGCACGGTGTGTTCTGCCGGGAGGTCCTGCATGGGCGCTGAACTTACGATTGTGATTCCGGCGAAGAATGAGGTGGTCATGCTGCCGAAGTTGTTGGAGTCGCTTTGCCGGCAGGACTATGCGGGGATGACGGAGACGCGCGTGCTGGTGGCGGACGCGGGGTCGACCGATGGGACAGTGAAGATAGCGCTGAGTTTTTGCGACCGGCTGAATGTGGAGGTAGTTGCGGGCGGGCTGCCCTCGGTCGGAAGAAATGCGGGCGCGCGACTGGCGACGACGAAATATGTGTTGTTTCTGGACGCGGACGTTGAGTTGCCCGAGGCTACGTTGCTGCGTCGGGCGATGTGGCGGATGGAGCGGAGGCGGCTGCATCTGGCTACGACGAATATTGCCTGTCGCGAGGGTGGGTTCTTTGACGATGTGCTGTATGCCGGAAATAATTTGATGCAACGGATGGGGTCGCTGACGAAGCCGTTCGCTACAGGAATGTTTATGCTGTTCGACCGTGAGGTGTTCTGGGCGTTGGGTGGATTCAATGAGCGGGCGCTGTTTGCGGAGGACTATCTGCTGTCGAAGGATGTGGCGCGAACGCGGTTTCGTATTGTGCGGGGACGGGTGTTGACGACGAACCGGCGTTTTCAGAAGCTGGGGCATGGCAGGATGGTGTGGATGTTCTTCAAGACGATGCTGCATACCTGGGACGAGGAGTATTTTCTTGAGGACCAGGGGTACTGGGGCGAGGCAAGCTGATGCGTGGTTAGATTGATACACTATGGGCCAACAAGCACGACATGTTGGAGACCGTAGATGCGATTAAAACACTTCACACTGCTGTTGCTTATCGCTTCGATTGCGTTGGTTTCATCAGGCAGCCTGGGCGCTGAGGAACTCCCCAAGGGAAGTACCGGTGTGCTGCTTATCTCGGACAAAAGTACCGGGACCATTCTTGTAGACGCGAGGCTGAATGGGCAATCGGTGGTCATGATTCTGGACACGGGCGCGAGTCATTCGATGTTCGACGCCGGTACCTTTGGATTGTCCGCAGTGCAATTCCAAGCGGTACGAATGAATAGCCGAGGCCTGGGGCTCGATGCGGACGTCGTGATGCGAACTGCAGATTTCGAGATAGGAAATGAAGCCTGGAAGCAGCAACCGGTAGAGATTGCCGATCTGCACCTTTTATCGAAGATCTACGGCAGAAAGATCGGCGGAATTATTGGGCAAGACGTACTTCGATCGTTTGTCAGTGTTCAGATCAATTACAAGGGTCAGTGCGTTATGTTTCAGCGATAGGTGTAGCGCAGGGAACAGGGTGAAGAAGACAAAGAGAGTCGTCAGGGTTGGGGCGCGGTGAAGCCGGCGGCGGCCAATACTTTTTCGTCCAGTGCGATGAAGAGGCCTTTGCTGCGAGCCAGGACGGTGCCGTCGGGACGCTGGAGTTCGGCCTGGTGAAAGAGCTTGCGGTCCGGGGTGCCGTCTGGCTTTGTGGCTCGGTTGAGATGGCGGGCGACGAGGACGAGAGGCTGGTAGAGCGGGGCGGGGCGGAGGTAGTCGACCTCCATATGACGGGTCATGGCGAGGACGTTAAGAGGGCGGTTGAGCTTGCTCATGGCTTCGTCGAGGAGCGCGGCGACGATTCCGCCGTGGATGTGGCCGGGTGGGCCCTCGTGCATGCGGTCGAGCTGGACATTGGCGATGGCGGTGATGTTCCCGGGGTCCGAGGTGTTGGTGGTGAAGGTGAGGTGAAGGCCTTGCGGGTTGGCGGGGCCGCAGCCGAAGCAGTGATTGGCACGCTCGTCGATGGTGGGGTTGCCGTCCATGGAGGCGGGGGTGTGGCGGGCGTCGTCGGGTGGCGGGGAGTTAGATTCGGGTTTGGTCATGGCTGCGTTCATTCGTCCTTCGGACGTTAGCACAAAGCGGCGTGAAATGAATAGTCATTCAGCCGATTATGAGGCGAGCGGCTCAGGATGTCAGGTTCGACATTGCCGGACGGTGGGTCCACCCACAAATACGAGGCACTTAGCCAGCTTGATTTGGACGCATCATGCCACGGGCGTGTCGTTCAGGCATTGCAGACCTCGATGATTCCAGGGCCAAATTTTTCTACTTTCTCCTGCCCGAGGCCGTGGACGGCCTTTAGTTGCGTGAGTGTCTGTGGCCGCGCGAGAACGATGCTGCGGAGGGTGGTGGAGGCGAGGACGAAGAAGAGAGGCAGGTTGAGCTTTTCGGATTGGGTCTTGCGCCACTCGCGGAGGCGTTGGTCGAGGGCTTGTTGTTCGGGGGTGAGGTCTTCGGTTGGTTCAGGGGTTGCGGAGCGAGTGCGCGTGAAGGTGTTGGCCGTGGGAGGGATTACGACTCCTGGCAATGATGCATTTGGTGTGGTGCTGGCAGAATGCGGAGGTCTCTCCATTTCCCCTCGACTTCGCTCGGGGTTCGGTCGAGATGACGCTTCTTGGGTAAGAGGAATGCTGAGGGGAGCTTCTAAACGGCAGATAGCAATGATGTCGGCGCCGTAACGACCGGCTTTTTCTGGGCCGATGCCGGAGACGGTGTGGAGTTCGGCGAGCCTGGTGGGACGTGCGAGGACGACGTTGTGGAGGACGCTGTCGCCGAAGACCATGAAGGCGGGCTTGCCGGTTTTGGCGGCTTCGGCCTTGCGCCAGGTGCGAAGAGTGGCCTCAATGAACCTTTGTGCCGGCGTGTAGGCGGACGTGGTTTGTTCGCGTTCGGCTTTGAGGGACGCTTTCGAGGGTCTGGCGCCGGCCGGAGTGCGGGATTTTCTTCGCGACGATGTGGCGGTCGTGTCTTTGAGCAGCAGGTCGGGAGGCAGGGGACCCGTGAGGGTGCGGCCTTCGTGGGTGAGAGCCGCCTTCTTGAAGTTGATGAGGTTTCCTTCGGGATTGGTCCATTGATCGCTGTTCAATGTGATGAGACCGGAACGGACGAGGGCGTCGAGGAGGGTGTCGAATACTTTGCGGTCGGCTGCGGGCGTGTTGCGTAGTGCGCCGGTGGAGAGTTCGGTGTGGAGTTTGCCCGTGGCGCGAGTCTGGCCGTCGAGCGCGCGGAGGATGGCGCGGAGTTGACGGTCTTCTTCAGTGGTGGGCGGGCGGAAGGTCTGCGCGGTGGCGTTTTGGGGGGCGCAGAAGTCGCAGTGGCCGCAGGGGCGTAGACCGTCGGCGGTGTCGCCGAAGTGCTGGATGAGGGCGGCCATGCGGCACTGCGGGGACTCGGCGAATTGGACCATACGGTCGATCTGCCCGCGGCGGAAGGCGATCTGTTCGTCGTAGCCTTTGCGCCATGCGGTTTGGCGTGGAGCGTCTTCGGCGGCGCGGACGTTGCCGGCCATGTCGATGTTGGCTGCACCTTGCGCGATGAGTTTTTCTACCGCCTTGTCGAAGGTCTCGGCGTCCATCTTCAATCGTTGGCGGAGGAGGTCAGGCATCTGGTAGTCGTCGTTGAGGAGAGCGGCGACGCGAGTGAGCTCGGTGATCGCGGGGTAGTCGCGCTCAAGGAAGAAGTCGTGCATCTTGCGATCGGCGAAGGAGTGAAGGAGGACGGTGCGGGAGGGGAGACCGTCGCGGCCTGCGCGGCCGATCTCCTGGTAGTACTGCTCGACGGAGCCGGGGAGCGCAGTGTGGACGACGGTGCGGACGTCGGCTTTGTCGATGCCCATGCCGAATGCGATGGTCGCGACGACTACTTCGAGTTTTCCGGTGAGGAATTGGCGCTGCACTCGCTCGCGTGTGGCTGGGTCGAGGCCCGCGTGGTAGGCGGCCGCGCTTCCTCCGAGAGTGCCGGCTAGTTCTTCTGCGGACCTGCGTGAGGGAGCGTAGACGATGGCGGGGCGGTTGGAGTTTTCTTTGAGGAGATTGGCGGTGAACTCGTTGCGGCGGGGCTTGGAGAGTTCGACGACCTCGATGGCGAGGTTGTGGCGGCGAAAGCCGTGGATGAAGAGCTCGGGTCGCGTGAGTTGAAGCTGGGTGATGATGTCTTTTTGGACCGTAGGTGTGGCTGTCGCTGTGAGAGCGATGACGGGTGCAGGGCGGAGAGCGGGGAGGAAGTCGCCGAGGGTGCGGTAGTCGGGGCGAAAGTCGTGGCCCCAGGCGGAGATGCAGTGGGCCTCGTCGATGGCGATGAGAGAAGGCTTCTTCTTTGCGAGCATCTCGGGGAAGTTGGGGACGCGCATACGCTCGGGTGCGATGAAGAGGAACTGGAGAGTGCCGTCGAGGTAGTCGCGGCAGGCTTGGCGGGCCTCGTCGCGGGAGAGACCGGAGTGGATGCGGCCGACGCGGAGGCCGGCGGCGGTGAGCTTGGTGGCCTGGTCGTCCATGAGGGCGATGAGGGGCGAGATGACGAGGGCGGTGCCGCCGCGGGCGATGGCGGGGAGCTGGTAGCAGAGGGACTTGCCTGCTCCGGTGGGCATGACGAGGAGGACGTCACGGCCGTCGGTGGCGGCGCGACAGACGGCTTCCTGGTTGGCGCGAAAGGATGGAAAGCCAAAGGTCGCATGGAGCAGGGAGGTTAGGTTCATCGGCTTGCTCAGTTTCGCATATTGTTCGTGCGAGCGTGGTGGGGAAAAAGTTGTTAGTTGGGTACGTTTCGGAGCCCGGTGCTACACTCCTGCCACTTCGATCTACCGACGGAGAAGGAATGGCCAATTTACGGCGAAGGTTTTTGACGGGAACAGCTGCGACTATTGGGACGATGCCACTCGCACAGAGTCGACCCTGGCGCTCTTCAAGTAGTTGCCGGGAGATGTGGCGATCCTAAGTTCATGCAACCACTGATGAAGATCTCAGCATCTTTCAGTGTGGTGGGTCAATCTGATACTGCAGAACGTTCGTGGAGGGATGGATATGTATCTGATTGCGATTTGCGCGGTTGGGTTTGTCGTCTTGATCTTCGGAATTTTCAGGATAAGGCAGCTACGGAACAGGCGAGAGCTGGAGCGATACAGCATTGACGCGGATGAGCTTCACACACTGCTTGAGTCGAAGAAGGACATAGTTGTGCTGGATGTGCGGCAGCCGCTCGATCTGCTTGCTCACTCGGAGATTATTCCTGGAGCGAGGAGAGTCCCACCGAAGGACGTTATGGAACAAGCGGAGTTGATCCCCAAGGACAAGGACTCGGTGATCTATTGCACGTGCGTGAGTGAGAAGACCAGCCGCATGGTATTGGAGAATGCGCTGCGCCTACGGTTCTCGCGGATTAAATTTCTCAAGGGCGGATTAGCGGCGTGGAAAGAGAAGGGCTATCCGGTAGAGGCGTATACCAAGCCCTTTCACCTGGACACGGCGAGTTAGCCACGGAGACGCAACGTGGGCACAAGTCCTCAGATTTAACAGTCCGCAGATCGGGAAGAAACGAATACAGGTAGGATTATGAGGTAGATAAGATGCGTGGGCCGAGCGCTATCTCGGAGGCGAGTTGCGTAAAGGCCGCCCAGGCGATTTCAGGAGAAGACTTTATGCCGTCGAAGGCGACAACCGATGTCGAAATTCAGCAGAAATATTACGCTGAAAGCGCTCATAAATATAACGAGATGCACGATCAGGAGAAAGGCGAGCACTACATTGCTCTGGGCCTGTTGGCCGCAATGATAGATTATTTTGGAATCAGGTCGATTCTCGATATCGGCTCGGGGACTGGACGCGCCGTCGCTCACTTGAAAAAGAACTGTCCTGGAGTAAGGATTGTCGGGGTCGAGCCGGTAAAGGAGCTACGGGAGATCGGTTATCAGAATGGCCTGTCTCGCGATGAACTCATTGACGGCGATGCATTGAAGTTGAACTTCAGGGACGACGAGTTCGACGCGGTCTGCGAGTTCGGCGTACTCCACCACATCAAGACGCCGGGGATTGCGGTGGGAGAGATGCTTCGAGTGGCCAAGAAAATTATCTTCATCTCCGATTCGAATAATTTCGGGCGGGGATCGCTGCCTGCACGAAGCGTAAAACACCTGCTCAACTTTCTGGGCCTGTGGAAAGCAGCGACCTTGCTGCAGACAAGAGGAAAAGGGTATTACCTCTCGAAAGAAGATGGTCTTGCCTACTCGTACTCGGTCTTCGATAACTATAAGCAGATAGAGGACCGGTGCAAACGCATTCACCTGCTCAATACCGCTTCCGGAAAGATCAACCCGTACAAGACTGCGTCGCATGTGGCCCTTGTGGGAGTCAAGAGCGATGCTGCGTCGTAATCGCTCCAAACGAAGCTGAGATATGCGACTTCTTCCGTCAGATGGATGAAGCGTAGGGCTTTTTCTTCCATACGCCGACGATTGCGCCGATGAGCATGAGGTCGAAGAACCAGAATCCGGCGTTGATGGCGTAGATCTGGAGAGTGCGGACCTCGAAGATGTACTCGGTCGCCCAGCTGGTGGCGACGAAGCCGAGCCAGACGATAACGCCGACGAGGACGCCGCGCCGGGCGCTGTGTTCACCCGAGGCCTGAATGCAGAGGCTGAGGACGGCTGCGGCGATGACGGCGCATAGGATCGCAACGCCATACTGAAGAGCAGGTGACATGCCGCTGCTCATGAGCCACTCGTGGGTGCGCCCGATTCCCGCAAGCCATTCGTTCAGGAAGACACTGAACCAGAGCGCCTCGAAGATAAATGAGGCGATGGCTGCGACGAGGATCGCTACCCAGTTGAGACGTATCTTGCTCATCCTGCCCTCCGCTAAATTGTCCCGTTATTGTTTCAGGGAGAATATAGCGGAGGCGATGGATGCGCAAGTCAGGCGTTCATGATTTTGTCGAGCGTGATGGGAAGGTCGCGGACGCGTTTGCCGGTGGCGTTGTAGATGGCGTTGGCGATGGCTGCGGCGGCCCCGGTGATGCCGATTTCGCCGATGCCTCGCGATCCCAGGGGATTGAACTTGTAATCGGGAATGCCGACGGCTGTGACGTCGATCTGGTGGATATCGGCATTGACGGGGACGTGGTACTCGGCGAGGTTTTCGTTGAGTGTACGGCCATAGGTGGTGTCGATGAGGGTCTCTTCGAGGAGGGCCATGCTTACTCCCCAGACGACTCCGCCTATGAGCTGGTTGGTGCCGGTCTTTGCGTTGATGAGGGTGCCGATGTCGTAGGTGCCGACCATACGGCGGACCTGCACCATGTGCGTGTCTACGTCGACAGCGACTTCGGCGAAGATGGCGCCCCACGAGTGCGAGGAGAAGGTGTCCCGGTCTTTGGGCATCTCGGAGGTGGCGGTGGCTTCGATCGGCGTGTTGCCGTTGCGGGCGATGAGGGCCGTGAAGGTCTCGGATTTTTCAGGGTTGGATTTGAGGAAGAGCTTGCCGTCTCTGGTATGGACGTCGTCTGCGGTCGCTCCGTGCAGGGGTGATTGTGCGTCAGCGCTGGCGAGTTGAATGAGCTTGAGTTTGGCTTGGATCGCGGCGTCGTAAACGCCTGGGCAGACTGAGGCCGCGGTGGTTGAGCCGCCGGAGCCTCCGGAGGGGGGAAGCGTGGTGTCGCCAAGTTTCACGTCGACGAGGGTGGGGTCGATGAAGAGCGTGTCGGCTGCGGTCTGGGCGAGGATGGTGTAGGTCCCGGTGCCGAGGTCCTGGGTTCCGACACCGACAAAGACCCGGCCATTTGGGAGGATGCGAACGACTGCGGACGAGGGACGGCGTCCGGCGCCGTAGTTGGCGGTCGCCATGCCGTAGCCGATGAGTTTGTTGCCTTCGCGGCGTTGGCCTGGTTGAGCGGTGCGTTTGGACCAGCCGAAGCGGTCGGCGGCTTGGGTGTAGCACTCGCGGAGATGCTTGCTGGACCAGGGGAGACCCTTGCCCGGATCTTTCTCGGCGTAGTTGATCAGGCGAAGCTGGATGGGGTCGATGTTGAGCTTTTCGGCGAGTTCGTCGAGCGCGATTTCGAGGCCGACGCTGCCGGTGGCTTCGCCGGGGGCGCGCATCCAAGTGCCCATGCCTAGGTTCATGTCGACCAGATTGTGGGTGGTTGTGAGTGATTCGCTGTCGTAGAGGAGCGCAGTCGCGGCGGCCGCGCTCTCGATCCAATCCGACATGAGAGATGTGAAGCAGGTGGAGTCGTGTTGCTGGAGGAGGAGTTTACCGTCGGCGGACGCGGCGAGCTTGATGTGCTGGTAGGTGTTGGGGCGGGAGCCTACGGGACCGAACATCTGCTCACGGCCGAGGGCTAGTTTGACGGGACGCTGGGCGACTTTGGCGGCCATGGCAGCGAGGACGGTGTGGGACCAGACGTAACCTTTGGTACCGAAGCCACCGCCGGTGTAAGGACACTGGACGTGGACGTTGGCGGGCGGAATGGAAAAGGCACGGGCCAGTGACCCCTGGACGCCGCTGATCCCTTGAGTTGCATCGTAGACGCTGAGTTTGTCGCCGTCCCAGGAGGCGATTGTGGCGTGTGGCTCCATGGGATTGTGGTTCTGGATGGGCGTGGAGTAGGTTTGGTCGATGACCGCAGTGGCTTTTGCGAGAGAGGCCGCAGGATCGCCGCGGTGAGAGGCTTCGCCTCCACGTTTTGGAGCGCGGGCGTCTTTGAGCCGCGTGTTGAAGCCTAGTTTTGCGGGTTGCTCTTTGTACTCGATGCGGAGAAGCCTGGCGGCTTGTTCGGCCTCGGGCAGAGAGCGCGCGACGACGACTGCGATGGGCTGTCCGCTGTAGAAGACGTTAGTGTCCTGGAGGATATTGACGTTGCC
>DATHQG010000375.1:0-3668 GCA_035483075.1 Edaphobacter sp. | reverse complement strand
ACGGCGGAGGCCGCTCATCAGTTGAAGGAGACATCCGGGGTTGCCGGAGACGACAGCCTGAGGATGAACATCGAGGAGATGACTAACTTTGCGGTCTCCAAGCTGCCGGGCGGGCTCGGGTTGGAGGAGGTTGTAGATGCCGGCAGAGCCACAGCAAAGAGAGGCCTCGGCGATCTCGGCCACTTCAAGTTGGGGAATTCCGGAGAGAAGCTGGCGAGGTTGCTGATAGATTCCCTGAGCGTGACGGAGGTGACAGGCATCGTGATAAGCGATGCGGACCGGTAATGGATGGCGCACGGCAATCGATGGCACGCTGCAGAGGACTTCGGTAACGTCTTTGCACTTTGCGGAGAATGCCTGGGCACGAGCGGCCCACTGCGGGTCGTCGCGGAGGAGATGGCCGTATTCCTTCATCGTCGAGCCGCAACCTGCGGCATTGATGACAATGGTGTCAACGTTGGCGGCTTCGAAGAGAGCAATGAGCTTGCGGGCCATTGCGGCGGCCTGGTCTTCGAGGCCGGAGTGGACCATGAGGGCCCCGCAGCAAGGTTGGCTGGCTGGAATGATGACCTCAAAACCCTCCGCGCTGAGCACGCGTGCGGTCGCGGCGTTAACGTGGGAGAAAAAAGTTTGCTGGACGCAACCAGTGAGCATGCCGACGCGACCGCGAGTAGGGGCGACGGAGGATACACGTTCCGGCATGGTCCAGGTGAAGCGCGCCGGGACCGTGGGGAGAACAGCTTCCATGGCGGCGAAGCGTTCGGGCAAAAGCTTCAGAAGACCGGAGGCCCGAACGAGGGATTGCACGCCGGAGCGTTGATAGAGAAAAAGAGGGCCGGCGATGAGCCTGAGGCGCCTCGGATGCGGGAAGGTGGCAAAGAGGAGTTTGCGGAAGAGAGAGTCGGCAGTGGTGCGGGGAATATTGCGCTCTACCTGTGCTCTGCTGTCTTCGATGAGCTTGTCGTATTGGACGCCCGACGGGCAAGCGGTCATGCAGGCCATGCAGCCGAGGCAGTTATCCATGTGGGTGCGAAAGTTTTGGTCGAGAGGGGCTTCGCCCTGGCCGGCCTTCGCCATCATGTAAATACGGCCGCGAGGTGAGTCCATCTCTTCACCCCAAAGCACGTAGGTGGGGCAGGCGGGCAGGCAGAAGCCACAGTGGACGCAGTCGGAGAGGAGCTCCTTCGACGGCGGATGATGCGGGTCGAAGGAGCTTGGCTTGGCGGGTTTGATCTCGGTCAGCATGGATTTGGCGGGTGTCCCCCACTCCCCCTTATATATGGCGCAAAGTCTTCGAAGGATTAGGGTTAGGTCTGGACTTCGGTTTTGACTTGATGGTTGGTCTGATTTGTTGTGGGGTTGTTTGAGAAGCCAGGTTTGTCAAGTGTGACCGGTCTATATTCCTCCGAGGAGGCTGCCTGGGTTTAGGGTGCGGTTGGGGTCGAATTGATGCTTTACGGCTTGCATGACGGGGTTCGGTTTATCGGGGCCCCATGGCGGGGTGGGATCGTCATGAGGGTTTGATGGCGTTTGGAGAACAGTCATAGAGCCTGTGTCGGTGTAGGCATAAAGGCTGCCTAGCGGACTGTAGTCCCGTGTGATATTTGGAAAGGCCGCGTAGATGACACCGAGCGACTGGGCCACGACAGTTCCTCCTACCCGAACGACATCTTCTGAGATTGCAGCGACGTCAGTGGGGAGCATTCCGATCTTGATGACGAAGGCTTGCTGGTCGGAGAAGAGAGATTCGCGAGCGTCCCAAACATCGTCTTGCGCGAAGGTAAGAACGAGACCCTGCGATACCGTCATCTCGGCGAGAATTTCGTCCTGCTTCGCTTCGGGGTGGGCGTTGAGTTGGATGTCGAGGTGGAAGCCGTTCGTGTCGCCGCGGAGTTGGAGGGCCTGGGTGAGGAGTTGGCTGGCGCGGATGGATTGCATCAGCGGCGCGAGTTGCGCGGCCTGTGGGGCGGTGACGCTGAAGGTCCGGGTGTGTTGCGGTAGAGGATGGAGGCGGAAGGTGGCCTCAGTAATGATGGCGAGAGTTCCCAGGCTGCCGGTGAGGAGTTTGCAGAGGTCGTAGCCGGCAACGTTTTTGACGACCTTGCCGCCAGAGCGGGCGATGGTGCCGTCGGCGAGGACGAGGGTCATGCCGATGACAAGATCTCGGAGGCCGCCGTAGCGGTGGCGGAGTGCGCCAGAGTCGTTGGTGGCGAGGATGCCGCCGACGGTCGCGCGTTCGGGCCAGAGGGGATCGAGCGCCACGAACTGGCCGTGTTGTTTGAGGCTTTCTTGAAGATGCTGCCAGGTGCAACCGGCCTGGACGGTGCAGGTGAGGTCCTGCCAGGGGTGTTCGATGACGCGTTTGAGTCGAGTGAGTTCCAGGCGGATATGTGTTTTTGCGGGACCGCCCCAGGATTGTTTCGTGCCGCCCCCGACGGGGCTTACGGTGAGGTGGTTTTCGTTGGCGTAGCGGAGGACCTCTGAGATTTGCTGGGTGTTGGCGGGGGAGACGGTGAGGGGATCCTCTTGCTGGCGTACGTGTTCGGGGCCGGTGATGGCGGTTAGGGCTTCGGCGATGTTAGTGGTGGTCATTTGCAACAAATTGAAGGTGATCTTGAGCTTGTTGGTAGGGATCGGAGGGCTTACCCCAGGGGCTAAAGCCCCGCTTTTTTGGTGGCCCTATGAGGCCCAAGGCTGAAGCCTTGGGTTACCTAGAAGCAACGGCAAAACAACAACGACTGCAACTGCAACTGCAACGACAACAACAAAAGCAAATGCGGGGATTCGCTTCGCTCAGAATGACGAACTTTTAGAAGCAGCGAGTGACTTAAGAGTGGCGTATGAGGGCTTTGAAAGGTAGCGGCTCGCATTAGAAGATCTCCGCGATGCCGCTGGTTTCGAGGTTGTGGGGCACGTAAGCCCCGCGGGAGCGCTCGCCACAGAGGCGTGGCGTGGGAAAGAGCTTGTCCGGGTTGGAGATGTTTTGCGGGTCGAATGCGTGTCGGACGCGCTGCATGGTTTCGAGGTCGGGGTCCGCGTACATATAGGACATGCTGCACTGCTTTTCGCGGCCGACGCCGTGCTCGCCCGTGATGGATCCGCCAGCTTCGACGCAGACGTCGAGGATACGCATGGAGAGATTGATGGCGCGTTCTTCTTCGCCAGGATTCTGCTGAGTGTAGAGGACAATGGGATGGAGGTTGCCATCGCCAGCGTGGAAGACATTCGTCACGCGTAGATTTTCAGTGGCGGCCATCTCGGTAATTTTTTCAAGAACGGCAGGAAGGGCGGTGCGTGGGATGACGCCGTCCTGGACGATGTAATGCGAGGATAGACGGCCGGCGGCAGCGAACGCGGCCTTGCGGCCCCTCCAGATGAGAAAGCGGTCCTGCTCGTCGATCGCGAGGCGAGTCTCCCATGCGCCGTTTTTCTTCGCGATCGAGATGACGGTGGCCATCTGAAGATCGACCTCGGCACGTGGGCCATCGAGTTCGATGAGCAACAGAGCTTCGCAGGCGGGATAATTGGGGTGAACGGCCGCTTCGGCGGCCTGGATGGCGAGGCGGTCCATGATCTCCATTGCAGCGGGGAGTTGTCCGGCGGCGATGACGTCGGAGACGGTCTGGGCGGCTGAGGCGATGGTGTCGAAGGCGGCTAGGATGACCTGT
>DATHQG010000374.1:0-2978 GCA_035483075.1 Edaphobacter sp. | reverse complement strand
GCTGGATCGACGGTGTCAGGCGCTTCGCCGAGGAGGCCGAGGAGGATGGCGCGGTCGGTGCCGTGGCCGATGCCGGTGAGGGCGAGTGAGCCGTAGAGGTCTACGTTGATGCGCTCGGTCTTCTCGAGGAGATTCTTCGCGGCGAGTTCGCGGGCGAATCGGAGTGCGGCGCGCATGGGACCGACGGTGTGGGAGCTGGAGGGGCCGATGCCGATTTTGAAGAGTTCGAAGAGGCTGGTGTTCACGGTGGCTATTGTAGGGGGCGGCGGGTGGTTCTGGCTGGCGTGGGTTTGCGAGCGGCCCTGGTCGGGGACCTTTTCTGCGCTTGTTTGGCGTGAAGGTTTTGGTAGGCGGTCTGGAGCGCACCGGCCATGATGGATTCGTCGGCCTGATCGAGTTGGATGTAGGTCATGCCCATGCGCCCCCAACCTCCCTGGACTGGGGAGAAGATGTGAGGCTGGTCGGTTACGAAGGCGGCTTGTTGATCGAGGGTGAGTTTGAGGACTCCGTAACCCTTTTTCTCGCCGGAGAGAGTGGCGAAGATCTGGTTGTTGAGCCGGAAGTCGGGGTGATCCATGTGGGAGCCTTCGACGGCTTGGGGGAGTGCCAGGGCGAGGCGGCGGAAGAGGGCGATTTGTGAGTTCAGGGTCATCTTCTCCTCCGTTCTGCCGTTATCGAGAAGAGGGGTACCCCTCCCCCTGTTTCGACTGTAAATCTTTTGATTCAATAGTTTACAGTCGGTCACTCTTTGTAAATTCGTCCAAATAAAGCGGTTATGGGCAAATTCGTCCAAACAAACGGGTTAGCTGACTACCTGCCCGAAGTTGTTCTTCTTCCTCTACTGTTTTAAGTATAGCGGTTTGGAGATAACTAACATGCCAAGTGAATCTCATTGCTGGTCATGGGTTTAGGTGCTTTTGGGGCTTAACATGTGATTTTTTTTGGCTGAAAACGCAGAATAAAAACGAGGGCAACGGCAAAGGCAATTAAATCAGTCGCTTCACCTGCGGCTTCGCTCGGGCCCTTCGACGCGGCTCAGGGCAGAGCGGTTCGGGGTCTTGCGACCCGGCTTTACCTAGAAGTAACGGCAAGACGACTTGGCTGGGATATCTGGAGGTAGAGAGAAGCGGATTTCTCCGCTACGCAGCTCACGATAGTGCTGTGAGCAGCTTCGGTCGAAATGACGGATGTTTGTCGGGGGGTGGGAGGGGTGGGGAAAGGCGCTTCGCTGCGGAATGACAAACAGAGAGGCAAGGACAAAGACAACTGCAACGGCAACGACGGAAGCGGATTCCTCCCCCTTCGGCTTCGCTCAGCGTGGGGAATGACAAACAAAAATCACGAAATGGTCGTTGTCTGTGGGGTGGAACGGGTAAGGAAAGGCAATGGCATCAGGGTTGGTCGAAGGGTATTCATCCCCACCCTTTCGCATGTAGTCGCCAAGGATGGGCACCCGGCACTTCTTTTTCTGGAGATTTTGAGGAACTCCAATGGCAAAGCCTCCGTATCATCTATCAGGGGGTCATCCCATGCATCCCACGAGCCGCTTTGCTCTCTTCACAGTTACGCTGTTTGTCATCGTAGCCATCGGTTCCCAGTCCGCGCACGGCGGGAGCTCGCTTCAGTCCATGTGCGTCTGCGTCCCAGCTCGGGCGAAATTAATCCTGAACTCGGCGATTGTGAAGGCGCAGGCCCGATCCGCGAAGCTACTTACCGTTGCCCAGTAACAACAGCTGCGGATGCATTGCTGATGAATGGGGAGTGAACGCCCTGTCTCTGCGATAAGAGACTATTTGGGCATGGGGACCGACATGACCTTGCCAGTGGCACGCTCGGTGATCCAGAGAGTATCGCCGGCGGCCCTACTCCTGTTGGTGTTTTGAGCCCCACCTTGATCACGGTGACGCTGGCCTTACGGAATGCTCGGCGACCTTTGTGTCGGCGATTTCGCTGTCCCCGATGCTATACTCGGCAAAATCTTCCGCCTCAAGGGTTAATCAGGCTTCCAGAATGCTTTTTACGGCTCGTAGTGCTGCAGTGTATGGGATTGACGCCCATATTATCGACGTTGAAGTCGATTTTTCCAACATCAAGTTAGACCAGGAACAGTTCCACACTGTGGGGTTGCCGGACGCTGCAGTGCGGGAGAGCCGCGACCGGGTGCGGTCGGCTATCAAGAATTCTGGGTTTGAGATTCCGCCGACGCGGATCACGATCAATCTGGCTCCGGCGGACCTGAAGAAAGAGGGGTCGGGGTTCGATCTGCCGATCGCGATCGGGATATTGGGCGCGTATGGCGCGCTGCATATCAAGGACGTGAGCGACTATCTGCTGGTGGGAGAGCTGGGGCTGGACGGCAGTCTGCGAGCGGTACAGGGGATGCTGCCGATTGCTGTGGCGGCGCGTGCGAAGGGGATAAAGAACCTGATCATTCCGGCGAGCAATGCACGTGAGGCGGCGGTGGTGGAGGGCGTGAATGTCTATCCGGTGAAGTCACTGCTGGAGGTGCGTGAGTTGCTGAACTCGGCGGTGCTGGGTGGGATAACGGCGGCCCCGCTGAAGGTGGCGACGAGCGATCTGCTGAGTGAAATGCAGCACTTTCCGTTTGACTTCAAGGACGTTCGCGGGCAACAGGTGGCGAAGCGGGCGCTGGAGGTGGCGGCTGCGGGTGGGCACAATATCTTGATGATCGGGCCGCCGGGGTCGGGGAAGACGATGCTGGCGAAGCGGCTGCCGTCGATTCTGGCTCCGCTTCGGTTTGAGGAGGCGCTGGAGACGACGAAGATCCACTCGGTGGCTGGCGTTCTGGATGCGGAGCAGGGTTTGGTGGCGCATCGGCCGTTTCGGTCGCCGCACCATACGATCTCGGACGCCGGGCTGATTGGTGGAGGCATGATGCCGCGGCCTGGGGAGGTATCGCTGGCGCACAATGGGCTGCTTTTTCTGGATGAGCTGCCGGAGTTTCCGCGGAACGTGCT
>DATHQG010000373.1:0-21183 GCA_035483075.1 Edaphobacter sp. | reverse complement strand
ATCAACGTCCGCAACGCATCATCAATCTGCTTCGGCGGATACCCCTCGTTCCGCGCACACCACAGCACGATCGAAGGATGGTTGCGAAATCTGAGTATCTTCTCCCGAACGTTCGCCATGTACGTATCGAAGTCATCGGGGTCCGGCCCGTCGTTTGGATTCGGTTGAAAAAACTCGTCCCACACCAGCAACCCGTACTTATCACAAAGCTCGTAAAAGTCCTCACTCGTACTCTGTCCCACCCAGTTGCGAATCATATTCAGGTTCGCCAGTTGATGCATCCGGATCTGCGCCTCCAGCCGCTCGCGTGGATTGCGCTTCATTGCCTCATCCAGGCCCCAGTTCCCTCCGCGAATAAACACCCGCACACCATTCACCGAAATCGTCAGGTTCTCCGAATCAGGCACCGAATAACTGAACTTCCGAATCCCAAAACTCACGTCCTTGTTGTCCGACGCCTTCCCATCCACCTCAAAGCTCAGATGAAGCTGGTAAAGGTTCTGCGGCCCATACCCATTCGGCCACCACAGCTTGGGGTTGCTCACATGCAGCGCCGCCGAAGTCTTAGGATCAAACGACACGACCTGCGAACTCTTCGGCGCGACCTCGACGCTCTGCTCAAAGGAAACGTCCCCAAAGCTCCCCTTCAAAACACCCTTCTGCGGTTGGTCCGTTACGTTCTCCACCCTCGTCTGAACAGAAACGTCCGCCGTATCCACCTTCGGCAGTGGAAGGTCCGTCGTCACCAGCGGGTCTTTGATGACCACCGGCCCACTCGCCGAGATAAACACCTTCTGCCAAATCCCTGTGTCCCGGTCGCGAATAGCCGGGATCCAGTCCCACCCAATCGTCGAAAGAAACGTCGGCCCATCGATCGCGGTGGTCCCTCCGTTCTGCCCCACTCCATCGCGAATCGTATGTTCATGCGGAACACCCGGATGCGGTTGCGGCGACACAAGCACCGCCAGCACCGCCCTCCTGCCCGCCTTCACGTCCTGCGAAATATCAAACGTACCCCGGCTGAAGGCGCCCTTCATCGCACCCACCTGTCGTCCATTCACCCAAACCTGCGCAGAAAAGTTGATTCCCTCGAAATTCAGCCACACATGCCTGCCCGAATACGCCTTCGGAACGTCGAAGACCGTCCGGTACCAATACGCCGCACGCGACAAACTATCAGGGATCTTGTCCGGCCGATTGTTCTCCCCATACAGCGGCTCCGGATAGACGCCGTTGTTGACCAGGCTCGTCAGCACCGTCCCCGGCACCGTAGCGGCGTACCAGCTTTGCGGCTTGTACTTCGCCGTCGCAATAACTCCACCGGCCTCTGGCGCCTTCGCCGCGTCCTGCAACTGCCAGCCTGTGTCGATCGTCACTGGCAGCGGCACCGCCGGAGTTGCTGCCAAAGCCAAAGGACCCACCATCGTCACTCCTGCGGCAAGCACGGACCCAAACACCCATCCACAAAATCTCATTCGCACTCGCCCCACGCCTTCGTCGCTCTAATTGCCCAAACCAATCTCTCATGCAACACGCAGGGCCGCGGAAAAAACAAAGCAGCCTCTCTTGAAGGCGCACAAAACCAGGCATCGCCCTCCTGACGAATGCAAGCTCTGGCGGACCCTTGTAAATTATTGGGACAAATGATCTTGCAAGGCTACCCCACCTCCATCTTCGAGGTAAAGATCCCCCTGAACGCCGGCCAGTACGCCCAGATCAGAAACACCTCCAGCACAGCGCACACCAGCCCCGGCCCAATCCCCGACGGCGCCAGCGTAAGGTGAAACACCAGAATGTTCACAATAATCGGCCCCAGCACCACCAACGCAACGGGAACGTACCGCCCAACCACCAGCAGCAACCCCGCGACCACATACAGAATGCCGTGGAACACGAGCCATCCATGCGTATACATGATCATCACCAGCGTTCCAGCGTCGCCCGGAATCGGCTGCATCGGGATGAAATGAAAGAAATTGTTAAGTCCGAAGATGAGAAACGGAAGTCCAAGCACAATCCGTGCGATAACAACAGCGATCTTCATAAGCAGTTAGCTCCTCAGAAAGAATTGGTAGAAAACTCTCAGTGCATGCATAACTTGCGTCAGAATGAGTGATTCGATAGCGTCGAGTATATGCCGAATGCAAACCCCTCAGGTGTCGTAATGTCGCTGGCGGGCAAAGTCGCCCTCATAACCGGCGGCTCCCGCGGAATCGGCGCGGCGACCGTTCGACTCTTCCATCAGGCAGGGGCGAAGGTCATCTTCAGCTACCGTTCTGCAGTCCAGCAGGCCGAGGCCCTTGTCGCAGAGTGCGGAGGCCCCGACCTCTGCCGCGCCATCCGGCAACCGCTCTCCACCCCGGAAGATGGTCAGGCCCTCGTCGCCGCCGCCGTCGCCATCTTCGGCCGCCTCGACTGCGTCATCCTGAACCACGGCATCTGGCCCCCGCACGACGTCCCCATCGCAGAGATGACCACGGCCCAGTGGCGAGACACCCTCGGCACCAACCTCGACAGCGTCTTCGGCATCCTCCGCGCCGCCGTAGCTCAAATGCGGTCCCAACAGACCCCCGGCACAACGCGCGGCCACATCGTCCTCGTCAGCTCCACCGCCGGCCAGCGCGGCGAAGCCTTCCACGCCGACTACGCCGCCACCAAAGGTGCTCTCATCAGCCTGACCAAGGGCCTCTCCACAGAACTCATCGGCCAGGGAATCTACTGCAACTGCGTCGCCCCTGGCTGGGTCGGCACCGAGATGTCCCTGGCTGTCCTCAGCGACCCTGAAACGTCCAAAAAACTGTTGTCGCTTATTCCACTCGGTCGTCCAGCCTACGTCGACGAGATCGCCGCCCCCATACTCTTTCTCTGTACCCCCTTCGCCGGCTTCATCTCCGGCGAAATCTTCAACGTCAACGGCGGCGCGGTACTCGTCGGCTGAACGGAGCCTGAATGAAGCAACTCCTCGTCCTCTGCATCGCGATCGGCCTCCTCAGCGCCGCCCGGCCACTCACCGGACAGGCCCGCGACATCCCCAGCGCCTCTCCCCCTCAGGCTAGCGGCCAGACCCAGGAGCAGCGCGGACGCAAGCTCCTCGACGAGATGCTCGAAGCCCTCGGCGGCGACGCCTGGCTCAACCGCCGCAACCTCGTTCAGGACGGCCACATCGCCCGCTTCTTCCGCGGAGCGCCCACCGGCATCGTCATCGACTTCCACTCCACCCACCAGTTCCCCGGCCCCAATCGCCCCGAAGCCACCCGCGTCGGCTTCCTCACCGACAAAAGCATCCTCTTCCCCGGCAAAAAAATCGACGTCGTCCAGATCTGGATCAACAACACCGGCCACGAGGTCACCTACAAGGGCAACGCCCCACTTCCCAAGGACCAGGTCGAAGACTACTACCGCCGCCAGGACCACTCCATCGACTCCATCTACCGCACCTGGCTCAAGGCCCCCGGAGTCGTCGTCCTCGACGTCGGCAGCACCATGGTCGAGCGCCGCCTCACCGAACGGGTCACCATCCTCAGCGACAACAACGACGCCGTCACCCTCGACATCGACGCCCAGACCCACCTCCCCCGCCGCCGCACCTTCGAGTGGCGCAACACCGTCTTCAAGGACCACGACGAAGACGCCGAAGAGTACGATGATTACCACACCATCCAGGGCCTGCCCACCGCCTTCACCATCACCCGCTACCACAACGGCGACATGGCCAGCCAGCTCTTCTACACCAAGGCCGAATACGACGTAGACCTCTCACCGGACACCTTCAACCCCGATGTCCTGCTCAAAAAGAAGCAATAAACCAAATTAGGCCCGTCATCCTGAACGCAATGAAAGATCCCCGTATTTCGTCTTTTTCTTTCTGCCAGAGGCTACGTGACCCACTTGGATTTCGCTCTGGCCTGAGGGAATACTCACCGACAAGAAAAATGCTCTAGGCCAACACACATCACGAAGGAGCCACATTCAATGAAACGCAAGTTCGACAACATCCTCGGCACCATCGGCAACACCCCCGTCGTCCGCATCAACAAGCTCGCCCCGCCCGACATCAACCTCTTCGTCAAGATCGAAGCCTTCAACCCTCTAGGCTCCGTCAAAGACCGCCTCGCCCTCGGCGTGATCGAAGACGCCGAAAAGCGTGGCACCCTCAAGCCCGGCCAGACCGTCGTCGAGGCCACCAGTGGCAACACCGGCATCGGCCTCGCCATGGTCTGTGCAGCAAAGGGCTACCCCCTCGTCGTCACCATGGCCGAAACCTTCTCCATAGAGCGCCGCAAGCTCATGCGCTTCCTCGGAGCGAAGGTCGTCATCACCCCCGGCCCCGCCCGCGGAACCGGCATGGTCAAAAAGGCCGAAGAGCTCGCCGCAAAGAACGGCTGGTTCCTCACCCGCCAGTTCACCAACGAGGCCAACGCCGACTTCCACTCCCGCACCACCGCCCAGGAGATCCTCCGCGACTTCGAAGGCGACCCCCTCGACTTCTGGGTCACCGGCTTCGGCACCGGAGGCACCCTCAAAGGCGTCTCCCGCGTCCTCGCCGAAAAACGTCCCGACACCAAAGTCGTCCTCTGCGAACCCGACGCCGCCCCCATGGTCTCAAGCGGCCTTCCCCAGCCTAACAATCCTGACGGGACCGCCTCGGCCAGCCATCCCTCCTGGACACCGCACCCCCAGCAGGGTTGGAGCCCCGACTTCATCCCCAAACTCGCCCAGGACGCCATCGACACCCACCGCATCCACAAAGTCCTCCGCATCACCAACCCCGAAGCCATGGCCCAAAGCCAGGCCCTCGCAAAAAAAGAAGGCATCTTTGTAGGCATCAGCTCAGGGGCCACCTTTGCTGGCGCCCTGAAGATCGCCGCCGAAGCCCCAAAGGGTTCCACCATCCTCGCCATGCTGCCCGACACAGGCGAACGCTATCTCACCACCCCACTCTTCGCAGAAGTCCCCGTAGACATGACCCCCGAAGAAGTCGAACTCTCCAAATCCACCCCCAGCGCCCAACTTCCACCACCCGCTTAATACTTGGTTTGTCGTTGCCTGTCCTTTTTCGCTTGTTCATTCCGCAGCGCAGCGGAGGAATCTGCTGTTCCCTTTTGCACTCGCCTTTGCGTCCCGGGGAACCACATAAAATTCCTCATGCCAAATCAACTTCGATGTCCTCGCGACCCCGGCCAACGCGCCATTTATACTCATCCATGCCATGAGCGAAACCCCACCAGACGCCCCGCAAAGTCCCACAACCCCGCCCAAAACGATGGACATCCTCGAAATCATGTCCCTCCTGCCGCACCGCTACCCCTTCCTCCTCATCGACCGCGTCATCGAGATGGAGCCTCGCCAGCGCATCGTCGCCATCAAGAACGTCACCATCAACGAGCCCCACTTCCAAGGCCATTTCCCTGACTACCCCATCATGCCTGGCGTCCTCATGGTCGAAGCCATTGCCCAGGCCGGCGGTGCGCTTCTTCTCGCCGAGGTCCCCGACCGCGACTCCAAGCTCATGGTCTTCACCAGCATCGAAAACGCCCGCTTCCGCCGCCCAGTCACCCCCGGCGACCAGCTCCGCATCGAAGTCACCGTCCTCAACTGGCGCACCCGCGTCGTCAAGATGGGCGGCTCCATCACCGTCGACGGCAAAGTCGTCTGCGACGCCACCGTCATGTGCCAGATGGTCGATCGCGTCGCCAAAAAAGCCGAAGCAAAGGTCGAGACAGCCGAGTGAGCATTCACCCCACCGCGATCGTTGCAAAAGGTGCGCAGGTCCCCGCAACCTGCACCATCGGCCCCTTCTGCACCATCGGTCCCAACGTCATCCTCGGCGAAGACTGCGAACTCGTCTCCCACGTCGTCCTCGACGGCCACCTGACGATCGGCCGCAACAACCGCATCTTCTCCTTTGCCTGCCTTGGCATCGCCCCGCAGGACCTCAAGTACGCCGGCGAGCCCACCCGCCTCGAGATCGGCGACAACAACTCCATCCGCGAGTACGTCACCATCTCCCGCGGGACGAATGGCGGCGGCGGCGTCACGCGCATCGGCTCCGACTGCCTGATCATGGCCTACACCCACATCGGCCACGACTCGCACATCGGCAACAGCTGCATCCTCGCCAACTCCGCCACGCTCGCTGGCCACGTCATTGTCGAAGACTACGCCGTAGTCGGCGCCCTCTGCCCTGTCCATCAGTTCTGCCGCATCGGCCGCCACGCCTACATCGGCGGCGGCACAACGATCACCCAGGACGTCCTGCCCTACTCCCTCACCTCCATCGAGCGCAACAACCACGCCTACGGCCTCAACAAGGTAGGCCTCGAGCGCAGGGGCTTCACCCCGCAGCAACTTAAAGAACTCCGCAACGCCTACCGCACCCTCCTCGCCTCGAAGCTCAACACCACCGACGCCCTCGCCGCTATCCGCGAAACCATCGCCTCCGGCAACGCAGGCGAGCACGTAGCCTACCTCGCCGACTTCATCGCCAACAGCGCCCGAGGCATCATCAAGTAAGCCTGGCCGGCCAGTCTTATACTGGCTCACATGAAGAGGTGCCTCTCAAGCATTCTCATGACACTGGGCATTCCGCTGTTCGCGCAGACGGCGATCCCCTCGTCCCAGGAGACCCCGCAGGCCTCTCTCCTCAGCACTCGCTCTACTCTTGTTCTCGCGCCCGCACTCATCCGCAACAAGGCCGGTGATCTCGTCTTCACCCTCACCGCCAACGACTTCGTCCTGACCGATGACGGGGTCCCGCAGACACTGACCCTCGAGCAGGACAGTGGCGGCGGACCTTTGGCCCTCGTCGTCGTCATCGAAATCGGTGGCGCCGGCGCCCGCGAATTCAATCAATTCAGCTCCATCGCTCCGCCGCTTGCCCCGATGCTCGCCTCTATCGTCGGCAACGTTCCCCACAAAGTCGCAGTTGTCGCCTTCGACAGTCAGCCCACCCTTCTCCAAAGCTTCACTGCCAATCTCGACTCCGTCGCCGACGTTATCGCTGACCTCACACCCGGCTGCTCCCGCCAACATCACCTCGACAACTGCGCCTCGCCGCTGGCCATCCACAACCTCGCCCTCGGCGACAACGGCGCCGCCATCCTCGACGCCCTCGCCTTCTCCGTCGACCTCCTCCGCAACCAACCACCCCAGTATCGCCGCGCCGTCCTCCTCATCAGCGAGACCCTCGACCGAGGCAGTCACCTCACCCTCGAAGATGCTCTCCGCGCCATCAGCGACACCAACACCGTCATCTACAGCATCGGCTACTCCACTGGAAAATCCGAAGCGGCCCACTACGCCGCCCGCGAACTTCCCACCCAGCCCGGCGGCCTGTGGATGGAGAACCATCACCCCAACCCTCCCAACGGCTGCATGGGCAAAGATCCCGACCCGGACCCCGACGCCACTCACAACAAGGCCATCCAGGCCTACGACTGTCTCACCCAACTGGTTCCTCCGCTGGCCCTCGCCAAAATGGCCGCCATCGCCGCTACCGACGGTCTCAAGCGCAACGTCCCCGAAACCGTGGCCCATCTCACCGGCGGCGAATACTTCAAACTCACCGACGCCAGGGCCCTCGAACGCAGCCTCGCCACTATCTCCAACCACATTCCCAACCGCTACATACTCAGCTTCCAGCCGCAATCGCCGCACCCTGGCCTCCATGTCATCGGTCTGTCTCTGCCTGACTACTCGAAACTGGCAGTCACGGCGAGGGCAAGCTACTGGGTCGATCCAGAAGTCACCTCCACCAATCCACTCACCGACCCACACTGACGTTCACGAGCCACTAAACGCAAACTCGACCTCCAGAATCAATTCCAGAATTAACTCCAGGACGAATCCGATATGATCACTCCGCTAGGCCCCAGACTTAGAGCCACCGCACTGCTCGCCGCTCTCGCCTTCGTTCCATTCAACGCCTTCGCCCAAACCCCCCCGCCCATCCGAGTAGCCATAGTCGGCCTCGTCCACGGCCACGTGCAAGGCTTCCTCCACAATCTCCCCTCACACCCCGAGATCACCCTCGTCGGCATCTCCGAACCCGACGCCACCCTGCGCCAGCACTACATCGACCGCACCCATCTCCCCGCCAACATCTTCTTCGCCACCGAAGCGGCCATGCTCCAAAGTACCCACCCTCAAGCAATCCTCGTCTACACCTCCATCGCCAACCATCGGGCCGCCATCGAGCAGGCCGCCCCGCTCCACATCGCCGCAATGGTAGAAAAGCCCCTCGCCACCACAATCGAGGACGCCCTAGCCATCCAGCAGCTCGCGCAAAAATACAACGTCCCCGTCCTCACCAACTACGAGACCACCTGGTACAACTCCAACACCGCCGCCGCCAACCTACTCCTCGACGGCAAGATCGGCGACCTGCGCAAAATCGTTGTCCATGACGGCCATCAGGGCCCCAAAGAGATCAACGTAGGCCCCGAGTTCCTCGCCTGGCTCACCGACCCCAAACAAAACGGTGGCGGCGCCCTCTTTGACTTCGGCTGTTACGGCGTCGACCTCGCCACCTGGATCATGCACGGCGAACTCCCCCTCACCGTCACCGCCGTCACCCTCCACATCAAACCCCAGATCTACCCCAACGTCGACGACGACAGCACCATCGTCCTCACCTACCCCCACGCCCAGGCCATCATTCAAGGCTCATGGAACTGGCCCTTCGACCGCAAAGACATGGAGATCTACGGCGCCACCGGCTACGTCGACACCCTCTACGAGGACCACGACCCCGGCGCAAAGCTCCGCGTCCGCCTGACCGGTGAGCCCTCTGAACACACCGAGACCGCACCACCACTCGCCCCACCGCAAAACGACGCCCTCAACTACCTGGCCGCGGTCCTGAACGGCAGCCTCAAGCCCCAACGCGACCTCACCTCACTCGACACCAACGTCACCGTAGTCCGCATCCTCGACGCCGCCCGCCGCTCCGCCCAAACCGGCCGCACCATAACCCTCGCCTCACCAAACGAGAAGTAACGCTCAACGCAACCACAACCTGGCCTTGAAGAGGACACTCAACTAGACGCAGACTCAGGATTGCTCTCGCGTTGAGCTGTTGTACCAACGCAGAACTCGGAGCGCGCGCAATGTGTTCCAGCGGCTTGCCCTGCCGACGCCGGTCTCCATCTCAAATGGAATATGTTCGGGATGAAGAAGGTTCAGTGGCCAGCGCCCGTTCTGGTGACGGCGTTCGATCACGGTTTCGATGGCGTCGCTGACACGGCTGTCGGGCTTGGTTCCTGCATTCTGCAGATAATCGAGTCCGCGCAAGACGTCGTAATGCCAAAACATTGGAAAAGAGAAGCGGAGCCAGCGTTTGTTGATGACTTCGCCGGTTCGAAGCGAGCGGAACATATGGCGCTCGAGCAGATAGTTTTCCGCCCTCTTGCGGGCCTTAGTCACGGCCGCCGATTTGCGCCCTGCTCGTTCGTATTCGAGCAGTCCTTCGAGCACGCAGATGGTGGTATGGAACGAAGAGCGCTGGCTCTTAGGTGCTTCGCAGTTCCATCCACCATCTTCGAGCTGCTCGCCCAGGAGTTGATCGGCTAATGCGTCGTTCGGTTCCTTGAAATACGTACCAATGCCAAGGATTCTGCCGTTGATGCAAGGCTCCGTTTCGCCATGAAGGAAAGGCCGGTTGTTGAGCGGCTTAAACACGAGCCCCTTGTCGACCCGGTCGATCATCCTGCGGGCCTCCGTGCTGGCGGGATCGAGACCGAGGTCTTTCAAGACGACGAGGCTCCAGAGGGTAATAAGGTCCCACTTCGCCCCGCCGCCCCAGTCGCCGGCAGGAGATTGTCGCGCGAGAAGTTGTGCCCCCCAGCCTTCAGTTGCAACTCGAGACCTCTCGGCTGCGATCGTCTTGGGGGCCTCACCGGTAAGGTCCCTCATGACCTGCCAACGGATGGCCGGGTCAGAATCGAGGAGCCATTTGAGGTGCGCGGGCCGGGGCGCGTAATCATGTAGGCGCATTCATACGTTATAGCAACTGGCGTGTGAACTTTCACCCGGGCGGATCGTCGGCAACCAGAAGGTACCAAGCCACAGGAAAGTCGATTATTTCCGTCTTCAACAAGCTGCTCGTTTCGGTACTCTAAGAAGTGCAAACAAGGATGGGCCACGCTAAACCCGCCGCTCCGCCCAAACCGGCCGCACTATAACTCTCACACCTGCTACAACGGGCAAGTAAAAATCAATACCTCTACGTGGCCAGCCTGAACGTTTTCTGAGAACTGCGAGCCAATCAGGCTGTTGCATATACCAGTTCCCAGAGCAGTAAAATGTCAGCTAAGCTGATGGCCCATCTTGGATGAATTGGCGAGTGTCCGTCGTTCCGAGAATTTTGGGGAAATATGAGCGTCGATTGAGAAAATTGATTGTCATTATTGCCGCAAATGTCAGTTTCTTTTCCCTGAAGGCTCGCAAGAACAAACGGCAGGTGACATCGGGTCCCGCCTCCAAACAAACGAAGGCACAGCCACGGTGGCGCCTGCGTCAATGTTCGTGTAATTTTCACGGTTTAGGATGTGTTCGATTGCCCGCGCGAACGGGTCCGTCGTGCTGGGCAAAAGCCTGGAGGAGACGATGACAGACGAACAGCGGAGAATGGACGAAGCCAAAGCGAAGCTCGTCCCCTGGAAGAAGTGGGGACCTTACCTGAGTGAGCGGCAGTGGGGAACGGTCCGGGAGGACTACAGCGCGGATGGGAATGCGTGGGACTACTTCACGCATGATCAGGCGCGGTCCCGTGCTTATCGCTGGGGCGAGGATGGGATGGCGGGCATCTCCGACGACCACCAGATACTGTGCTTTGCGCTTGCCCTGTGGAATGGCAAAGACCCGATCTTGAAGGAACGGATGTTCGGGTTGACGAACAGCGAAGGCAACCATGGCGAGGACGTAAAGGAGTACTACTTCTACCTCGATAGCACGCCGACGCACTCGTATATGAAGTACCTGTACAAGTACCCGCAGGCCGCTTATCCGTATGACGATCTGGTGAAGACGAACCGGGAGCGCGGGCGCAGCAAACCGGAGTACGAGTTGCTGGATACGGGCGTCTTCAACGATGACCGCTACTTCGATGTGTTTGTCGAGTATGCGAAGGCGGGCGCGGAGAACATCGAGATCAAGATCAGCGTGTCGAACCGCGGGCCCGAGGCGGCTACGATCCATGTGTTGCCGACGATTTGGTTTCGCAATACATGGATGTGGTCGGATGCGGGCAGCAAGCCGGTGCTGAAGGGTCAAAAGAAGGAGGGGTTCAGCGTCATCTCGGCGCACCATACGGACCCGATCTTTCAGGAGTCGCTGCCTGACTACAGCCTTTACAGCGAGGGCGACGCGCCGCTGCTTTTTACCGAAAACGAGAGCAACAACGCGCGCCTGTTTGGGACGCAGAACGGATCGCCTTATGTGAAGGACGCATTCCATACATTGCTGATCGAAGGGAAGAAGGAGGCAGTGAATCCCGCGCTGGAGGGAACGAAGGCGGCCCCTCACTACGTGCTGAATGTCGGGGCAGGAAAGACAGAGGTAGTGCGTCTGCATCTGGGGCGGGCGGTTGGGGAGCTGGAGACGAGACCGTTCGAACACTTCGACGACGTCTTCGCGGACCGGATCAAGGAGGCGGACGAGTTCTACAAGAGCATCACGCCGGCGACGGTGCAGGCGGACCCGGATCGCGCTATGGTGATGCGGCAGGCCCTGGCCGGAATGTTGTGGAGCAAGCAGTACTTCTACTACGACCTGAATCTATGGCTGCGAGAGCACAAGGTCGGGCCGTGGTGCACGCCGGACGTTCGGGACAAGGTACGCAACGGCGAATGGTTCCACATGTACAACAACGACATCATCTCGATGCCGGACAAATGGGAGTATCCATGGTACGCGGCGTGGGACCTCGCGTTTCACATGCTTGCATTACAGACGGTGGACCCCGACTTTGCGAAGGCGCAGCTGGAGCTGATACTGCGCAACGATTATTTGCACCCGAACGGACAAATACCTGCGTATGAATGGAACTTCGGGGACACGAATCCGCCGGTGCATGCGTACGCCACGATTCAGATCTACATGACGGACAAGGAGCGGAACAACGGGAAGGGGGACCTGGAGTTTCTGATGTATGCGTTCTCGAAGCTGCTGGTGAACTTCACGTGGTGGCTGAACAGGAAGGACCGCGCAGGAAACAATCTGTTTGAGGGTGGGTTTCTGGGGCTCGACAATATCGGTGTCTTCGACCGGAGCGCGACCATCCCGGGTGGAGGGCATCTGGAACAGGCAGATGGAACGGCGTGGATGGTGTTCTTCAGCCAGCAGATGCTGCGGATCGCAGTGGAACTGGCGCTGCACTATCCGATCTTCGAGGAGTTCGTCATCAAGTTCTTTGAGCACACCATGTGGATCGCCGGCGCGATGGACAGAATGGGCAAAGCGCAGGACACCATGTGGGACGACGAGGATGGGTTCTTCTACGACGTGCTGCGGATGCCGAATGGCGAGTCGTTCCGCATGAAGGTGCGTTCCATGGTCGGCCTGTTGCCTCTGACAGCAGTGGCCATCTTCGAGGAAGACCTGGGGGAGAAGCTGCCCACCTTCCGAAAACACGCGAGAGACTTCCTGATACGGCATCCGGAGCTGGCGGCGAACCTCCATATGCCGGGGACGCCTGGGCTGGCAGGAAGGCGGCTGCTTGCGACGGTGAATGAGGACAAGCTCCGGCGGATCTTGACCAAGATGCTCGATGAGAACGAGTTCTTTGGGCCGCATGGGATACGGGCGCTGTCGCGGTATCATGTGGACCATCCGTTTATGTTTAACCTGGGAGGCACGGAGTCGAAGGTTGGGTATCTGCCGGCGGATTCGGACAGCGGAATGTTTGGTGGAAACTCGAACTGGAGGGGTCCGGTATGGATGCCGGTAAACTTCCTGCTGGTTGTGTCGCTGATGCGGTTAGGGGCGTACTACGGGGACACGTTCAAGATAGAGTGCCCGACGGGATCAGGAAAGCTGATGAACCTCTTCGAGGTGGGGCAGGCGTTGGGAGAGCGGCTGATCGGGACGTTCCTGAAGGATGGCTCGGGCAGGAGACCAGTATACGGAAACGCAGAGAAGTTTCAGACCGATCCGCACTGGAAGGACAATGTTCTTTTCTTTGAGTACTTCCATGGCGATACTGGCGCTGGCGTCGGGGCGAACCATCAGACGGGATGGACCGGGTGTATTGCGAGGATCATCCAGGCGAATGGAGCTTTCACAGTGAAGGACCTCGCCGAACATGACATCGAGCGGCGTGCGATCAGGCTTGGCGAGGGCCTGATCGCCGAGGAAACCAACGTTACGCTGATCGCCAAATAGCGAAAGTTTCCCAAAGCAGGAGTTCGAAGTGTCGAAACGCATTCGGCTTAGATGCCCGCATACCACGCATAGCCATAGTCGGGCTCGGAAGATCCCAGACCTCTACCGAAGCTCTTAAGAGAGTCGGTGACCGTCAGTCGGGTGATGTACTTCACGCTCTTATACCCTAGTTGGCGCGGCACGCGCATGCGGAGCGGACCGCCGAAGGAGACGGGAAGATCGCCGTCATTCATCCCGTGGGTCAGCAGCGTCTGAGAATGCAGGGCGTCGGCCATATCGATGCTGTCCCACCACTCGCTGTCGATGGAGAAGAACACGACATATCGCGCCTGCGGCAGGGTTCCGACCTCGTTCAGGACCGCAGTCAGAGGCGTACCAATCCACTCGGCGATATAAGACCAGCCCTCCTCGCAAGCGACCTCAGTGATTTGGCTGCGAACCGGAAGACTCTTGAGGTCCGAGACGGAAAACGATCCTGGCCGGGCGACCATTCCATCAACCGCAAGCCGCCAGTCCGCGAACCCGCTGGCCTGATGGCGTTTGAAGAGATCGTTCGGAGGTGCGGTCGCGTTGGCGAATGGCGTCTTCGAGATCATGCTTCGAGGGAACTCTCGGGCCAGCGAGTGCATCGTCAGAAGCCGTTGAGCGGCGTAGGTCAGCGTCTGGCCGGGGCCGTAGATTCCACCGTGGTCGGGCGGAATCAGTCCATAATGCTGTGCCAGACGGGCGGCAGCGGCCAGACCTGCCACTCCTGCGGTGGCGGCAACACCCCCGGCTATGAGCTTGCGGCGTGAGATGGGTCTCATGTGCGCTCCTTCGGCGTGGCGACGCGACCAACGATCATCGCTCTCATCCGGCTCCTGAATCCTCCAAGAACAACCATCGTCACGTGGACCACAAGAAAGAGCAGGAGAGATCCTGAGACGAAGAAATGCAGCGTGCGCGCGGATTGCCGGCCGCCCAGCGCATTGACCGCAACCGGGACCGCGGAATCGAAGGCGGGAGACATCGCAAGGCCAGTCCAGATCACGAGCGGAAACAGTACGAAGATTACCGTCAGATATGCGGTCCGCTGCACTACGTTGTACGAGTGGGCTTCGATTTCATCCGACGGTTCCCGGCGAAGATACCTTGCGATGACCTTCCAGAGGGCCGTCCAATTCCTGTCGGCCGCTGCCGGAAACAGGCTTTTCCGGAAGTGCCCGGTCCACAGACTGAAGATCGCGTAGACCAGGCCTGTCAGCACCCCGACCCACGCGGCCTGGAAGTGTAGTGACCGGCTCCAGCCATTCTGGTCGGGCAGCACGTAGCCGTAGCCAGTCGGAACAGTAGACCGCGATGCAGGGATCGGCAGGGTAAATAAGGGACGAGTCAGCGCATTCCCGACCTCACCCCAATAGAACCGCGGATGAGAGATCACGATCTCAGCGCCGCTGATGAGCAACGCAAAGAACGCGATCACGGTGATCCAGTGCGTCGCACGCACCACCGCACCATGGCGGGGATTCCCGGGATTAGCGAGCGAATCGGCGGTTGACACACGCGCAGCATAACATAGGGTTCCATGCCATCGCGCTGTGGCTCTACAGATCGCCGACAACACATTCAGAATCACCAGACTCGATGGGATGCTTTCTCCTCACGGCGATGGCCCTAACCAGTCGGGGTCACTCCGCTCGGAGCGCCTCCATTGGATCTACAGAAGCAGCGCGATGCGCGGGAACCACCGAAGCGGCGAGTGCCAGCAGAAAGATAGAGACAGTCGCAACCACAAGCACAACCGGATCCAGCGCATCGACCTGGAAGAGCAGGGAGCGCAACAGGCGAGTCGCAAAAACAGCAGCGACAGCGCCGATAGCGCAGCCGGCCAGACCAAGCTTGGCGCCTGACGCAAGAATCAGCCGCATGACGCTCGAGCGCTGTGAACCAAGCGCCAGCCGGATCGCCATCTCCTGCGTGCGCAACGCAGTCGTGAAGGCGATGACACTGTAGATGCCCAGCAGTGCCAGCAGGACCGCCGCACCGGCAAACAACGAGATGAGCGCCGTGTTGAAGCGTCGCGGCGCCTGCCCCTCCGAGACCACGCGATCCATGGACTCAACATTGGTCAGCGGAAGCTGCGGATCAATGGAGCGGACCACCGCGCGAAGAGAGTCGGCCATCTGCTCGGGCGGCAATTGACTCCGCAGCACAATCGAACCGCCGTTGCCGGTCAGCATGCTCGGTGTCGCAAACGACCCTGAATCTGCCTTCATTTGACTGGCGGGAATATATATCTGCTCTACCGTGGGCAAATCGGCAGCAAGCTGTTTCACCTCGCCGATCTCTCCCACCACCGTCAGCCAGGGCAAAGCGGCCTCCGCTGCGCCGCGATGCAGACGTTTGCCGATAGGGTCCTGTCCCGGCCAGTAATGCTCCGCCAGCGTGCGGTTCACGATGACGACCAGCGGAGCGTCCTCGCGATCGGCCGCCGTGAAGTCTCGCCCGCGAATGATCTTAATCCCCTGGGCCTCGAAGTAGTCGCCCATCACCTCCGGTATCCATGCCAGATTCAACCCTGCTCCCTTGGGAGGCACATAGCCTTCAGGAGTGAAGGTGCCACGCGTGTCCGCGCCCGTCGCGGGGAGCAGAGAAGTGGCCCCGACCGCCTGCACTCCAGGCAACTGTTCCAGCTTCGTACGCAAGGTCAAATTGAACGCATCGACCCCCGCCTGGTTCGAGTATTGCTGCCGGGGCAGGCTATACGTTGCGGTCAAAGTGTGGTCGACGTGAAAGCCGAGACCGACCGAGCGCATCTTCTCAAAACTGCGCAGAAGCAGACCGGACGCGGCCAGCATCACCAGAGCAACTGCCAGTTCCGCAACCACCAGCGCCGAACGCAGCCGCGCATGGCCGCCGCCTGCGCTGCCCGTGCGCCCGCCTTCCTTCAGGGATTCATTCACTTCGGTGCGCGCCGCGGCAACCGCCGGGACCAGTCCGCACAACAAGCCGGTGACCACAGCCAGTCCCAGCGAGAAAACCGCCACCTTCCAGTCAAGGCCGATGGAACTCACGCGAGGCAGCGTCTCCGGCAACATGCCGATCCCCACATGGAGAGCGACGGATGCCAACGCCAGCCCCAGCACTCCGCCGGAGATGCTCAGCAGCAGCGCCTCCACCAGCGATTGCCGCAGAATCGCCGCTTCGCTCGCGCCTAGCGCAAGCCGCACAGAGATCTCGCGCCGGCGGCGGATCACGCGCACCAGTAAGAGCCCGGCAAGGTTCGCGCACGCGATAAAGAGCACAACGATGACCGCAAGAGAGAGCGTATGAATCAGCGGCCGCGCCTGCGCAACGGTAATCTCGTCCAGCGGCTGGACCGCAGGTTGAATGTGCCGGCTGCGGAGCGCCGGCGGAAAGTTGCGCATGATCTCCTCAGCGGAGGCGACAGCGTCCTGCTGGGCCTGTGCCGGTGTCACTCCAGGCTTCAGCCTGCCCACCATGTAATAGCCCCAGTTTCCCACGCCCTGAATCAGCTCAGTCTGGGTGAAGCTCATCGGCACCCAAAGCTCGCTGCGGTTCAACTGCCCAGGCACCAGCGGAAACTCAAACTCGCGCGGCATCACGCCGATAATCTCGTAGGGCTTGCGGTCCAGCAGGATCTTTCGGCCCAGAATGTTATCTCCATCGAAGCGGCTGCGCCAGGTCTGATAGCTCACCAGCGCGACCTGCTGACCGCCTTCGTCCTCCTGCGTCGTAAAGGTGCGGCCCATCAACGGCGACACGCCCAGTACGGAAAACATGCTCGCCGTAAGTCGAGCGGCATTAATCTGCGCCGCGTCCCCCAGCCCGGAGAGTTCATACGTGGAACTCTGGTACCCGCCCAGGCTCGAAAAGGCTCGGGTGTCCCGCATATACGTGCGCACGCCGGGCGCCGTGACGCCGGGCGCGTCGCCGTCACCATAATCCACACCCCGCAGAACATCGCCAAGGGTCACCAGCTCGGCCTGCCTCGGAAACGGCAACGGCCGCAGCAGCACGCCTTCGACAATGGAAAAGATCGCAGTCGTGGCGCCGATGCCGAAGGCCAGCGTCAGCACCGCAGTCAATGCAAATCCAGGCGACTTGCGCAACTGGCGCAACCCATAGCGCACGTCTTGAAAGATAGTTCCCATAAAACCTCCGCGCCCACGACGCCTCCTTTAGCATTGCACGTTCCCTTCCAACTCCTCGCCGGTCACGGCCGCCTATCTGCTGAGAAATAGGCCGCAACGCCATCCCATCGTGTCTTCGCACTGTACAGAATCGAAAATGACTGTCCGAAATCGAACAAGCTAGGTGTATGAAATCTCCCGAATCGCAGACGCTCGTGAAACCATTTGCCGGTTGGCTCCATTTATGCAGTCTCACCGCATGAGTGGCCATCGCGCAAGGTGCGATCCACCAAACGCCGAACTACGTTGGAATATACTTGGCCTCCATGAAACGACTCCGCATCCTTTCATTGATTCTGTTCTGTGTCTCGGTCTCCGCCCAGCCGCCGCAGGACGACGTCGCCAACCGACTTCTGGGCGCCTGGCGACTGGTCTCCGTAGAGGGCATCTCCCCTGTTCGACACATTCCCTACGACCGTCCCACCGGCCTGATCATGTACGACCGCTCAGGCTGGATGAGCGTCCAGATCGCGGTGAAAGGGGACCGCAAGCCCTTCGCGAACGGAATGGGCTCCGGCACCGTCGAAGAGAAAGCTGCGGCCTTCGACAGCTACTTCTCATACTACGGCACCTATTCGATCGATCCGAAAGCGCAAACCATCACTCACCACATCAGGGACTACTCCTATCCCGGCGGGGCCGGGCTCAACAATGTGCGCTGGTTCGAATTCCAGGGCAACGATCGCCTCCTCCTGATTCCGTCCGAGGACGGAAAGGGAGGCACGATCGACCGAAGTCATGCGACCTACAAACTCGTATGGGAGCGAATCAAAGAGTGATCACACCCCGGCCTCCTCGATTCGACCAATGAATTGAAACAAGTAAAAGGGAACGCGATCACGCTCCAGAGTCATCTCCTCCAGCGACGCCACCACAAACTGCCGCAGCGGCCATCCCCACAAGAAACGATCACCGGTCTGCGACTCTCTGTCGGTCCTTCATCCTCGCAACCTCCCGGTTCGCGTAGCTGGAAGTGTTGCACCAATCAAAGCATATCTGCTGCTTCACTCACCCGTCGTCAACGGTCTCCAAAAACAACAATCCAACCATGTCCGAAAACCGCTAGTTTCTCTACTTCGAGAGTGCGAACATCGAGTCATGGAACTGCCCCCTCACGAAGTCTGTTATCGCGCGTTACAAAGCCGGGACACCCGCTTCGACGGTCTGATCTTCGTTGGCGTCACATCGACAGGAATCTACTGTCGCCCCATCTGCCCGGCGCGCACCGCGAAGGAGGAGCACTGCAGATTCTTCGCCTCCGCAGCCGCCGCCCAGGACGCAGGCTTCCGTCCCTGCCTTCGCTGCCGCCCGGAGACGGCCCCCGACCTCGCTTCATGGCGCGGCACCTCAAACTCAGTCTCGCGGGCCCTGGCTCTCATCGCAGAAGGCGCACTCGATGGAGAAGGGAACGGCGTGGAAAAACTGGCAGAGCGCCTCGGCCTGGGCGACCGCCAGCTGCGGCGACTCTTTCTCCAGCACCTCGGAGCGTCCCCCATCTCCGTTGCCCAGACACGGCGTGTTCTCTTCGCGAAGCAGCTCATCCACGAAACCCGCATGCCCATGACAGAGGTTGCAATGGCCGCAGGATTCGGCAGCCTTCGGCGATTCAACGAGACCTTTCGCGACCTCTTCCATCGCCCTCCCAGCGCGTTGCGAAGAAAGAGCTCCGCAAAATCCCTGGAGAAAAACGTCGCCCTTCGGCTTCGCTATCGCGCACCTTATGACTGGGAATCCATACTCGGCTTCCTGCGCGCCCGCGCCATTCAGGGCGTCGAGTTTGTCGACGATAACCGCTACCTGCGCACAGTCGAGGTGAACGGCGCGATGGGAAGCATCGAGGTCACTCACCTGCCCGACCGGCAGGGCCTCGGCGTCAGCATCCGCTTCCCCGACGTCCGCCTTCTCCCTGTCATCGTCGCCCGCGTGCGGCGCCTCTTCGATCTCGGGGCCGACATCGAGACCATCGACGACCATCTCTCCGGCGATCCTGTGCTCGCGACCCTGGTGGCGCAACGTCCGGGGCTGCGTGCTCCCGGCGGCTGGGATGGCTTCGAGCTGGCAGTCAGGGCCGTCCTGGGCCAGCAGATCAGCGTGGCAGCCGCACGTCGCCTGGCTGGCCAGCTCGTCGCTCTCCACGGCCGCGCTGTGCCGAGGTCCTTCGTGATCCACCCAGACCTTTCCCATACGTTCCCAACAGCGAATCGGCTTGCGGCAACCTCCTCCATCGGACTCGCCATGCCCGCCGCGCGTCTGTCGGCCTTAAAGGCAGTAGCCGAAGCGGCAGTAGCCGATCCAAACCTCTTCCGACCCTTCGGCAGCATCGACGAAACCATCGCCCGCCTGCGAACGATTCGCGGCATCGGCGAATGGACCGCACAGTACATCGCCCTTCGCGCCATCCGCGAAACCGACGCCTTCCCCGCGACCGACATCGGACTGCTCCGAAGCGTGGCCTCCATCGACGGCAGGAAAACGACCTCGGCAAACCTCCTGCTTCGCGCCGAATCCTGGCGCCCATGGCGCGCCTACGCCGCCCAGCATCTCTGGGCCGCAGACGGAAGCCCCGCAACAAGCAGCCAGCGCCCTTCACATTAAGGTCACTGACCCTTCAACGCTCACACAAACCAACGCATCACGAACCGGAAAGGAAAGACGATGAGTCTCGCATACAAAATAATCGAATCGCCCGTCGGAAAACTGAAACTGGTTGCCAGTGACAAAGGCCTTGTAGCCATCCTGTGGGACAACGACAGGCCCCATCGCGGCGTGCCCCCCAACGAGCTGATTGCGAACGAGCAGCATTTCGTCCTCGTCGAAACCGAACGCCAGCTTCGCGAGTACTTCGCCGGAAAGCGAAAGACATTCAACGTCTCCCTCGACATGCGAGGGACCCGCTTTCAGAAAGTTGTTTGGGAGGCCCTGCTAGCCATACCCTTCGGAGAGACCAGAAGCTACGGACAGATCGCGAATCAACTTGGAAACCCTCGCGCCACACGGGCCGTCGGCGCCGCGAACGGAAAGAATCCGGTATCCATCATCGTGCCCTGCCATCGTGTCATCGGATCGTCTGGAAAGCTGACCGGCTTCGGAGGCGGACTCGAGACCAAGGCCCGCCTGCTCAATCTGGAAAACTCCGACGGCAAGCTCTTCCGATAGCGCGACGCCAATTTAGCGTCCATCTTGTGTCCACGATCCACCAGCAATTCACCACAATCTGTCCACGTCTTTACCATCAAAAAGCGCTTCATCTTATGCTGGAACTACCGGAGATTCACGACAATGGTCCCAATCAAACCGAAGAAAAACCAACAACTAACCACAACTCAGGTGGTGTCCTAATTTGCTTTAAGCGTTGCACCAAATTTGGTGGGAATCAAAGTAATTAACCCCATCAAATCTATGACTTAGACGATAATAACTCTTGTCTAAACCTGACCAAACGTGCAACGATGATGTTCTGGGCTTTAAGGAGATTTTGGAGCAGCATAAAGCCGACCACGCCAATGGTCGGCTAACGAAAATTCGCTGAATGCTTGACCCAAAGGGCCATCGACAGTCCCATCCTAGCTTCAACCTCCCCACAAGTCAATCGTTCAAGTTGTCATAGGAG
>DATHQG010000372.1:0-5292 GCA_035483075.1 Edaphobacter sp. | reverse complement strand
GCCTTCTACGACTCCATCTCACCCATCGTCGACGCCACCACCATCGACATGGACAAGGTCTACTTCGCTGCCCGCTACGACAAGGGCACCGCCGACTACATCAACTGTCCCTTCACCAAAGAAGAGTACGACCGCTTCCTCGACGCCCTCACCACCGCCGAAGCCGTTCCCGCCAAAGAATGGGAACAGGTCCCCACCGCATCACAACAAAACTGTCATCCTGAGCGGAGCGCAGCGGAGTCGAAGGACCCCGAGGGAGCCATTCTCACCCAAACAGCCAGCCCCTTTTCAACCGCGGAACCCAAACCTGCTGAGGTACTCCAATACTTCGAAGGCTGCCTGCCCATCGAAGAGACCGCCCGCCGCGGCCGTGACACCCTCCGCTTCGGTCCCATGAAGCCGGTCGGCCTCATCGACCCCAAGACCGGCCGCTGGCCTTACGCGGTCGTGCAACTTCGCCAGGAGAACCTCCGCGCCGATAGCTACAACCTCGTCGGCTTCCAGAACCACCTCAAATTCGGCGAACAAAACCGCGTCCTCAAGCTCATCCCCGGCCTCGAAAACGCGACCTTCCTGCGCTACGGCCAAATCCACCGCAACACTTACATCCATGCACCATCGCTGCTCACTGAAACTCTCCAACTCAAGACCCACCCGGGCATTATGATCGCCGGTCAACTCAGCGGAGTCGAAGGCTACACCGAATCGATCGCATCAGGGATGCTGGCCGGCATCTACGCCGCAGACATCGCGAACGATAAAGTCCCAACACCCGCGCCACGCCTAAGCGCCAACGGTTCGTTGACCTACTACATCACCCACTCCGAAACCAAAAAATTCCAACCCGCCAACATCACCTTCGATCTCCTCCCACCCCTGGAAGAAGACCTCCGAAGAAAAATCCGTGACAAAAAAGAACGCCACAAAATCCAATGCGACCGCGCCCTCTCCGCGTGGAACGACTGGCTGTCAACTAATCTTTCTTCTTATTCCGCGCCCTGATCTTGAACCAGATGGGACTCCCGATAAATCCGAAGTTCTCCCGAATCTGGTTCGCCAGAAATCGCTCGAACGAGAAGTGCATCTTAACGTCCTTGTCGGTGAAGAGCACGAACGTAGGTGGAGCGACAGCGGCCTGCGTCATGTAATAGATCCTCACGCGCTTGTTCATCGGCACTGAGGCCTTCTGGAAGTCCACCTTCTCCAGAAACCGGTTCATCTGCCCGGTAGTCACGCGCTTCCGCCGCTCGCGCGCTACAAGTTCGACCTTCTTGAACACCTGCTCGATGTTCTTGCCGTCCGCCGCCGAGATAAACAACAGCGGAGCATAGTCCAGATACTTCAACTTGTCCCGAACGTCCTGCTCATAGAGCTTCTGGTCCGCCGGAGGCTTGCCATCAAACAACCGCTTCCCATCCTTGCCAGTCCGTGTCATCAAGTCCCACTTGTTCACGACGATGATCACCGAGCGACCGCTCTCATGCGCATACCCGCCGATGTTCGCATCCAGCGCCGCCACACCCTCCGTCGCGTCGATCACCAGCAGCGAAACGTCCGCCGCCTCCAGGTGCTTCCGCGCCATGATCACCGACAGCTTCTCCGCCATCAGCTTCGTCTTGCCCTTCCTGCGAATTCCCGCCGTATCCACAAACCGGAACGCATGCCCGTCCCGTTCGACGACCTCGTCCACCGCATCGCGGGTCGTACCGGCAATCGGCGACACAATCGCCCGTTGCGTCCCAGTCAGGGCGTTCAGCAGCGTACTCTTACCCACGTTCGGCCGCCCGATGATGGCGATCTTCGTCTCGCGGCTCTCGTACTCGCCATGCGACCGCAGCTTCCGGATCCGCCTCGCCGCAGGATCGACCGAGAAATCCGGCCCGCTGGCATCTTCCTCGGCCTCATCATTCTCGGTCAGCATCACCGGCTCTTCTATCACCTCGGCTGGCTCCGGCAGGACATCGAACACCGCGTCCAGCAGGTCGCCCATGCCACTTCCATGCTCCGCCGAGATTGGCAACACATTCTTGAACCCGAGCCGCCGGAAGTTCTCCGCCTGCACCTGCATGGCCTCGGTGTCCATCTTGTTGACCGCGAGAAACACCGGCTTGCCCCCACGCAGCAGCAGCCGCGCCAGTTCCATATCAGGCGAAGCGAGCTCCGTGCGCCCGTCCACCACCATCACGATCGCATCGGCCTCTTCCAACCCGACCTTCGCCTGCCGGAAGATTTCCGCCGGAATCAGCGCTTCATCATCCGGCACCACACCGCCCGTATCGACAATCCGAGCTGCCTGTCCCATCCATTCGATCTCGCCGTAGATGCGGTCGCGCGTGATCCCCGGCTCGTCGCCAACGATCGATCGCCGCGAACCCGTCAGCCGATTGAACAGCGTGCTCTTGCCCACATTCGGGCGTCCGCACACCGCAATCAGCGGCAGATCGCGCGCATCGGCACTCTCTGTCTCGGTGACCATCTGCGAGGCCAGCAGTTCGATATCGCGCCAGTCCTCCTCACGTCCGTCCATATTGGACGACCGCGGCGTCTGCCGTCCCACAATCCCGTCCGCCGGTCGTGCAAAATTTGGCCGCGGGGCCACGGGTCTCTTCGGGGCTACATCGTGACGAATAGCCTTCCGCTTCTCCCGCTCCGGCGACTGCTTCGTCACCCGGGAAGCTTTGTCCGCCGCCGCCCGCTTGGTCGAAAGTATCTTCCTTTTACGAGGATCCACGGCGCCAGTCGTCGGCGTCGACTTCGGCGCACGCCCCTTCTTCGGCCGCGTGCTCGCCTGCCTGTGTTTCTTGCCTAACCGCTTCTTGTCATCTCTCTTAGCCACGGAGTGTCCAACTTTCTCCCGCGCACCTTCGAGGCGGCCAGGTTTCCTACGCTATTTATTCGCTATCCTCTCTATTATAGAAATTGCATCGCCTTCGTGCCGTCAGAACCGCCAGCAATCCCAACATTGTCGACCTCCGCTCCCATCTCGATCACACCCGCCCCTCTGGAGAACCTGCCGAACCTGCATGACTTCTTTTCGCCCGGCGGCATTCTCTCGCGATCGACCCTCGCCTTCGAGCACCGTAAGGGCCAGTACGAGATGGCCCGCGCCATCGAGGCCGCATTCAAAGAAAAACGCCACCTCATCGTCGAAGCCGGAACCGGCACCGGCAAGACCCTCGCCTATCTTCTGCCTGCCCTGCGACTGGCACGCGAGCGCCAGCAGCGCATCATCATCTCGACCGGAACCAAGAACCTGCAGGAGCAGCTCTTCTTCAAGGACGTGCCGTTCCTCGAGTCCCTCCTCGGCCCATTGAAGGTCTGCTACATGAAGGGCCGCAGCAACTATCTCTGCCGCCACAAGCTCTACGCACTGCGCGACAACCCGCTCCTCCACGGCCTCGAAGAGATCGACCAGTTCCACCACATCTCCACTTGGGAGAAGACGACTGAGACAGGCGACCGTGCTGAGATCGATACGCTCCCCGAGTCCTCGTCGCTTTGGCAGAAGCTCGACGCCCGCACCGAAGCCTGCCTCGGTCAGACCTGTCCCGACTGGGAGCGCTGCTTTGTCACCGCCATGCGCCGCAAAGCACTCGAGTCCGACATCGTCATCGTCAACCATCATCTCTTCTTCGCCGACCTCAGCATTAAGCAGCAGGCCGCCAACGCCCCCGACGCAGGTATCCTGCCCGAGGCCGCAGCCGTCATCTTCGACGAGGCCCACGAGCTGGAAGAGGTCGCCTCGAACTACTTCGGCATCGGCCTCAGCAATCAGCGTGTCGACGAACTTATCCGCGATGTCGACCTGATGCTGAAGGCCAAGAAGGCCAGCACGTCGGCGATCGAAAGCGCCTGCGCCATCCTCAAAGATCGCTCACGTATGTTCTTCGCGATCCTGCCCATGGAAACCTCAGGGCTTCCCGGCGGGGCGGGCCGCATGCCGTTCCACAATCGCGAGGCCTTCCTTGAGGAGAGCGGCGACTATTACACCGGCGTCCTCAATGCGCTGACCCGCCTCGAAGGCGAACTCGACCACTTGAAGAACGTGGAAGAGTCGCCCGGCCTGCGAAAACGCGCCGCCGACATCCGCGCCCATCTCGCCTTTCTCCTCGAGTCCCCAGACCGCAACACTGTCTTCTGGATCGAGCGTCGCGCCGCTGGTGGCGTCCGCAACCTCGCCAGAGGAGCAGCGCACGCTGCCTTCCACACGCACCTGCAGGCCACTCCCATCGATGTCTCCGAACTCCTCACCTCCACGCTCTTCGACAACTACAACTCCGTCGTCCTCACCTCTGCCACGCTCACCGTCTCCGGAGGCTTCGATCACATCCGCCGCCGCCTCGGCCTTACTAGCACGCGAGAGCTCGTCGTCCCCTCGCATTTCAACTACGAAAAACAGGCCCTTCTCTACCTCCCGCCGAACATGCCCGACCCTCGCGAGCCCGACTTTCCCGAAAAGGCCGCCGAGCGCATTCGTCGCGTCCTAGAGATCACCCGGGGCCGCGCCTTCTGCCTGTTCACCAGCTACACGCAGATGCGCAACACGCACGAGCGACTCCTTGCTGAGCTCCCCTATCCGCTCCTTCTCCACGGCACCGCCCCACGCAACGTCTTGCTGCAGCAGTTCCGCGACACCCCAAACGCCGTCCTCTTCGGCACATCCAGCTTCTGGCAGGGAGTCGACGTGCAGGGCGAACAGCTAAGCTGCGTCATCATCGACCGCCTCCCCTTCGCCGTTCCGTCAGACCCCGTAGTCGAGGCCCGCATGGAGGCCATCGAAGCTCTCGGCGGCAAGCCTTTCTTCGACTACCAGGTCCCCAACGCCGTCATCACCCTCAAACAAGGCTTCGGCCGCCTCATCCGCTCCCTCTCCGACCGCGGCGTCCTCATGCTCCTCGACCCACGCATCCAGCGCCAACGCTACGGCCGCATCTTCCTAGACTCCCTCCCACCCTACCGCCTCACCCACGAGATCACCGACGTAGAAGCCTTCTTCGCGAAAGGCCTCTGACAGAACGAAACACCCCACATTAGCTTTTGCTGTTGCCCTGTTCTCCCCCTCCACAAATCTGTCATCCTGAGCGAAGGCGTCGCAAACGCCGCAGTCGAAGGACCTGCAACCCATCCCACTCACCCAGCCCGTCATCCTGAGCGTAGGTTGGCGCTTGCGCCAACCGCAGTCGAAGGACCTGCCACCCATCTCACCCCACCAAGAACTTCCGGCACCCTTCAGCCCAGCGCTCGGTCTCACAACAAGTCGCCCCAAGAGATGTCAAGTCCCAAACCGATCTA
>DATHQG010000371.1:0-7219 GCA_035483075.1 Edaphobacter sp. | reverse complement strand
GACGGGCCTGTTCCTGCGCAGTCTCGAAGGCGCCTCCAGCATCGACATCGGCTTCCGCTCTCGCGATGTTTTGATGATGTCCGTCGATCCCCGCATTCACGGCTACTCGACCGAGCGCACCACGCAGTTCCTCACTCAACTGCGTGAGCGCGTGGCCGCTCTTCCCGGTGTCGTCTCGGTCGCCGCGACTGATAGCGTCCCGCTTGCCGGCGGCAACCGCAGTGACGGCTTCCACGCCGCGGGTCAACCGCAGTCCGATCCGTACCCCGTCGTGGAGCTTTACATGGCGACTCCCGGCTACTTTGAGACGATGGGGATCCCTCGCCTTGCGGGTCGCGACTTCACCAATGAGGGCCCGAACGCTCCCAAAGTTGCTGTCGTGAATCAGGCCTTTGCAGAACACTTCTTCGGCTCAGCGAATCCCGTCGGCCGGCAGGTCAACGGCGCTGGTGTGACCTACGAGATCGTCGGCGTCGTCAAAAATATCAAGTCACGCACGCTTGGCGAGGACACGCGCTACGTCCTCTTTCGCTCGCTCGCACAAAGCACTGGCAGCGACCCTTCTTTTCTGGGCTATCAGCTGATCGTCCACACCGCCGGTGACTCGACGGCGATAGCCAACGCCGTGCGTCAGCAGATACACGACCTCGACTCAACCATGGCGATATATGACGCAGAGACCATGCAGGAGCATCTCCGCAAGGCGCTCTTTCTCCCGCGCCTGGCCGGCACGCTCTTCGGTGTCTTTGGTTCCATCGGCCTCGTTCTCGCTGCCGTGGGACTCTATGGCGTTATGAGCTACTCGGTGAGCCGCCGCACGCACGAGATCGGCATTCGCATCGCATTAGGCGCTCAGCTCGACGCCGTTCGGCGGCTCATCATCCGGCAGGGAATGCTGCTGACTGCAATCGCCCTCGCGCTTGGTCTGCCCGTGGCATGGGGAGTGGCGAAGTTCTTCAGCAGCTTCCTCTATGGTGTGCACCCGCACGACGCTTTGACCTTTGCCACAATGCCTTTATTCCTTGCGGCGGTTGCGTTGCTGGCATGTTGGGTCCCGGCAAGGCGCGCCGCAAGGATCGATATCCAGGGCGCTCTTCGGTATGAGTAGTCGAGCTGCCGGGTCCATTTCGTGTGTAGCTCACTAACCTCCGGCCGCCGCAGCGTGTGGCTGTGCAGGTAATTATTTTTTTGGATGCAGGACGAGTTTCTGCACTCGCCAGTTCAGCAGTTCTGCGACAAAGAGCACGTTCTCGGACGGGCACGCGATCTCGTGGATCCATCCGAATTGCTTGAGCTGCTTACCGGTTTCGCCGAGCACGCCAAGTACCGTGCCGTCGAGGCTGAGCTTGTAGATGCGTCCGGGAAACGCGTCTGATGCGTATAGGACCTGATTGGGTCCGGGCGTGATGCATATCGCCCAAGGGGAGCCGGACGACTGCGTGCCAGTGGCATCTGGGGCGGGTTTCTTGCCGATGGCTGCGGTCGCACTCGCGTAGTCAAACGGCACATCGATCGTGATCTGACGGAGGAACTTGCCGTCGCCGTTGAAAACCTGGATGCGGCGGTTGCCACGGTCCGCCACGTAGATGTTCCCCTGCGCGTCGGCGGCGATGCTGTGTGGCGTGTTGAACTGGCCGGGTCCGGCGCCGGGTTCGCCAAACGACATCAGCCACTTGCCGTTCTTGTCGACTTTGGCGACGCGCGAGTTGATGTAGCCGTCGCTGATGTAGGTGTTGCCGGCTGGGTCCCAGGTGACGTCGGTGACCTGGCGGAACTGTCCGTCGACGGGAGGCAGCGGCGGGTGAACGTGTTTCAGCGGGCCGGTGCTCTCGTCCGATGCCTCCTGCTTGCGGCCGAAGACCATCACGACGCGGCCCGCGGGATCGAACTTGATCACCATATCGGAGCCTTTGTCGGTGACCCAGATGTTGTCGTCTTTGTCGATTCGCACGGCGTGCGCGTAAGACCAGGCGTAGAGATTGTGTCCGATCTCGCGAAGGTAGGTGCCGTCAGGGGAAAATTCCAAAAGCTGGGCGGCGCTTGCACCATACGCTGGACCAGTGGAGTTGCCACGCGTGAATACGAAGATGTGCCCCTTGGAATTTACCGCTACGCCGGCGGTTTCGCCTAGATATAGGTTCGGTGGGAGCTTTAGAAAATTGGGGACAGAGTCGAAGGGAATTTCAGGCGCAGCTTGGCCTTGAGCGAACAGGGCAGGTGGGACGACGAGGCAAAGCGTAAGAGCCAGGACAACGCGTTTCACAATGACCTCCTTGATTGATCTGGTTTTTCACTGCACCCATGAGTCGACGGTGACGAACTTCGTTTCGGTCCGGGGGCCGTATTTGTTTAGAAGTAAGTTGGTGGCCTCTACGGTGGGAAGGCGGGGCTGACCTAATCCGGCTTGTCCACCGTCGTGGAGAACGATATTGGAGGCGCGGTTTTGCTGCTGGTTTCGGGTGATGCCTCGAACGACGCGGGCCTCGATCGCTTCCGCGCCGACGGGGAGCCAGTCTTTTGCGATGATGTTCCACTGGACCGGGGTCAGGCCGAGCGAGCGGGCGATGCGAAGAACGGCGGGTCGGCGCGCTCCGTGGGGTGCGCGGAAGTATCGGACCGGTGCGCCGAGGGTGTCTTCGAGGATCGCGTTGCAGTCGGCGAGCTCCTGGCGGACGCGGGCGGTGGACTGCCAGGCGAGCCAGGGGTGAGTCATGGTGTGGTTGCCGATGAGGTGTCCGGATGCGGCGATGGCGCGGGCGATCTGCGGGCGCTGACGGACGTAGCGGCCGATGAGGAAGAAGGTGGCGCGGACATTGTGGCGGGCGAGAACTTCGAGAAGGCGTTCGGTGACGATGTCGTTGGGGCCGTCGTCGTAGGTGAGGGCGATTTCGTTCGGGTCGCGGCTGGCGATGAGGACCGTGCCGAAGATCTGGGACTGCGCGGAGAGAGCGGCGTAGGTGCAGCCACCGGCGAGGAGGCTTGCACTAGTGAGAGCTGCGGCCGCCGTCTTGATAGTGGTGGAGTTCATTGCTTAGGTTCGAGTTTAGTCTGTTGCCATCGGCGCTCGGGTGGAGATGGCCAGGGCGTTGGAGACTTCGTGTCAGTGCTTGTTGGCGGATTTCTTGAGGAGGGCGAGGACCTCTTCGGCGTGGCCTTCGGGTTTGACCTCTTCGAAGATGTGAATAAGGCGCTGGTCGGGCCCGATGAGATAGGTGGTTCGCTTCACGCCTTTGACAAGCTTGCCGTACATGTTCTTCGGCTTGATGAGGTCGTAGCGATTGATGAGGACCATCTCGTCGTCGGCGAGGAGATCGTAGGGGAGATCGTACTTGTCTTTGAACTTTTTCTGGTCTTTGACGGTGTCGCGGGAGATGCCCAGGACGACGATGCCGGCCTTCTGGAACTTCTCGAAGGCGTCGCGGAAGCCGCAGGATTCGATGGTGCAGCCGGGGGTGTCAGCGCGGGGGTAGAAGAAGATGACGACGGGCTTGCCCTTGAAGTCGGTGAGAGAGACGTCTTTGCCGTCTTGGTTTTGGAGGGTGAAGTTTTCTACTTTGTCGCCGACGTTCATTTGATTTGACTCCTTTTTGGGGGGAAGCTATTGGGTCAGAGCCGCCAGGGTCTTTTCGAGAGAGGCTGAGTCTTCGACGTTGAAGGTGGGGGTGGCGGATTCTTTGCCGAGAATCTGTCGGTTGAGGCCGGAGAGGACTTTGCCGGGGCCTACCTCGATGAAGTGGGTGGTGGATTGGGCGATGAGGAGTTGGATGCACTCGACCCAGCGGACGGGTCCGGTGACCTGGCGGACGAGGCAGTCGGGGACCTCGGCGCTGTGGGTCAGGAGGCGGGCGTCGACGTTGCTGGCTACGGGGAAGTGGGGGTCGCGGAAGGTCAGGGTGGCGAGGTCGACGGCGAGGGCGTCCTGCGCGGGCTGCATCAGGGCGCAGTGGAAGGGAGCGCTGACCTGGAGCATGATGGCGCGCTTGGCTCCGGCCTGCTTGCAGAGGTCGGCGGCGCGCTCGACGGCGGCGGTCGCACCGGAGATGACGGTTTGGTCGGGGGAGTTGAGGTTGGCTGGTGAGACGACCGCGCTGTTGGGGTCGAAGGTCTTGGCTTCCGGCGTGTTCGGCAGCGGGGTGAGGTCGTCGGAGACCTGGGAGCAGACGGTCTGGATGAGGTCGGCGGAGAGGCCCAGGATTGCGGCCATTGCCCCAACGCCGGGAGGGACGGCCCGCTGCATGTATTGGCCGCGCGAGCGCACAGTGCGGACAGCGTCGGCGAAGGTGAGGGTGTTGGCAGCGACGTGCGCGGAGTATTCGCCGAGGGAATGGCCGGCGGCGAAGGCGGGAGTGATGCCGCGTTCGGCGAGGACTCGCTGGGCGGCGACCGAGACGGTCAGGATTGCGGGTTGTGTGTGTTCGGTGAGCTTTAGCTGGTCTTCAGGGCCCTCGAAGATGAGCTTCGACAGGGCGAAGCCGAGGGACTCGTCGGCTTCTTCGAAGACGGCGCGAGCGATGGGGAAGTTGTCGTAGAGGTCGCGGCCCATTCCTACGGTTTGGGAGCCCTGACCGGGAAAGAGGAAGGCAATTTTCGTTGTACTCATCGTTGACGATGGTAAATCAACGGGAAGTCCCTTCCGGGCCGGAGGACCTTGAAAGGGCTAGATTCCGAGGCCGAAGTCGATGTCCTGCTCGTCGCCGGCGTGGGCGTAGGCGTCGTAGGGGGTGCGGTGGTTAAACCTATAGCGCTGGCGGAGTTCGCGGCCGATGAAGAGGCCAAGAGCCACGGCGCCGAGCCCGGCGGAGATCCAGCCTACGGTCTTGATGAGGGTGGTTTCTTCTTCGCCTTCGTCACCGTTCCCGTTTCCGTTGTGGGGAAAGGGGATGGTGCCGTTGATGGACGCGTCCTCGGTGGGAGCGCCTTCGTCGCGGGATGTGGTGCGAAACATCATGATTTGGATGATATCTCAGGCGCGTTGTTGTTGCGTGAAACTGTCGTCCGCTCGCGCTGCTGCTTTCGTGTCATCGGCTCATTGGACGCTAAGAACGACGAAAGGTTGCATTTAGATGGCATTGAGGTCCGAGGTAGAGAAGCAGGTTTCTCCACTACGGCGGCAAACGCGCCGCTTTCGGTCGAAATGACAGACCTTCCAGCTAGGTCACGGTCACCTCGTGGAAGCCCAGGCTGTAGAGGAGGGTGGTGATGGTGGCTCGGGCGTTTTTGCTGGCGGTGTCGAGAATGCCGTCGGCGAGGGCGGAGGCCTGGAGTTGTTGTTCAGCCTTGGCACGGGTATCGGTTTCGAGGTTGGGGTCGGCGGGGACGAGGAGGCCGGTGGAGCGGACGTAGACGCGGGTGTGCTGGTTGTCGATGCTGGTGAGGAAGAGCTGGGAGGGCGGCAGGGTGATGCGGATGGACTGGCCGCCGTCCTTGTCGGTGATGTGGACGTCCTCGGACTTGAGTTGGGCGAGGTCGATGCCGGCGATGGATTGGCCGTGGACGACGAGAAGGAGGCGGTCGCCGGCGAGCAGGTCGGGGAGGACGGCGGAGGACTTGGAGCCTTCGACTACGGTGTCGATCGAGTAGACGACGGTCTCGAGTCGGTTGAGGCGCTGGATGCGCTGGACGACGGCGGGGACCGAGGTGTCGAAGGTAGTGGTGCGGCCGGTGATGGCGGTGGCAACTCGGGCCATGATGCCGTTGGTGGCGTGGCGGATGAAGACGACCACCGCGGCGGCGCCGAGGACAAGCGAGAGCAGGACGACGAGGAAGGTACCGGAGGGGCCGCGGCCTGAGCTGTATTGGGTGGTCATGCTGGTTCGATGCTCCTCGCGTGTAAATTGCTTTAGGTCAGCGGTTTACGACGGGTCAAACACTGTAAAATATTGACAGCAAATGGGTTACGTCCAAATATTCATAATACAAGGGTTATGGGGAAATGTTTGATATCTGAAGGCCGTTTTTGCCTCTAATTTAAGTATAGCTGTTGCAGGAGAACTAACATGCCACGCGGATATTGCTGGATTGTAAAGGGTTAAGCGATTCACGGGCTTGACATGCGATTTCTGGGCGTAAAACGCCGAAAATAATTATATTGATATCAACATATATTGCCGAGCGGCCCCGGGCCGGGGGCCCTTCCAGCTTTTAACAGAAGAATTCCCGTATCTCTCAGGAGGCAGCCAATGAAGCGGAAAGCTCTCACGGTCCTTGCATTGAGAAGTCTGGTGCTGGTTGTTGTAGTGGCAGCGGCGTGGCAGGCGCACGCCGAAGACGCGAAGACACCGTATCCGAAGATGGCTCCGGTTGATCAATACATGATGGAGCGAAGCGCCGAGATTGCGATGGCGCTCAGTGCTGCTCCTCCATCCATCTCAGCAGATGCCGAGGTGATGGTTATGACGCGGCATGGGTATGAGGTCGCGGTGAAGGGCAAGAACGGTTTTGTGTGCATGGTGGAGCGTGGGTGGACCGCCGGGCTTGACGATCCCGTGTTTTGGAACCCGAAGATACGGGGTCCGATCTGCTTCAATCCGCAGGCCGCGCGATTCAACGTTCCAATCACGATCAGGAAGACCGAGTTGGTTTTGGCGGGACGGTCCAAAGAACAGATGGCCGACGGCATTAAGGCCGCCTTCGACAAGAAGGAGTTCCCGCCGCTCGGACCCGGCGCGATGTGTTACATGCTGTCGAAGCAGGGACACTTGAACGACCAGGCCGGGAACTGGCATCCTCACCTGATGTTCTTCGTTCCGGACACGGACCCTGAGGCGTGGGGAGCGGGGTTGCCGGGCTCTCCGGTTGTTGTCGGAGACAAGGACACTCTGGATCGCTTCACGTTATTTATGGTTCCGGTGGACAAGTGGTCGGACGGTACAGTCGCTTCGATGGGTCAGCACTGATGCAACGCGTCTGGGCCCCCGGCTAAGATTGGTGCATGGGGGCCGGGACGATGGATGCACAGGAGCGGCGGGTGGTGTTGGAGCAGTTGGCTTCGAGCGAGGCGCGGCTGCTGGAGCTGGTGGATGGGTTGACTCCGGAGCAATGGCGCTTTCGGGAGACGCCGGAGCGGTGGTCGATCGCGGAGAACATCGAGCATTGCGTTGTCTTCGAGCGGTTCATCATGGGCGTCATCGTGAAGGCGCTGGAGGGGACGGCGGAGCCGGAGAAGAAGACGCTGGTTGGCGCGAAGGAGCCGCTGGCGTTTGGGGTGGCGAACTCGCGG
>DATHQG010000370.1:0-13638 GCA_035483075.1 Edaphobacter sp. | reverse complement strand
ACACCGTTCCTCGCCTGCAGCTTGTCGGAGAACACGACCTCATGCAGCGACTGCGTCTTATACGGCAGCTCAAAAGTTCCCTCAAGCTTCGCCCGAATGTAATTCGCATTCAGCACAGCGTCTTCAGTTGTCTGCCGCAGTCCATCCGGCCCGTTGGCCAGAATATAAGCCAGCGCCCTCACAAACATCCCGAAGTTCCCATAGAACATCCGCACCCGGCCCACGGTCTGCGGCCGATTGAACTCAAGCCCCAGCGACCCGTCTGACTTCGTCACCACAACCGGCGTCGGCAAAAATGGCTCCAGTATCTTCTTGCAAGCCACCGGCCCCGACCCCGGCCCGCCACCACCATGCGGCGTAGAAAACGTCTTATGCAGATTCAAATGCATTACATCGACGCCAAAGTCACCTGGCCGCGTCTTTCCCACCAGCGCATTCATGTTCGCGCCATCCATATAAAGCAGCGCGCCCTTCGCATGCAGGACGTCCGCAATCTTATGGATCTCGCTCTCAAACACGCCGATCGTCGAAGGGTTCGTCAGCATCAGCGCAGCGGTGTCCTCGTCCACCATCCGCTCCAACTCCGCCACATCCACCATGCCCTGAGCGTTCGACTTCAGGTTGGCGACCTCATACCCGCAAACCGCAGCGGTAGCCGGGTTCGTCCCATGCGCCGAGTCCGGAATCAGGATCTTCTTCCGCGGATTGCCCTTCGACTCGTGATAGGCCCGAACCAGCAGTATTCCTGTAAACTCGCCATGCGCGCCGGCCGCCGGCTGCAAAGTAATCGCATCCATGCCGGTTATCTCAATCAACGCATCAGACAGCGTCTTCATAATCCCCAGGCAGCCCTGCGACAACGACTCCGGCTGATAAGGATGCGCCTCTGCGATCCCCTCGAGCCGCGCCACCGCCTCATTCACGCGCGGGTTGTACTTCATCGTGCAGCTACCCAGCGGATACATCCCCAGGTCGATCGCATAGTTCCACGTCGAAAGCCGCGTGAAGTGTCGAATGATCTCAATCTCACTCAACTCCGGCATCACGCCGAGGTCCTTACGCACCGAAGCCCCGAGCAGGGAAGCGGCATCAACAGCCGGCACATCCAGCTCCGCCAGCCGATAAGCCTTTTTCCCCGGCGAAGACTTCTCAAAGATCAGACCTTCATTTTGATTAACGTGAGTAGTTGCCTTCTTTGGCGTGCCAATGAACTTACCCGACATGCTGAACCGCCTTTATTCGTAACTCGAATCTCATAACTCGTACTTGAATGCTACAGTTGCTCTTCGCGCCTGCGTACCGCGCGTTGGCGATACGAACTTACAAGGCCCCAAAACGTTGAAAGCCACCGTTAATATCATCGCGATGCGCCACCACGCAGTCTGGTGCGGGAAGTAAAGAGACGCCGTAAAGCTCGCGAACAAGAGAATGCTGAAAAACAAAACACGCACACCGCGCAAGGTCAGAGAAGTCTTCGACTCCATTAGAACTCCTCCTGGTCGGCCGCATCACCTGTCTCCGAATAACTCCCCGACTCCGGCCCATCCACATCTTCTTCCCGCAAAGAAAGCCCAAACACTGTGCCGTTTTCAAACTCAATCGTCAGCGCATCGCCTTCCTCAAGCGAAGCCTGCACCACTTTGTCATTAATCTGCGCGCACAAAGCGTTCCGATACTCCGGCTCTCCATAGGCCAGCGAAAACTCCGGAAACAACACATGAGGCCAAGCATAGAAGGTCAGCAAAGGGGTCTCGAATCGAAGCTGCAAAAAATCCTCGACAAACTCAACCGCCTTCAGCTCCTCACCGATGATCGCCGAAACATCCATCTCTAAGCCTTCTTGTCCGCCAGTGCCGCGGCCACAGCATCCATCTGCTTCCGCGTCGTCAACTCAGTCGCACACCACAGACTCGCATTCGGCCCAAGCTCCGGATACCACTTCTGCAACGGCAACCCGCCAATAATCTTGTTGCCAAGCAGCGCAGCGTTCGTCTCCTCTGCACTCTTCGGCAGATCCAGCACAAACTCGTGAAACCGCGGCGCCCCATCAAACAACACCTTCGTCCCTGAAGAAGCACCAAGCACGCCCTTCAGATAAGCGGCCTTTGCAAGGTTCTGCTCCGCCAACTCCTTCATCCCGTGCTTGCCATATACGGTCAGGAAGATCGTAGTCATCATCGCGACCAGCGCCTGGTTCGTACAAATATTCGAAGTCGCTTTCTCTCGCCGGATATGCTGCTCACGCGTCGACAGCGTCAGCACGAACCCGCGCTTGCCGTCCTTGTCCTTTGTCTCCCCGATCAACCTCCCGGGCATCTGCCGCAGAAACTTCTCCTTGCAGGCAATCACCCCGCAGTAGGGCCCGCCATAACCTACGGCCACCCCATACGACTGCGCCTCCAGCGAAACAATGTCCGCCTCCGCAGGCGGCTTCACAATCCCCAGCGACACCGCCTCGGCAATCGACACAATCAGCAGCGCACCCTTCGCATGGGCCATCTCGGCGATCGCCGTAACATCCTCAATCGTCCCAAAGAAGTTCGGCGACTGAATCAGCACGCAGGCCGTATCGCTGGTAATCGCCGCATCCAGCGCAGCCATATCCACGCGCCCATTCGCCGCATAGCCAATCTCAACTGTCGGAATTTCCTGGTGCTGCGCGTACGTCGCAATCACCTCGCGATACTCCGGGTGCACCGTCCGCGCAATCACCGCCTGGTCGCGGCCAGTCACGCGCACCGCCATCATGATCGCCTCAGCCGCGCCCGTCGACCCGTCATACATCGACGCATTCGCGATCTCCATGCCCGTCAGCTCGCAGATCATTGTCTGAAACTCAAACATCGCCTGCAGCGTACCCTGCGAGATCTCCGGCTGATACGGCGTATAGCTGGTCAAAAACTCACCGCGCTGCACCAGCGAGTCGATGATCACCGGCCGATAGTGCCGATACACGCCGGCGCCAAGAAAACTCGAATAACCGACAGCATTGTTCTCAGCAAACGCACGGAAGCGATCCAGGATCTCCGACTCACCATGCTGCCGGGGAACCTTCAGGTCACGCTTCAGTTGATACTCAGCAGGAATCGTGGAAAACAAATCATCAATCGACGCCACGCCAATCTCGGCGAGCATCTCCTTACGGTCCGCAGGGGACTTTGGCAAATAGCGCATCTTTTTAGTGTCCGGTCTCTTCGCTGGTAAATTTTTCGTAGTCCGCCGCAGTCAACAGCCCATCGACCTGCTTCGCGTCCGACAGTTCAACCTTCAGCATCCAGGTCGTGTTCGCGTCCGAGTTGATCTTCTCCGGAGCGTCCTTCAACGCATCGTTCACTGCAGTCACCGTGCCCGAGACCGGCGCAAACAAATCAGACACGGCCTTCACCGACTCCACCGAACCGAAGCTCTTGCCCGCCTCAATCGTGTCGCCCACCTTCGGCAGGTCAACAAACACAATGTCGCCCAACGAGTTCTGCGCGTAATCCGTAATCCCGACGGTGCCGATCTTGCCGTCGACCTGAATCCACTCATGTTCCTTGGTATAGCGATAATTCGCAGGGTAAGCCATTCGTTTCATCTCCGTGTAAAAGTCCAGAACTTCTATTGTAGATGTTGCCGCCGCCGCTTAAGGGCCATGTCTAGGCGGATTTCTTCGCTCTCTTATAGAACGGCAAAGCCACGACCTTGGCCTTCACCATCTGCCCGCGGATCTCGACCGCGACCTCCGTATCCAGTGCGCCATGCTCGACCGGAACATAGGCCAGGGCAATGTTCTTCTTCAAGAAAGGCGACGGCGACCCGCTGGTAATCTCGCCAATGCGCCTCCCATCAAGTGCGAATACCGGATACCCGTCCCGCCCAATTCCGCGCTCAACCATCTCGAGCCCCACGAGCTTCCGCTTTGGCCCGCCGTCGGCCTGGATCTTTACCAGCGCATCGCGGCCTACAAAATCGCCCTTGTCGAGCTTCGCATACTTTCCCAACCCAGCCTCAACCACATTGATCGTGTCCGAGATCTCATGCCCATACAGCGCCATCGCCGCCTCCAGCCGCAGCGTATTTCGCGCGCCGAGCCCGCACGCCAGAATGCCAAACTCCGCCCCGACCGCCAGCACGTCCGACCATACCTGCGCGCTGGTCGCTTCGTCCGAAGGAATATAAATCTCAAATCCGTCCTCGCCGGTATATCCCGTGCGCGCGATCATCACGTTGTGCAACCCGCACACCTGCCCCCATGTAAACCAGTAGTTTTTGATCGTACTAAGGTCGGTCGAGGTCAGCTTCTGCAAGGTCTCTGCCGCCCGCGGACCCTGGATAGCTAACTGCGTGTAATAGTCACTGAAGTCGTTCAAATGCACGCCCGGCATGTGGCCGATCGTGTTCCGTACCCACTGAACGTCCTTTTCCCGAGTGCCCGCATTAATCACAATCAGATAGTCATTGTCAGAAAGCTTGTGCACGATCACGTCGTCAACAAAGGTCCCATTCGGATACAGCATCGCCGAATAATGCGCCTGCCCCACGGCCAGCTTCGAAGCGTCGTTCATGCAAAGCCGCTGCACTGCCGCCAGAGACCCCGGCCCGCGCAGCTGAATATCGCCCATATGCGACACATCGAAGACACCAACCGCAGTCCGCACCGCCATATGCTCCGCGATCAACCCGCAGCAGTCGACAGGCATGTCCCACCCGCCGAAATCGACCATCTTGGACTTGGCCGCCCGGTGGACTGCGTTCAGTGCTGTCTTGCGAAGTGGTGTCATTGTCTCGGTCATGGCGGTGCTTCCTTCTATCGGCCTCGTAAATGCCGACCTCTAAAACGATAGCACCCGGACGCCGCATCCAACCACCCAGGCAAATTCGCGCTTTCACAGAATCAATGCATCCCGTTCGGCAGGGATTTTGTAAGCCTCCCCGCGTCGAGCACAAGGTTTGCCACCGCCTCATCGAAGTTGTGGTCGTGCGTCTTTTGCAGCGCCGCCGCCGCAATTGACTCCGTCAGCGCCCAAAGAACGTAGTGCGTCGGCCGGTCGTAGATCACCAGCCGAACCATAGGCAACGGGTCAGATGCGCCCTTCTGTTTGTCCGCGTTGGCCGGGCCGTTCGGGGCCGTTAACTGCAACTCGAAGACAAGATCGGCCTCCGCCGGAGTGGAGACCAGCTGATACCGGCCCCAGCTCTCGACATTCGCGTAAAACTCGTTATAAGCGCGGTCCGGATCGCCGCTGAATGGATGAGGAAACAGCCCACTGTCCGCTCCCGCGTTCGAAATGAAGACCTTCCTGGCGCTCAGCAACAACGATGGAACTGGGGCTATTGCAACGGGCGTCGGTTCTTGAGCAACCACCGCAATCGCCGCTAGTAAAGAGGTAACACACAGGCAGGCAATCAATCCAAACCGGACAGTCTTCATGTCATCTCCTAACAGGACGGATGAGTGAATCATCCTTCAATCGTACGGAGTTGCAGACGTAGTACACCAGACAAATGTTTCGTCGTAACGACGCGATGGCTTAAACCGTCACCGTCTCCCGATACTCCCCAAACACCGTCCGCATCACATTTGCGATCTCCCCGACAGTCGCATAGCTCTCCACGGCATGTAGTATTTGCGGCATCAAATTCCCCCCGCTCCGTGCCGCGTCCTCCACCCTCCACAATGCCGCACCATGCACACCCGCGTCTCGCCGCGCCCTCAACGCCCGCACCCGTTCCACCTGCCGTCCCTCCAGCGCCTCATCGATCCGTTGAATCGGCACCGCGACCTCCTGCTCGCTGGCAAACTCATTCACCCCAACGACGATCGCCTCTCTTGCATCCACGGCCGTCTGGTAGCCATACGCAGCGTTCTGGATCTCACGCTGCACATACCCCCGCTCGATGGCGCGCAACATGCCGTAGCTCCCGCCCTTATCAAATGCAGCAATCGTCGCCATATATTCGTCCGCCCGCCGCTCAATCTCATTCGTCAGCGACTCCACATAAAACGACCCAGCCAGTGGATCGACTGTCTGCGCGACGCCGCTCTCGTGCGCCAGGATTTGCTGCGTCCGCAACGCAATCCTCGCGGCGTTCTCTGTAGGCAGTGACAGCGCCTCATCAAACCCGTTCGTATGCAGACTCTGCGTCCCCCCCAGCACCGCGGCCAGCCCCTGCAGCGTCGTCCTCACAATATTGTTCTCCGGCTGCTGCGCCGTCAGCGTCGACCCCGCTGTCTGCGTATGAAACCGCAGCATCCAGCTCCTTTCCTTTTTCGCGCCAAAGTGCTCGCGCATAATCCGCGCCCACATCCTCCGCGCTGCGCGAAACTTCGCCACCTCTTCCAGCAGATTATTATGCGAGTTGAAGAAAAAACTCAGCCGCGGCGCAAATGCATCCACATCCAACCCTGCGTCAATTGCGGCCTGCACGTACGTCATGCCATCGGCCAGCGTAAACGCCACCTCCTGCACCGCCGTGCACCCCGCCTCCCGCATGTGGTAGCCCGAGATCGAAATCGTGTTCCACTCCGGCACCTCATCGGCTGCCCACGCAAAGACATCGGTCACCAGCCGCATCGCATGCGCCACCGGATAGATGTACGTCCCCCGCGCAATGTACTCCTTCAAAATATCGTTCTGGATCGTCCCGTTCAGCTTGCGGACGTTCGCGCCCGTCCTCCGCGCCACCGCAACATACAGCGCCAGCAGAATCGACGCCGTCGCATTGATCGTCATAGAAGTCGAAATAGTATCAAGACGAATCCCATCGAACAGTCGTTCCATGTCCTCGATCGAGTCGATTGCGACCCCGACCTTTCCCACCTCACCCAACGCCAGCGGCGAATCCGAATCATACCCAATCTGCGTCGGTAGATCGAACGCCACGCTCAGCCCCTTCGTCCCATTTGCCAGCAGAAACTTGTACCGTCTATTGGACTCCTCCGCGTCCCCCATCCCCGCATACTGACGCATCGTCCACAGGCGCCCGCGGTACATCGTCGGTTGGATACCGCGGGTAAACGGATATACCCCCGGTTCGCCCACCATCGCCGCAGCATCGAACCCGTCAAGATCTTCCCTCCGGTAAACGACCTCGACCGGAATCCCGGAACTGGTTTTTGTTGAATCCGAATTGGTCTTTGTCGACTCTGACATGCCGCTCAAGTGTACCCGCTCGTCTCCGTCGACTAGCGCCCCCGGCTCCTGCGGTTCGCCTTCACAAAGCTGCTGATGCAGAAGTAGCCAAACACCGCCGCCATCGCCACCGAAATCAAAAGGCGACCATGCGCGTCGTGGTTCGCAACCGTCTCACGCAACGCCGCCTTCATCTTCCACGCTCCCGTGGCAGCGAACACAGCGAAAATCCCGAAAAAAACCCCGGTCAGTTCCAACCACAGCGCGCCCGACACCTTCACCAACGGCCCCCAGACCGCCTCGCCAAAGCGCCTGCCGCCCTCCTTCAGGCCCCGTCCCGTCTGTCGCACCTGCGCCGTAGTTCGAGCGGCCTTCTCCCCCAGCCGTGCAGCGGTGGCCTCTCCTTTGCCAGAAGCCGCAGTCGGACCCGCGTTGGCTCTTGGAACCGCACCCGCAGCCTCTTTCGCCTTTACCTCCGCGGAAGGGTTCGGAGACGTCGCCGCATCCACGGCAGTCACCAGCGTCTTGGCCGCTGCACGGGCCCCGATACCAAGCGCACGACCAAATCGAACCGAATCCATACCTCAAAGTGTAGCCGTTCCCGCCACACCCGCAAAAGAGTCCCGCACCAGGCCAGCAACGAACCACAACTTCGCCGCATCTATACGCCTCAGGAGCCAGAACAAGGAGAGAGGTAACACTATGAAAAATGTTCTTTGGATGGTCGGTGGATTCTGCGCAGCTGCCGCTGGTTTTCTGGTCTGGAACCCCAACCACACCCGGCGTGTCGAGCTCCTGGCGCACCGCCTGGAAAAGGCTTGGGCCGATCACCACACACTCGTTGAAACAACCTAAGTCCCATCGTTTTATATAGTTTTATCTGCAACAGAAATGTCATTGCAGCCGCCGCGGCCTTGAGCGTATTGTTTTAACAGTAACTAGGTACGAGCGCAGTACCCGCAATGCCGTTCCCGCCGGTCACCTTCGCCGGGAATACCCGATGCGTGGTGAGGTTTCGAACCATAGGGCAGCCCGGAGGTGGCATTGAATCAGAAGGTCAAAAACCTTATCCAAAAACTTGGCGAAGCGATCCACGAGTCCGTCTCGGAGTCGGAGGACATTGCAGGCGTCGTCAAAAACATCCGCGAACAGGGTTTTGATGTCCTCCTCATGCTTGAGGCCACAATCGGTCTCAACGAGGTCGAGACAGAAGCCGAAGAGTCCAACGAACCCACTGCCGAAGACGCAGACGGGCCGTTTACCCGGCAGGATCTGACCTTTTTGAAGTCCTTGCGCATCAGCCTCACCGAAGACGCATCCGCAGACACTCCAGACACCCCAGAAGCCTAGGCCGACCGAAGCTTCCCATCAAGGCCCACGCAGCGCTCTGCTGGGCCTCATCTTCTTCCCTTGTCTCCATTGAGATTACAAAGTCGAATCTCGCATGGTAGACTCGCGTTTCTCTATTACACGCGGGTCGCTTGGTGCATCTGACTCACGTGGCTTGTTCTAGTCTGCCTAACGCAGTGCCGGAGTCTTATGGATATGAGAGATACGCTGGGCGTTTTGCTTGCCGGTGGTGCTGGCGAACGGCTCTTCCCCCTCACCCGCGATCGCGCCAAACCGGCCGTGCCCTTTGCCGGCCAGTACCGCATCATCGACATCACTCTCTCCAACTGCATCAACTCCGATCTCCGCCACGTCTACATCCTTACCCAGTACAAGGCGCTCTCTCTTAACCGCCACATTCGCGAGGGCTGGGGACCGGTCGTCGCCAACGAACTCGGCGAGTTCATCGAGATCCTCCCTCCCATGCAGCGGGTCTCCAAGTCCTGGTACCAGGGCACCGCTGACGCCGTCTACCAAAACATCTACTCCATTGGATCCGAGGAACCCAAACACGTCATCATCCTCTCCGGCGACCATATCTACAAGATGAACTACTCCCTGATGCTGGCGCAGCACCGCGAATCCGGCGCCGACGTCACCCTCGCCACCCTCCCCATCTCCCCCTCCGAAGTCTCCGCCTTCGGTGTCGTCGAGGTCGCCCGCAACGGCGAGGTCACCGGCTTCGAAGAAAAGCCGAAAGAGACCAAAATCCGCTCGCCCTTCAACCCCGAAATGGTAGACGTCTCCATGGGCATCTACATCTTCAACACCGACGTCCTCTTGCCCGAGCTCATCAAGGACGCCGAAGACCCCAACTCCAAGCACGACTTCGGTCATAACATCCTGCCCAACCTCCTCGGCCGTTTCAAGATGCGCGCCTACAACTTCGTCGACGAGAACAAGCAGAAGGCCCTCTACTGGCGCGATGTAGGCACGCTCGAGGCCTACTACGAGGCAAACATGGACGTCGCGGGCGTCACCCCTACCTTCAACCTCTACGACAAGTCCTGGCCCATGCGCACCCGTCCCTACCAGTACCCGCCCGCCAAGTTCGTCTTCGGCGAGCCCGGCCGCACTGGCATGGCCATCAACTCCATCGTCTGCGCCGGCTCCATCGTCTCCGGCGCCGTCGTGCGCAACTCTGTTGTCTCTCAGGACGTCCGCGTCAACTCCTACGCCGACGTCGACTCCAGCATCGTCTTCTCCCACGTCAACATCGGCCGCCACTGCCGAATCCGCCATGCCATAATCGACCGCGACGTCCACATCCCGGACGGCACCGTCATCGGTTACGACTCCAACGAAGACAAGAAGAACTACTTCGTCTCCTCCAACGGCCTCACCGTAGTCACCCGCGACTACAGCGTCTACGAGAACCCAGTCTCCCCCGAGTTCATGCAGGGCAACTCCTGGTAGAGCAGGGAATAGGTGTAGCGAATAGGGAGTAGACAGCAAACTCTTGTGAGAGCAGGAATGGGGTGTAGGAATAGAAACATCTCAGAGCGCAGCAAAAAAGCGGACCGCCAATTAGGCGGCCCGCTCTGGTCTTCTACTCCCTATTCTCTATTCCCTACTTTTTCTTCCCGATCCGGTAGACCACCCCACCCGAAACTCCAACAAACTCTCGCGTCTCGGTCCCAAAGTGTTCCAGGATCAGGTCCGGAGAAAATCGGATCGCCCAGTTCTTTTTCAAGTTGAAGTCGATGCTGCCGCCCAACGCCGCAATTGGCTTAATACGGTTCGTGTACAGCCCGATCTCCGATGCCTCTCCCGGATTCACGTGGTTCAGGCTGTAGTCGAAAATGCCAGCCGACACCCCAAAATACCCGTGGTAGTTGACAGCCACGTACTGGTTCTTCGGGCCACGGTACTGCGCTCCAAGCATACCTGTGTACAGGGACACTAGCGGCCGGCCGTTGACGCCGGTACCATACATGGATAGAGGTGTAGTTCCGCCGTTGGCAAACACCGGCGTCGTCCCGGCATCGTAACGGAAGTCCGCTACCGCTCCCAGGTTCTTCGCCCAGTTCTTTGCTGGCAACCAGTAGGTGAACGACACCTCTGCGCCGCCCATGTTCATACGCTTCGGCAGGTTCTGCCCAGCCATGAAGTTCATGAAGTCGAACCCGCCATAAAACTCGTACTTATTGTCGTAGGTCACTGGGGCCGCCGGCCCAATCTTCGACGATGTGATCGGGACCGTCGTCTGGGTTGTCGGAGACGCCACCGTACCCTGCGTCTGTCCCTCCGCCGCACCTGCCATCAGAAATCCTGCCGCCAGAACTGCCGTTACTGCGCGTTTGCCCGTCTTCCGCGCCCCTGTCGTTCTTACTTCAACACTCGTCTTCAATCGCAACATCCGTCTCCACGTCTCTTCCAGCATCCGGTCTGTTCCAGCATCCGGCCCTGTCCAGCATCTGCTCCAGAGTTTCCTTCACTAACCAAGATATAACGTTCGGCCCACATCTGCCTCGCCCGCCCCAACGTATCTATTTGCAGACCGCACTTGTGCGACAATAATGGGTGGCAGCCGCCGTGTAGTTTACGGCTGCAGGGGGAAACAGTATGGGCGAACTATTTACACCAACACATCTCATCGTCATTGCGGTCGTCGTCCTTGTTCTGTTTGGCGGTAAGAAGCTGCCGGAGCTCGGCAAAGGCCTGGGTGAAGGCTACAAGGGATTCAAAGACGGTCTAAAGGGCGTCTCCGACGACATTAACAAGCCCGGCGAAACCGCTCACACGGTCACTCCGAAGCCTGAAGAATCAGTCAAGTAAGCCGGACCAACACGCCACTCCTTCACCGCTGCCATAGCCTCGACTCGACGAACGCCGCCTCATGAAAATTAAGTCGTCTTATCTTGTCAAGCCGCACACCAAGGTTCGGCTGGCTAAAATCTCGTCCTCCGACACCGGCGATTTCAAATCCGAAGAGGCCGCCAAACCATTCCTGGCCAAGCATCGCAACCAGCTCGCCGACCTTCAGGACGTCTTCTACGCCAGCCAGACAAAGGCCCTGCTCGTCGTCCTCCAGGGCATGGACACCGCAGGCAAAGACGGCACCATTAGCCACATCTTCTCCGGCATTAACCCGCAAGGTTGCGACGTCGCCTCATTCAAGGTGCCCACTCCGCTCGAGGCCCGCCACGACTTTCTCTGGCGCGCCCACGTTCAGGTCCCGCCTCGCGGCATGATCGGCATCTTCAACCGCTCTCACTACGAGGACGTACTCTCTCCCCGTGTCCACGGCCTCATCTCGAAAAAGGTCGCGCTACGCCACCTGGACGACATCAACGGCTTTGAGAGCATGTTGGCCGACAACGACGTCCTCATCCTCAAGTTCTACCTCCATATCTCGCGCGACGAGCAGACCCGTCGCCTGCAGTCCCGCATCGACGACGCAAAGAAAAACTGGAAGCTCTCCGACGCCGATATTCACGAGCGCCAGTTCTGGCCGCGCTACATGGACGCCTACGACCACGTCCTCTCTACTACCAGCCACAAACATGCCCCCTGGTTCGTCATCCCCTCCGATAACAAGTGGTATCGCAACATCGCCATCTCCGCGATCATCGTCGAACTCATGGCGGGCCTCAAGCTCAAATATCCTAAGCCCACGGTCGACGCCTCCGCCATCAAGCTCTAGGTGCGCGGTCGCTTCCTCAACATCCCGCATTTTGCCTTTGTTTTTGTCTGTTCTCTAGCCAAACCCCAAAACCGTCATTTCGACCGAAGCGTCTCACAGTCTCATCGTGAGACGCGCAGTGGAGAAACCCGCTTCTCTACCTCAGGTGTGCGTCTACCTCGACGTTCTTACTTATCCGCGTGGTCAGCTACAACGTAATCATCACCACGGCCGCCGCTGCCGCCGCCATCCCCAGCCCCTGTCGCCGCGTAGGCCGTTCATGCAGCGTCCACGCAGCCAGCAGAATCGTCGACGCCGGATAAAGCGAAGCCAGCACCGCCGCAACGTCCAGTCGTCCCGCGCGCGTCGCCATAATGAACAGCAGGTTCCCCGAAGTATCCAGCAGGACCCCGCCCATCGCCCAGCCCACGACCAGCCGAGTCAACCGAAACCTCGCCTCACCTGTTCTCGCCCCGAGAGCCATTCCACCCACCAGCAACGAACACACCGTCAGGCTCCCCATCCTCGCCGTAGCCAGCGGCCAGATCACGCCCGCCGCTCCCGCGAACTTCAGCGCCACAAAATACACCCCGAACCCCACGCCACCCGCCACCGCCAGCCACACCGTCCCGCGATCGGCCGGCTTGGCCTCGGGGTTAGGCCCCGCCGCGATCAACCATATCGCCATCCCCGCCACCAGAAACCCAACCGTACGCATCAGTCCCGGCGACCCCTCCGCGCTCGCAGACACCGCTGCCGGAATCGCCGCCGCCAGCAGCCCGCTCAACGCCGCCGAAGCCCCCATCGCCCCCCGCGACAGCGCCACGTAGAAACAAGCCAGCGCAATCCCGGCCGTCGCTCCGGCCGCCAACCCCCACGCCAGAGGTGCCCCGTGCGGAAACGCATCTCCTCTCCACCACGCCACCACCAGCAGCACCCCCAGGCTCGCTGTATGGCTAAGCACAATCACCCGCAGCGCAGCGCCCATCGTGCCGCCCGCTGTCTTCACGCTCATGCCGCCGGAAAAATCCCCACCACCCCACAACACTGCGGCGGCCAGCGCCAGCAGCGCATTTCCGTGCAACAGCATCTCCATTCAATTCCGATCCGGCCTTAGCGGGCCACGGTAGCTCTACTTGGCCATCGGCGTAACACTCGGTGCCGGCGTCGCGGCCTCTGCCGTCGGATAGTAGCCCTTCTTCGCGATCACGGTGAGGTTGGGACGCAGCACCTTCACCTCGATCTGCCGGTACTTGCCATCGATGAACGGCTCATGCGTGTAGTACCCGATCGTATATTGTGTCCGCACCTCTTCCGCGATCTTCGCAAAGCTCGTCTCGATACCCCCCTGCCGGAACTCACTATCGAAGTTCCCGCCGGTGGCATTCGCATACGCCGGAAGGATATTGTCCCGCATCGTCAATGGAAGGTGCATCCGGTCGAGAAAGCCGGTCACAGGCAGCGCGGAATCTCCCACCAGCGTTCCGAACACGGCGATCTTGTTCGTGT
>DATHQG010000369.1:0-2999 GCA_035483075.1 Edaphobacter sp. | reverse complement strand
GGCTGGTCGAGTACCCTGCGTGGCTAAGCACAGGTGCGTGGATAGATCTGAGCAACTGTAGGATGATGATTGACGACCCTGCGCAGAGTGCAAGCATATTCTCTCTCGCATGCTGGTCACCAATCCACAGCTGCGTGCATCGCTCCCAGACATCTTAAATCACCCCTGGATGACACGTGGGTTCAACGGCTCACCCGATCCCCATCTCCTGCGGCGCGAACCACTGCGCGCTGACGAGCTCGACCGACAGGTCATTCGACATATGACCGGTTTTGAGTTCGGAACGGAAGACGACATCGAGCGGAGGCTTGTCGCTATTCTCGAATCCGAAGCATACAGGCGGGCAGTACAGTATTGGGAAAACAAGCGCGAGCGACCACGAATCTGGAACGATTCCCTATCTAATTCTTCGCTTGCTATCGCGTGGGACGGCAGCATGGGCGGTCAAGGTGGACATAAGACGGAGGTTCCATCGACGCCTAAGAAGAACAGACGCTTCTCTGGGTTCGATTTTTACCGCCGCAAACTCTTCTCGCCATCGACCTCGCCGCCGTCTTCTCCGTTTGCATCTCCTTCTCCATCCCAGTCTCACCTTTCAAATACCTCCCTTTCCGATATCAACCAGAAGGAGCCCCCCGACCCAACACGCGGCTACCACCCCCTCGTATCGATATATTACCTTGCTCGGGAGAAATTGGAACGTGACAGAGTGTATGGCGCGGGCCACTTTGCGAGCTCACAGTTGTCGGTGAACCCTCCACAACCTACGCCAGAAGAGGCGCCCCCACCCAGCGCTTCGAAACAGTCCATTCCGATTCCTGTGCCGACCTCATCTGCTACACCACAGAAAGCCATCGGCGGCGCGGACTACAACATGCGACCATCGCGCCTGCCTGCTCCCGAAACTTTGCACTACTCGAAAATGTCATACGACGTTCCTGTTTCACCTTCCCCGACAACGACGACGTTCCCGCAACGGCAACAACAGCAGCCCCAGTTCCGTGCGCGCGATGTTGGTTTACCCGCCCCGAAGCACGTGGACCTCTCACCACCACCGCCGATCACTGTACCAGGCGCGCCGGACTCTGTCACAGGTGTTGCTGTGCCCACAGGCCCCGCAAGCGCGACTCTGCCGCGTGCCCCACCCGCGTCTACGCATCGCCGTTCTCACAGCGTGAGTCAACGCCAAGGCGTGCCTCGTGGCTTGGCAGGCATGTTTGGCAGTGGCGCAGGGGGCGCCACTGGCGTAAATGAGCATGGACATCTTAGGGTCAGCGTCAATTCGCATATCAACGGTCACGAGCGACCCCGGACCGCCGGACCGGTGCTGACAACATTCGCCGAACGAATGGAGGACGAGGAAGCGGCAGCAGCTGCGTCTGAACCTCCTAGCTCACCACCGGAAGTCGTACTGATGCCTGCGACACCTCCTACGTCCGCGGGGGCTACGCTTGTGCGTAGGTTTGGCAACCTTCTGGTTGGCGGCGGGAGCGTGCGTGGGTCTAGCGACCGCGCCAGTAAGAGGACGAGCATCTTTGGTTCCCCGCGGCCGTCGGCAGACTTGGACCACGCCATCTCGGAGAAGGAGAAGGAGAAAGAGAGAAGGCAGGCGTCGTCGCCGCAGAACGAGAAAGCGGAGCGGCCGTCAACCTCGGCGCCTACTTCTCCTACCGCACGTGAAGAGACCACCCCGGCTGCCGAGGACAATGGTAACGTGGAAATGCAAGTGTCGCCGACGGGCGGGATCTCGCACAGCCAGACGCAGCCCCTACATCGACGCGCAGCGACAATCCTCGACCCGCAGGGCCATGCGAAGCGGCATGAACGCCGAAGCAGCACCGGCGGTGCATTATTGTCGACTGTTGGTGGCACGATCGGGCGCCATCGCAGACCGTCGACGAGTCACGGCCCGGGACGGGCATCACAGTTCGAGCGAGAACGACCGTTTGCGCAGACTAACGAGGTACCGGAGGAGGGTGTATTGGGGGGTCCGTCGGGGCAGGGCCATGTGAATGGTGCTGGGGCCGGATACGAGCTGACGGATGGAGAAGATGACTCGAATGCGAACGCGGCTGATAAGGACTTCAAGCCGCTGTTCCTCAAGGGCTTGTTCAGGTACGTGCGATTGCCGAAACGAGCGTCCGTCCCGTCCTGCAGATGATAACGATGCGCTGATGGGTTCTACTTCCTACCATTCATTGTAGCGTCGCAACAACGTCTACCAAGGCGCCCGCGGTGCTCAAGGCGGACATCCGGCGTGTTCTGGACCGCATGCAAGTGCAATACAGGGAAACCAAGACCGGATTCGACTGCATCCACCTTCCCTCGATCGACATCTCGTCGCTTCAGGATCCGCAGGCGACACCAACGCCATCGTCGAAAAAGCATCGTAAGCAGGGCTCGACAGGCTCCGGCGACTCCGGGGGCACGACGAGACGGATCGTCCGCAAGGCATCTAAGCTCTCCTTTGGCGTGGGCCGGAAAGACAAGGACCGCGCTGGCGAGGCGGCCACCATCGTGAACGGCAAAGAGAAGGAGAAGGATAAGGAACTGCCGGGCCGGCCCTCGGGCGGCAGCGGCGGCGGGCCCACGGCCGGCGTCGGCGCGACGCAGAGCAGCGGCTCGTCCTCGTTCTTCAACGTCTCGTCGTCCGGCGGCGCGCCGACGGTCCACGCCGACGATGCGTCCGCGACGCTGCACCCGGACGACTCGCCGCGGCGGTCGCATTCGCCCGCACAGAGCAAGAATCTGCCCCCGATTCCGCGCGATTTTGGTGCCGCGACGCCCCAGCAGCAGCAGCAGCAGCAGCAGGCGTCGCCCCCAACGGGGGAAGTCGCGGACCGCGAGGTGTTCGAGAGTGTGGGGCAGAATACGCTTTCTGTTAGGTTTGAGATCAACATCGTCAAGGTTAGACCTTTTTTCCTTTTTTGAAATCATTCCCTCTGCCTTGCTGTGCTGAACCGGTCGCTGATCTTGATTACTGATGTCTTTTTTTATTT
>DATHQG010000368.1:0-8836 GCA_035483075.1 Edaphobacter sp. | reverse complement strand
AGCCTGCGGAGGGTGAACCGGCGCTGATCAGCTTTAGCGACGTAATTACGATGTTTCACGAGTTTGGCCATGCGCTGCATGGGATGTTCGCTGCGAGTGAGTATCCGAGCCTGTCGGGTACGTCGGTGGCGCGGGACTTTGTGGAGTTCCCATCGCAGTTCAATGAACACTGGGCGACGTATCCCGCGATCTTTGACCACTACGCGAAAGACTACAAGACGGGTGCGCCGATGCCGGCGGAGTTGAAGGAAAAGATCAAGAAGGCGGCTGACTTCAATCAGGGGTATGCGCTGACCGAGCTAGTGGCGGCGGCGGAGCTGGATATGCAGTGGCACACGCTGTCTGTCAGCGCGCCACTGCAGAAGCCGGACGAGTTTGAGAAGGCGGCGCTGGAGAAGAAAGCGCTGACGCTGAGCTATGTGCCGCCGCGCTACCGCTCGAGCTACTTCTCGCATATATGGGGGGGCGGGTATGCGGCGGGGTATTACGCGTATCTGTGGAGCGAGATGCTGGATGACGATGCGTTCCAGTGGTTCCAGGAACATGGCGGGCTGACCCGGGCGAATGGAGACCGCTTCCGTGAGATGGTGCTCTCGCGGGGGAACACGGAGGACCTGGCGACGATGTATGAGGCGTGGCTGGGGAGCGCACCGAATATCGAGCCGATGCTGAAGTACCGGGGGCTGCAGAAGACTGAGTCGAAGTAGCGGTTAGCGGTGCGTCGCGAGCTTGTTTTTGAGAGTGGCGGCCATCTCGGCGAGGCGCTCCATCTCGCGTCTGTCTTTGTCGATGTCATGGATGGTGACGACGCCCCCGGAGACCTTGCCGTCGTCATCGAGGACCGGGGCGGCGCTGAGGCTGATCCATGCGCTCGAGCCGTCGCTGTACTGGTACAGAACTTCCTCCGGGGGCGTGGTCTCACCGTGCAGGATAGCGCGGGCGAGTGGATACTCTTCTGCCTTCAAGAGAGTGCCGTCGGCACGGCGAGCTCCTGACCGTCTGTATTCGTCGATGGTTCGAGGCGCGGCATCGGCACGGCGCAGAATCTCTTCTGCGCGGGGGTTGCTCATCACGACGCGGCCGTCCGGGGCGTCGGCAATGACAATGCCGATGGGGACAGCGTCGAAGATGGCCTGAAGACGGGCCTCGCTGCGGCGAAGGGCCTCTTCGGCTTTTTTGTGGTCGTCGATATCTTCGAGGGTGCCGTACCAACGGATGATCTTGCCGTCCTCGTTTCGTCTTGGGGCAGCGCGCGCTCTCATCCAGCGCCAGACTCCGTCGGCGCAATGTACACGGTACTGAAAATCGAGTGGTTTGCCGGTACGCAGAGCTTCCCGCCAGGCCCTGAGTGTGAGCGGAAGATCGTCGGGATGGAGAGCGCGGACCCAACCCGTTCCCAACGACTCCTCCTTTGTCAGGCCGGTCAAGGTCTCCCAGCGTTGGCTGGTGTCGAGCACCATACCGTCGGGTTCGGCGGTCCAGGGCACCTGGGGGTTGAGTTCGACTGCGTGGCGGTAGTGGTCTTCGCTTTCGGCGAGGGCCTCTTCGGCCTGCTTGCGGCGGGTGATGTCAACGACCGACATGGAGACACCGATTACCTCGTCCACCTCGTCTCGGGCTGGTTGGTAGGAGATGAGCAAGGTGCGGGTCGCGCGAGGTTGGTGAGGGTCGGGAACGAGGACTTCGAGGCCGCCGTAGGGCTCACCATTGAGCGCACGCAGGAGATACGGCTCGCATTGAGGAAATTTGTCGGGGATGATTTCGGCGATCGGCCGGCCAAGATGCGCGGCGACAGGGAGGTTGTGTATCTCCGCGAGGCGTTTATTGAGGCTGACGAAACGCAGATTGCGATCGAGAAAACAGAGGCCGACGGGGGCGCCATCGTAGATCGCGTTGAGCTGGGCCAGGCGCTGGGTGGGGAGGGCCTCCAGGCGAAGGGGCAGGCTGGCGTCGGAGGAGCCAGAGCGCAACTCGGAAGCGGGGGGTGGGGGTGGATTGAGCCGTTCCGCGAGAGCTTCAGGAAGCTGCTCGGGTGGGACGGGGCGGCCATAGAGCCAGCCCTGGCCGATGTCGCAACCCAGCCAGAGCAGCATGTCGGCGATGGTCTGGCTTTCGACGCCTTCAGCGACCGTGACCAGGCCAAGGCTGTTGCCGAGGCCGACGATGGCGGCGGCGATCTTTCTGCTCTCCCGCGTGTGCGTCATGGAACGGACGAAGCTGGCGTCAATCTTGAGTTCGTCGAACGGGAGCAGCTGCAGGTGACGCAGGCTGGAGTAGCCGGTCCCGAAGTCGTCCAGGGCCAGGCGTGAACCGCTCTCCTTCAACTCGTTCGCGATGCGGGCGGCGTGTTCGGTGTTGCCGACGAGGACGCTCTCGGTGATCTCAAGGACGAGACGCTGCAGGGGAAAGTTTGCCTGTTGGGCGGCGGACCAGATGTGCTTGGGCAGCGAAAGGTCGGTGAGCTGTGTGAGGGAGATATTGACCGAGAGGGTAAGGTGGCTGGGGACGTCTTTGGCTGCAGCGAAGACCGAGCTCAGCAGCTTGCCGGTGAGCAGGCCGTGGAGGCCGGAGTTTTCGGCGAGGGGGATGAACTCATTGGGCAGGATAAGACCGCGTTGCGGATGCTGCCAGCGGGCGAGCGCCTCGAAGCCGCGGAGCAGGCCGGTGCGGAGCTCCACCAGTGGCTGAAAAAATGGCACGATCTCGTTATTTTCGAGCGCTCTGCGCAGATCGTTTGCGTCATCAGCAGCCATGGTAAATGACGATACTACGGCCACCACGAGTTACCCAGCAAAATTTCGCGCGCGCCAGCGAGAGACGAGGTCCTGGGCCGCCAGAGGCCAATCTGGGAAGCTGAACTGGAAGTCGGCGGCGAGAAGGCGGCTCGGGACGACCTGACGACTTTTGAGCACCAGCTCAGATTCCGTGCGCATGAGGAAGGTGCCGATCTCGATCATCCACGATGTGGTGGGAAGGCCCACGCGAGTGCCCCAGGCGTCGCGGAGGGCGCGGAGGAAGTCGCGATTGGGAAGTGGATGAGGGGAGGCGAGATTGACGACGCCGGCAAAATCTTGTCTGGCGATGAGGAGTTCGATGGAGCGGATGAAGTCCACTTCATGGATCCAGGAGACGAATTGATTGCCGGGGAGATTGGTGCCGCCGAGGCCGTGACGGACGAGGTTGAGGAAGACGTCGAAGACTCCATCAGGGTCTGGACTGAAGGTCATGGCGCTGCGCAGGGCGAGCTTGCGGGTGCGCGGGGTTGGAGTGGAGAAGAAGGCCTCCTCCCATGCTTTGGCGACGGTGATGGAGAAGTTCCAGGTGTCGGGCGCGCCGGGCTCGTTGCCGCCGAGTTCGCCAGTGGCTTCGTCCATTGGGCGGTCGAGGGAGTGGCGATAGATAGTGGCAGTGCTGGCGTTGAGCCAGACGGCGGGAGGATGGTTGAGGGAGGCGATGACCTCGTTGAGGACCTGCGTGGAAAGCACGCGGGAGCCGAAGATGGCGCGGCGGTTCGCGGAGTTGTAGCGGCAGTTGACACTGCGGCCTGCGAGATTGATGCAGACGTCGCTGTGCTCGAGTTCTGTGACCCAGGGGCCGCGGGTCAGGCCATCCCAGAGAACGACGCGCCACGGAGCTGGATGGAGGTTGCGGCTGAGGACGGTAACGGCGTGGCCGTTGGCGTGAAAGTGTCTGGCGAGGACTTGACCGACCTGCCCGGTACCGCCGGGGATGACGATCTTCATGCGTTAGGTCTTTCGCTTTGCAGGCGTTCGGTCGCGTGAGACGGAAGGTATCGTTGCCAGTCGTTCGATTCGGCGATCTGTTTGATGACGGCGTTACGTTCGCGAAGGAGGGCCAGCATATAACGGCGAAGGAAGAGGGTTTCGGCGAGTGGGCCAAGGAGGGGAAGAGGAGCGGCGACGCGGAAGAGGTCTTTCATCTCAGTCGTGCCGGAGGGCAGACTGCGAAAGTAGTGATCGGCCTGCATCGAGCGGAAGATGCCCCTGACCATGGTGGCCTGGAAGTAGGTGGGGTATTGCATGGCGGTGAATTTGCTTGTGAGATTTTGCCAGACGCCGAAGTGTTTCGCGTGCCAGGTAACTTGCTGGGAGAGTTCTGGGAGACCGGAGGTGATGCCATCTACAGCAAGTGCTTGTTCGCCGGAGTGGATGTTCGCAACCAGATGGACTTCAACGCTGCGGGAAAGGTCGAAGCACCGTTCGATAGGTGCTTCGATGATGGTGATCTCCTCCAGACGGATCATCGCGAGCAGGCCCTCTCTTATGTAAGAGTAAATGTGTTGGTTGGGTTTATTTCAGGAAGAGTTCTTCTGCGAGGACAAGTATGGACACGAAAGAGATGGGTTTTGTGAAGACGGGGGATGCGCGGACCTTTGAGCCGGAGTCGGGAATGAAGCGGCAGGTGTTGGCGCATAGCGACCAGTTGATGCTGGTGCGGCATTACTTTGAGCAAGGTTGGGTGGGGGCGCGGCATAGCCATCCGCACCATCAGCTGGTGTATGTGGTCAGCGGCGCGATCAGGGTGGATGTGGATGGGCGCGTGTTCGACGTCCGTGCAGGCGACAGCTTTGTAGTTGACGGGGGTGTCGAGCACCAGGCCTCGGCGCTGGAGGCGTCGGAGGTGCTGGACGTGTTTACGCCCGTGCGCGAGGACTATCGGGAGCTGGTGAAGTAGAAGACGGATAGGAACGATTATTTTTTGGGGCGTGCTAACTAAAGGATTAGTTAGTCGTCTGAAGGAGTAGATCCTACCTCCCCGCAGGTCGTTTCGGGAGGCCGGCGCTACATTTCTATGCCACCGAAGAAGTCCATCACATTGACGGAAGCTGAGTTACGACTCATGAAGCTCCTGTGGGCGCGCGGCGAGTCGGCCGTAGGGGAGCTGGTGGCGGCGATGCCGGACGGGGAGGCGCTGGCCTACAACTCGGTGCTGACGACGGTCCGGATCCTCGAGCAGAAGGGGTATGTGCGGCACCGGCAGGAGGGCAGGGCGTTCCTGTATGTCCCCTGCGTGGCCGAGCAGGAGGCTAGTCGGTCGGAGGTCCGCCATATGATGCAGCGGTTCTTCGGTAACTCGCGGGAGCGGCTGCTGCTTTCGCTGCTGGGTGACGATGAGGTGACGCCGGAGGAGCTGCAACGTCTGAAAGAGGCGATCGCGGCTGCGGCGGACGACCGTGCGGGGGACGACCTATGACGATGATGGATCTGGCCATGGGTATAGGCCTCATGCAGGGTGTGGAGAGTGTGTCGCGGTTGGTGGCAAACTCTTTTGTTTCGGGGCTTTGGCAGGGAGTTGTGCTGGCCGCTGGCGTGGGAGTTTGTCTGCGGCTGGTGCCGAGGACGACGGCCGCGGTCCGGTTTGCGATCTGGACTGCGGTGTTCGCCGTTCTGGCGGTGCTGCCTTTGTGGCATGCGTATGCGGTGCGGGCCGGGAGCGAAACCGCTGGACGGAGCGCTTTGGTGCAGGTGGACGTACGCTGGAGCTTTGCAATTGCGGCGCTGTGGGTGATGGTCTCTCTGGTACGCGGGGTAAAGCTCGCAATGAGTGCGGTGCGACTGCGTGCCATATGGAAGAGAGCGGTGCCGGTTGAGGGGCACGCTGAGATGCTGTCGGCGGCCGGATTTCGCGGGGTCGAGCTTTGCACATCGACTGATGTAGACCGACCGAGTGTGATTGGCTTCTTTTCCCCACGGATCCTTATACCTGAGGAACTTTTTTCGAGGCTGACAGCGGCGGAGTTCGGACAGATCGTCCTGCACGAGGCGGGGCATCTGCGGCGGGCGGATGATTGGATTAATCTGCTGCAGAAGCTGGGCCTGGTGTTGGTTCCGTTGAATCCGGTCCTAATGTGGATTGAGCGGCGGCTGTGCCTCGAGCGCGAATTGGCGTGTGACGACGAAGTGTTGCGGCTGACGAAGGCCCCGAAGGCCTACGCGACCTGTCTGACGAACCTGGCGGAACACAGGCTGGGACGCAGAGCGGTAGCGCTGTCGCTGGGAGCGTGGGAGAAACGGTCGGAGCTGGCGCGGCGAGTGCATAGCATCTTGCGGCGCGGCGATGGAATGGGCCGGACGCAGGCGCGTGTTGTGATGAGTGCGTTAGTGCTGGCTTTGCTCGGCGGGGCGACTGGCCTGGCTCGATGCCCACAGTTTGTTTCTTTTTCGCAGACAACGTCGCCGGTGTCTGCCGAAGTGCCGAGCTTGCCTGCCGGGTATCAGGCGGTGTCGTTTCACGCGTCTGGCAATCAAGTGGGCGCTGCCCATGAGACTCTGCTGAAGGCTTCGATGCCGATGGATCGCAGAGTTCAGCCAGTGGGCCCAACAGCAGCGAAGCCACGGCGCACTGTGTCTGCTCCAGCCTTTTTGCGTTCCAGGCAAAGACGCATAGGGACGCAGCAATTGCGGCGGTATGTGGTACTGAGCTCGTGGGACGAGTCGGGACGACCGATACTTCTTACCGTCGACGAACGCGTGTTTTCTTCTTCCTATGCAGCGCTGCCTACCGCGGGCGGCTGGCTGCTCATTCAACTTTAACCAAGCTGTTCAACCCTTTGCCGAGGTATCATCATGTCTCTTGAAACTAATAAATTAGTAGGTAAGGCAGGACGATTTGGAGCCCCTGCCGGGGCCGCCGTAGCGCTGGTGCTGGCGGCTACGCTTTTCTTTCATCACAACGGAGTGCATGCGGCGATGATTTCGTCCCCTGCGCCGATGGATGACAACAGTGTGTCTTCCCTGGTCGCTCTGGACAACGCCGTTGAGGCGGTCGCGACGCGGGTCTCGCCCGCGGTGGTCAACATTCAGGTGACTTCACGTGGCTCGTCTGAACATGAAGCCAGCGAAGAGCAGGACCAGGGGCAGCAGGGCCAGACGCAGGGTCTGCCTCCGGGATTCGCGCAGTTCTTTGGACCGGGCGGCCCCTTCGGGCACGGCATGCAGCAGCAGCCTCAGCAGCCGCAGATCGAGCACGGGATCGGAAGCGGAGTCATCATCTCGCCCGATGGTTATATCGTGACGAACAATCACGTCGTCGATGGCGCGATGCAGATGCGAGTGACACTGAACGATCGCCGCGTGCTGACTGCGAAGCTGGTCGGTGTGGACAAGCTCACTGACCTTGCCGTGATCAAAGTGGACGCCCACGATCTGCCGAGCATCGCGTGGGGCGACTCCTCGAAGCTGAAGCCGGGTCAGACGGTGCTGGCGTTCGGCAGCCCGTTCGGGTACTTCCGGAACTCGGTGACGCGCGGTATCGTGAGTGCGGTCAACCGCGAGAACCCATACCGGGACGATGCGCGGAAGCCGGGTGGGTACATTCAGACTGACGCCGCGATCAACCCCGGCAACTCAGGTGGCGCGCTGGTGAATGCGCACGGCGAACTGGTTGGGATCAACACCTTCATCATCTCGAACAGCGGGTCTTTTGCCGGTGCAGGGTTTGCGATTCCGTCGCAGTTGGTGCGCGCGACCTCGGAGCAGCTGATCAAGAGCGGAGTCGTTCACCATGGCTACCTCGGCATCAGCCTGAACGATGTGACACCGGCGAACGCGAGCTTCTTCAAACTCACGACGGCCACGGGAGCGATTGTCGCGCAGGTGACGCCTGACTCTCCGGCCAGCCGCGCTGGGTTGAAGAACGGCGACGTGATCGACACGCTGAATGGAGAGAAGATCGAGAACGGCAGCGCGTTGCAGGTTGCCGTGAGCGAGGTCGCTCCCGGAACTACCATCGAGCTGGGCGTTCTGCGCAACGGAACCTCGCAGACCGTAAGCGTGAAGGTCGGCGAGTTCCACAAGGAAACCGAGGTGGCGAGCGATGGCGATGCAGCCGGCCCGCAGAAGGGCAAGTTGGGGCTGGCTGTCGCTGAGCTGACTCCCGACGTGCGGCAGCAGCTGCATATTCCGTCGCAGGTGAACGGTGTCGCGGTCCAGAGCGTCCGTCCGGCGAGCCCCGCAGAGGACGCGGGCCTTGCTCCGGGAGACGTGATTCTCGAAGTAGACCGCAAGCCGGTCACTTCTGCCGAGCAGTTCGTCAACGAGGCGCACGCGACGCCGGCGGGCAAGGACCTACTGCTTCTGGTGTGGTCGCAGGGGGGTGCCAGCTACCGTGTCGTGCATACGGAGAGCGGCGACCAGAGCGGCGAGTGAGGTTTGTCGTTTGGGCCGCTGCGAGATGGTTTCGCAGCGGCCATTTTTTTCGCCCTGATGGAATGCAAAAAAAAACTCAATTACTAGAAATTGTGCGTCTTTCCCCTATCTTCGTGCGTACAGTTTTCTTCAGGAGAATTGCACAATGAACACGACCCGTCGTCACTTTATTTCGAATGCACTTTCCAGCGGCGCGGTCGCCGCAGCGCTTCCTGCTGCGGCAGGAGCTCAGTTCCTCAACGCACCGCGTCACGGTTTGCCCGGGACCTTGAAAGAGCGCTACGCCAAGCTCGATGCGATCTTGAAGGAGCCTGTCTTCAAGCGCGAGCTGTTTCCGGACCCTGTCATCATCGAGTCGGTCGAACTTCTTCGCAATAAGAAGCAATATCTCTGTCGCGTACGGTCAAAAGACGGGCACGAAGGGCTGTCGGTTTCGAACGCGCAGCAGATGGAGGTGCTCTATCCGATGTTCGTGAAGCACATCGCGCCCTTCTTCATTGGCAAGGACGCACGCGACATCGAGGAGCTGATACCGGAGGCAACGGTCTACGAAAACAACTACAAGGCGCAGGGCCTTGCGATCTGGGTTCCTATCGCTACGATCGAATTTGCGATTCTGGATATGTTCGGCAAGATGTCGAAGCGCCCGATGGGGTTGCTGATCAGCG
>DATHQG010000367.1:0-6542 GCA_035483075.1 Edaphobacter sp. | reverse complement strand
GGCGAAGAAGCGGTTTCCGCAGATCGATATTCTGGCGGGGAACATTGCGACGTATGAGGGCGCCATTGCTCTGATCGATGCGGGGGCGGACGCGATCAAGGTGGGGATTGGGCCGGGATCGATCTGCACGACGCGCATGGTGACGGGCGCGGGAATGCCGCAGATTACGGCGATCTCAGAGGCGTATCGCGCGGGCAAGGAGCGGGGGATTCCCGTGATTGCCGATGGCGGGATTAAGTACTCCGGTGATGTGACGAAGGCGATTGCCGCGGGCGCCAGCGTAGTGATGATGGGGTCACTATTTGCTGGTGTCGATGAAAGTCCGGGAGAGACGATTCTGTATCAAGGGCGGTCGTTCAAGGCGTATCGGGGAATGGGCTCGCTGTCGGCGATGGCGCAGGGGTCGGGTGAGCGGTACTTCCAGGGCAAGGACGACATGGAGGACGCTGCGAGTACCGAGAGGCCTTCGCTGACGGCGCGGGAGAACGGGAACTCGAACCGGCTGGCGAAGTTTGTGCCGGAGGGGATTGAGGGGCGGGTGCCACATCGTGGACCGCTGGAAGGGATGGTCTATCAGCTGGTCGGCGGGTTGCGTTCGGGGATGGGCTATCTCGGGTGCGCGACGATTGCGGAGCTGCAGGCGAATGCGCGGTTTATCCGGATTTCGAATGCGGGACTGCGGGAAAGCCATGTGCATGACGTGATCATTACGCGCGAGGCCCCGAACTATCACGTGGAGTAGCGTTGGGCGGTGGGGAGACGAGAAGCAGATTCCTCCCCCTTCGGCTTCGCTCAGGGTGCGGAATGACAACAAAAAGAGTCAGGCAGTGCCGAAGCGTTCGGCTGAGCGGGCCTTTGCCTTGGCTGCCTCTTCTTCGCGGTCCTTTGGCGGCGCGGTGGTTTCGAGCGAGTGGAGAAGACGAGCTGAGACGGCGGTGATCTCATCGATTGCCGCGTTGAAGGCGGCTTCGTTTGCCTTGGAGGGCTTGTTGAAGCCGCTGATCTTCCGGACGAACTGCAGCGAGGCGTTGCGGACCTCCTGGTCGGTCACGGGCGGATCGAAGTTGAAGAGGTTTTTGATGTTTCTGCACATGCCCAAATTATAGGCAGTGTGTGACGTGGGCGTCTCCCCTCCTCTACCAAAAGCGCGTAACGTATTCAATTTGTGGGGTTTAAGCCTGGACTTGTCGGTGCAGTGCCGCCCGAGGGCGTTCTCTTCAGATGGTTTTGTCAAGTTTTCAGAGCACGCTTGATCAGGACTTATCGAGAACCATGGCGTCGAAGCGATGGCGGACGAAGAAGCCTGAGTCCTGGTAGAGCTTGACGGCCTGATGGTTGGCTTCCGTTACGGTGAGGGTGATTGCGGCAAATCCGGAGCGGACGAGGTGGTGGATGCAGTGCTCCAGGAGCGCCAGGCCTAGACGCTGGCCGCGATAGGGTGTTGCAACACAGAGTTGCGTGATGTGGGCGACGTCGCCGGCTACGCGTGAGCAGAGGAGCATTCCGATGAGCGCTCCGTTGTTTTTGTCGCGAAGCACCCAGGAGGCGTCGGGATCGAAGACGCCGCAGCCGGGGAAGCGGACGATGTTGTGTAGGAAGCGGAGAGAGCCGTGCAGGGAACAGTACTGGTCGTTGATGCGGGCGTCGATGTGTCCGAGGTAAGACTCGTGGATCAGTTCGGCGGCCGCCTGGTAGTGGTCGGCGGACCAGCTCAGGAGTTCGATGTGGGGCGGCAGGTCCGACGGATGTGCGGGAAGGTGAGGCGGGAGGTCGTACTCCATAAAGAGGCGGGGGTACATGGTGAAGCCGGAGGCGAGAAAGGGCCCGTCGATCGAACCTGCGTCGTAGAGGAGAAGCTGCGACTCGACCCGCTGGATCGTGGGGGAATGCTGGAGAAGCTGGAGCAGGTGGTGCAGAAGGATCTGCGTGATTTGTATGACTTGCGCCGGCTCAGTCGCAATCGCAAAGGCGTCGCCGACGACGGCCTTCTGGCCTTCGTAGACGCAGAAGGTGAAGCCGCAGATGCGCCCACGGTCGAGGGCGACGAAGCCGGGAAGGATGCGGGAGTCGAGGTATTGGAGGAGGAGCTCGGTGGAGCTCTGGTAGTTCCAACGCAACCGCTGCTCCCAGACGCGTGACTCGGTTTCGAGCAGAGGGCGCAACTGCCTGGCCGAAAAATGGCGGAGGTCCAGTATCTCGAGTTGGGTCGCGACTGTCATACCCTCTGGAAGTATTCGTTTGAGCTTATAGGAATTTGAGTGGGTATGGGTAAGTGATGATGCTGGTGAGTATCGGGTCGCTTACGGCTTCGCGTAGACCCGGTAGACCTCGAGGCCTTGCGATTCATAGAGAAAGAGCGGCTCGTAGACGCGCCCGGTGAGCCAGCGGTCGAGGTCGGCGGTGTCGTTTGCCCGAATGACGAGGACGTGTTCAGCGTCGGGGACGCCGTTTGTGTCGTAGTGGACCATCGGCTCGTTGCGGTAGAAGGCCAGGCCGTAGTCCATGTCGCGCTTGATGGAGTCGGTGGCGACCAATTTCACATCGGGGGCCTCGCGCTGGATTTCGCGGGCGAGGGGACGTGCGGAGTAGTTGATGTCAAGCTCTTTGCCGTGGAAGCCGAGAAGGAAGACAAGGGACGCCAGGACAGGAACCAGGGTCGCATTGCAAACCTGGGAGAGTCCCCAGCGGCGGACGATGAGGAAGACAACGGCCCCAAACGCGAGGGCAGCGACTGCGGCGGCAATCAGCCATTGCACAGAAGGGACGAGGGTCTCGTACTTCATGTGCTGGGGGGCGAGGACGAGAACGAAGACCATGATTGCGCAGAGTCCGGCGTGGGACCACAGCAGCCACTTCGGCAGGCCTTCACGACGGATTCGGTTGAGGTAGTCGGCCGCGAGGATGGTGAGAGGTGGGATGGACGGAAGGATGTAGCCGGGGAGCTTCGATCCGGAGAAGGAGAAGAAGACGATGGGGAAGAGGGCCCAGAGGACGAGGAACTCAGGGAACGCGTCGCCGGCGCGGGTGTGGCCTAGATAGCGGCTCGGGTTGTGGCGGACCTTCCACTCGGCGATGGAGACTTCTATTGCGTCGGCGAGGGCCCGGATGGCGATCACGGTCCAGGGCATGAGGCCGATGAGGAGGACGACGAGGTAGAAGAAGAATGGTTGGTGGTGCTGAAAGCGATTGGTGGCGAAGCGCTCCAGATTGTGCTCGAGGAAGAAGACGCTGTAGAAGGTCGGGTTGCGCTTCTGGACGGCGATGTACCACGGCAACACCATGATGAGGTACAACGTAACGCCGGGCCACCAGATGGTTCGGCGAAGAAGCGACCACTCGCGGCGCAGACCGGCGAAGAGCAGGATGATGCAGAGGGCGAGGAACGGGGCGACGGGGCCCTTGGCCAGGGTGGCGGCGGCGCCGAAGAAGTAGAGGTCGAAGAGCCAGAATTTCTTGCCGGTTTCGTACCAGGCGTACCAGCCGAGCATGCCGATGCAGAAGGGGGCGGCGAGCTGCATGTCGGTGGAGGCACCGCGGGCGAAGCTGACGATGGCTACGGAAGAGACAGTGATGAGAGCGGCGTCGAGATGGCCTCCAGGGCGGAACCGCCGCATGTGCAGGAAGATGAGGATGACGAGCGCGAGGGTGGCAGAGGAGGAGGGAAGACGCGCGGTCCAGTCGGAGACGCCGAACTCCTTGAAGAAGCTCATGGCGCGCCAGTAGTAGAGGGCGGGTTTTTCGAGCCAGGGCTTGCCGTAAAGGATGGGCGTAACGGTTCCGCCTGCGATGCAGTGGAAGGAGTTGCGAATGTCCTCAGCGCGAAGGCTGCGGGGGACCATCTTGGCGTTGACTGCGTGGCAGGCGTCGGAGTGCGCTGTGAGCATCTCTCTGGCGATCTGGGCGTATCTTGGCTCGTCGGCGCCGACCAGACCAAGCTGGTCGCCGCCAAAGACCGGAACCAATCCGAAGAGCAGGAGGAAGATGGTAACGGCGAATAGGACGACAAACTCACGCACTGTGGCTGAAGTCGGCAGCCTCTGGCGAACCCACAGCGTGGCTGCGTGGAGGTTCCTTGCGCTGGACGCGGTGGGCTGTTGACTATCGTTCATTTATCTTTGCGTATCTTTGCGGAGCGAGACAAGGCTAACAGAGTCCTGTCCGTAGCTGGGTGAGGATTCGCTCGGTGGCCACGCCCAGCGGGCCGTCGAGGGTGCAGCCGCTGGCGCTGCGATGGCCGCCGCCACCGAAGTGCTCGGCAATCTGGGCAACATCGAGCTTTCCTTTGCTGCGAATGCTGAGGCGGAACTGGCTTGCGACCTCGCGCAGAAAGACAGCCGATTCAACGCCGGCGATGCTGATGAGGTAGTTGACGACGCCTTCGCAGTCCTCGGCCACAGCGCCGATACGATCCATATCTTCGCTCGTGACCCAGGTCCAGGCGAGGTTGCCGTCGCACTGGAGGTTGGAGAGAGCAATACCAAGCAGGCGGATCTTGCTGGCAGGGTTGGAGAAGTAGATGTCGCGGGCGATCTGGCTGGGGTTGGCCCCGTGGGCGGCTAGATCGTGTACGAGGGCGAACGTATCTGCGGTAGTGCTGGAATACGTGAAGGCGCCGGTGTCGGAGAGGATGGCGGCGTAGAGAGCGGTGGCCATGGAGGGCGTGATGTCGACCTTGGCGGCGACGGCGATGCGGTAGACCATGGCGGCGACGGCGCAGGCGTGCTCATCGATCCAATTGATGGAGGCGAAGGGGCGGCCGCTGGCGTGGTGGTCGATGTTGATGAGGGTGCGGCCCTCTAGACCTAGGAGGCCGGTGCGGTCGATGCCGTCGCATTCCAGCAGGATTGCGGGGGTGTTGCGGTCGGGGTCGACGTCGTTTGCGGAGGCTGTGTGGTGGATACGATCCAGATTTGGGAGGGTGCTGTAGGTGGTGGGAATCGGGTCGGCGAGTACGATGTCGACCTGACAGCCGAGCTGGTCGAGCACCTCGGCGAGGGCGAGGACGGAGCCGATGGCGTCGCCGTCGGGGCGTGCGTGCGAGGTGAGGAGAAAGCGACGGTGAGCACGGAAGGTCGCAATCAGAGCGGCGATTTGACTCTCATGAGAGCGGGCCTGGCTTGGCTTGAGCGCCGGCCGAGGTTCGTAAAGCTCAGTCTTAGGAGTCATGATTTGGCTGTCACTGGCTGCTGAGCGGGTTCGGCGGCTACGCGCTTCTGTTCGCGTTTGCGGGTGCGGTCGAGGAGCTCTTGCATGCGGCCGGTCATTTTTTCAGAGCGGTCGATGGCGAAGGTGAGCTCGGGGACGTGACGTACGCCCATGCGGTCGCGAAGCTGGGAGCGGATGTAAGAGCGTGCGGTGGTCAGGCCTTCGAGGGTGGAGGCCTCTTCTTCTTCATTGCCGTGGACCGCGACAAAGATGCGGGCGGACTTGCCGCCGGGTGCGAGGACGACGTCGGTGACATAGCTTGGGGCGATGCGCGGGTCGGAGAGCTCTCCTTCGAGCATGGCACCGATCTCTTCCGAGAAGGTGTTGGCGACTCGGTTGCGGTGGTAGGTTCTGGCTCTGTGTTCGGGCATAAAGTTTGGACTAGGGCGAACGGTTGAGGATATCAAAGTTGCGGCGTTCCGCCTAACGCGAACAGGAGATTTTAGAGGAAAAGTGTGCCGGCAGGGTTGGTTTTTGATGATTTTTTGACCTATTCGGGGAGGATTTCGGCGTAAGAATCAAGGACTTCGGCGCTTAAGGTCGCTGCAATGCGGTGGACGGCCTGGTCAACTTGTTGGAGTTGGCCGGTGAGATAGCTGGTGGAGGAGGAGATGGCGGCGATGCCCAGGGTGGCACGGTTCCAGACGACGCCGTCGTCGAGTTCGGCGATGGAGAGATTGAAGCCGTGGCGGAGCTTGTCTTTTATGGAGCGGAGGACCTGACGGCGGTCTTTGAGGGACTGGGCGTGGGGGATTTCGAGCTCGATGGTGAGTTTTGCGACGGGCATTTTTTTAGCGGACCAGCATGAGGTAGATCGCCATGCCGATGCCGATTGCGGCGAGAATGAGGCCGAGGATGACGGCATCGCGGGAGACCCTGCCGGGCTGCCAGGTGCCGGAGCTGAGTTGGTGGACCAGTTGTATGTGACGGAGGACCGAGCTGAGGGTGACGATGACGCCGAGGGCGACCAGCCCTACTCCGGACCAGAGGGAGAGGCCAGTGGTGCGGGCGGGGACATGGGACTCGAGGGCGCTGACCTGGCGGAGGAAGAGGCCGAAGCGGCTGACGGCGAAGCCAATGCCCATAAGGCCGAGGCCAGTGCGGATCCAGGCGAGGAAGGTCCGTTCTGCAGCGAAGTAGACTCGGGGGTCCTGCTCGGCGGGCTTGTCCGTTGAGTTCATGGAGGGATTGTAAGGCTAAAGCGATTTTGTCGATGGTGACTGCGCTTCGATTGAATGGTGGGTGAATTGGGCGACGGCAGGTCCTTCGACTTCGCTCAGGATGACATGGTCTTCGATGGCGCGGTTTTTTGGGAGAGGAGTCACTTCGACGTTAAA
>DATHQG010000366.1:0-10310 GCA_035483075.1 Edaphobacter sp. | reverse complement strand
TTCCCCACCCTCTTCGACCGCTGCATGCTGCAGGACATAGCCCGCCCTGTCCTCGCCGACCCCGCCGCCGCCCAGCTCCGTTTTAACAAACGCCATCCCCTCTACCGCCGCCTCGCCAACCTCACCATCGACACCGCAAATCTCACTGCCGACCAGACCATCGACGCGCTCTTGCTTGGCTTGCCTCAAACCAGGCCCTGACTCAAACTGCGCACTCCCGCACCCCGGCTGCAAAAGAGCACACTGTCTGCATCCAACAGTCAGCATCCCAGGAGAACGCGGCTGACCAACTCATTACCCGAAGACCTCACCCCTTACGAGAAGCGTTCCCGCGCCGCGGTCCGCGGCCACATACTCTTCTGCATCGCCGTCCTGCTCCTCCTCGCGCTCGCCTGGGCCCTGCAGAAGGAGCTGATGATCATTTACGTCAGCGCGCTCTTCGCTGTCGTTCTCATGCCCGCCGTCACCCGCATCACGCAGCTCAACATTCGCGGCTACCGTCCCTCACGCCCGATTGCAATCGTCCTCCTCATCGGCGCTGTCGCAGTAGTTCTCGCGTTCTTCTTCACCACCGGCCTCCCTCCGGTCCTACGCGATCTCCGCAGCTTCTCCGACGAGTTGCCTCAGCGCATTCCCGACATCGTCGCCAAACTCAAAAGGGTCCCCTTCGCCGACAGGTTTGGCGTTGACGCCATCGCCCAGCGCGCCATCGGGGCCTTCGACACCACCGCCGGCTACCTCTTCACGTCGCTGCCACTCTGGCTCTCCCACCTCTTCGACATCCTCACCGCCACCTTCCTCTGCGTCTACTTCATGCTCGAAGGCGAATACGCCTACCGCTTCTTCCTCTCCCTCTTTCCCGCCACCCAGCGCCACCGCCTGAACAACACCTTCAAGCAGGCCGAACGCAAGGTCAGCAAATGGCTCGTCGGCCAGGGCACCCTGATGCTCATCCTCGGCGTCACGAGCACCATCGTCTTTGGTCTCCTCCACGTCCGTTACTTCGTCCTCCTCGGCTTCCTCATGGGTCTGTTCAACATCATTCCCATCGCCGGCGGCGTCATAACCATCGTCATCGCCGCTCTGGTCGCCGCCCTTGACTCCTGGACCAAGATGACTGGCGTCCTCATCTTCTACCTCATCTACGTCAACCTCGAGAATGCGGTCCTCATCCCCCGCATCATGCGTTCCAGCGTTAACCTCATGGGTCTCACAGTCCTCGTCGCCCTGCTTCTGGGGACCGCCCTTGCGGGCATCGTCGGCGCGCTAGTCTCCGTCCCCACCGCCGCCCTAATCACCGTCTTTTTGGAGGAGTACGCCGTCCAGAAGGACTAACCACTGTCCATCCCTCTTCCACAATGATCCAGCACCCCGCCCACAGCCGTATCACGACGTAGATCAGCGCTTACAAACCAAACACTTACAGATATTAATTGAAGTTTTCCCTCTTTTAACCTTCCTGAAAACACTTCTACCTTGCTATGCTCATGCAAGTGTCCGATCTCAAGTTCGCCCAACCCGCCCGACGCAACCTGCTGGTGCCGGTTCTATTGGCGTTCCTTATTCTCGGAATCGTTCTCGCTCTCGTTCTCAAGTTCACTCCGCACAAGACCGCTGACCTCACCATCACCCGCACCGCCATCTATCCTGCCCACACCGTCTTCAGGTCCGACTCCATCATCGTGGCCAACCAGCACGCCGAGGACGATCTCTACGTCCTCACCACTCTCCGCATCGACGACCGCCTCCACCTCCCGCTCTTCCTTAAGGACTTCACCGCCACCCTCACCACCGCCGAAGGCGAAGAGATCACCACCAGCGCCGTCGAAAAGCAGGACCTCGACAACGTCTACACCTCCTTCCCCGAGCTCAAGCCCCTCGCATCCGAACCCCTTCTACGCGAAACCATGATCAGCCCTGGCCAATCTGCCGAAGGCATGGTTCTCCTCCACTTCCCCGTCACCAAAGAAACCTGGGACCACCGCCGCACCGCCGTCCTCAACGTCGACCTCTATCATCAGGGCCAGCAGGAGGTGCTTATCGGCCGCGCCAGCGAAGCCGCCTCCAGCGCCACGTCCACACCGAGTCCGGTATCCGCGCCCACCAACTAAACTCAAACGCATGACCCGTCGCCGCTTCATCGCCGACACCTGGACCAACACTACCGCCACCCTTACCGGCGACCAGGCCGCCCATCTCGCTCGCGTCCTCCGCGCGGTCCCCGGCCAGGTCTACGACATCGTCTCCAACGGCTTCCTCCACCGCGCCGAGGTCACTAACGTCAGCGAACAAAGAGTAGACTTCCTCCTCCACGAAGAGCTATCCTCCGACGCCGGCCTTCCCCTCCATCTCCTTCTGGCCGTATTCAAGTTCGACCGCATGGAGTGGGCCATCGAAAAGGCCACTGAACTCGGCATCGCACGCATCACGCCAATCCTCGCCCGCCGAACCGAAAAACACCTGGCCCAATCCGCTCTCAAGCGTGCCGAACGCTGGCGCCGTATAGCCCTCGAAGCCTCCAAGCAATCTCGCCGCACCGACGTCCCCGAGATCGCCGACCCCATCGCCCTCAAGCAAGCCCTCGAACAGGAAAACTCCCCGACACGTATCCTCCTCAGCGAAACCGAACAAACCACCACCCTCACTGCCGCACTGGAGCGCTGCAAAACCGGGTGTCCCACCGCCTGCCCTGAGCCTGTCGAAGGATCCGAACTCTCGGACGTGGGTTCGCGAATCACCCACGCCGTAGCCATCGGCCCCGAAGGCGGCTGGACCCCGGAAGAAATGTCTCTCTTCGCCCAACATCAATGGCAACCGGTCACCCTCGGCCCGCGCATCCTCCGCGCAGAAACCGCCGCCATCGCCGCCATCGCAATCGCCTCAACCTGTCTCACTTAACTACTTGGTGGCAGCAGCCGCCGGTTGCGTCCCGATCTTCCGAATAGCGGCATCAACAATGGCATAAAGAAGCTGACCATGGTCCGTGTGGGCCTTCGCCTTGATGTATTCGCCAGTCCGCTGGCCGGCAGCGGCATTGTCAGGCAGAGTCAGCCCACGCGTCTGCGCCGAGATCTCCGCAAGCTGCTGGATGATGTCGAAGAACGTAGTTTCGTTTCTCCCCGCAAGCTGCCAACAATCGGAGACCGTGCACGTAAGGATCTGCTCGGTAGTCCAGTTATGCGGTGCAGTCGAGTCTGCTGACGGCGTAATAGTGACCGGAGACTTAGGCTGCTGCCCGCTCGCAGTAAGAGTAGCAGCGAGCGTAATTCCGAGAGCAATTGCATTAACCAGGCGCATGTTCGTTCCTTTTCTTATATCTCTAAGGTCTAGTGGGGACGGTAGTTGTTGTTGCGATTATTCTGTGCGGCTTGGCCAATGACTGCACCGATGCCGGCACCGGCCGCGCCACCAACGATCGTGCCCTTCAAACCGCCGCCGAAGACCGCACCGAGCGCAGCGCCGCTGGCCCCGCCAATCAGCGCACCCTTACCCGGCCCAATGCCACCCTGCTTCGGTTGCTGGTAATGGCGGTGGTCATCGTGGTACGGGCGATCATGGCTGTTGTAGTAATTCCCGCCTTGCGTGCCGTGCCGCATGCCGTTGTAGTAGGCGCTATCGTTTTGGTGCTGCGCGAACCCGGGAACGCCTGCGGTAACAAAGATGAGGGGGGCAATGAGGACCGCTTTTCTAATCGTGCTCATCTGCCGTTAGATGCGGGATTTGAGTATGAGCGATGGTTGGCTTGCAAATCTCTTCCACCTATCATCAACGGCCTCTCCCTCCGCGCAGAAACCGCGCCACGTCATCGCCATCGGCCCGAAAGCGGCCGGACGTCCAAAAAGATCTCCCTCTTCAGCCAGCATCAATGGCGACCCGTCAGCCTCGGCCCGCGCATTCTCCACGCCGAAACCGTAGCCATCCCGGCCATCGCCATCGCCTCGACACATCTGACCTAAGTAGACGATCTGTATCGCAAAAACTCGCACCCGTTAAAGAGCAAAGCTGCCTTGATTCACTGATTCATTTGATTCAGCGTTTCGGTACTGAATTCAATGCCAGCTCAAATTGTGCTCGAGGAGTTTCATTGTCTCTCGTCACGAGGCTCGACGTTTCGGCGCGGCTCTTCTGGCATTCGAGGCCGATGGTGTCACCTGACGCAGGTCATATTAGTCATAGTAGCGATCGACACGATGCATCGTGGTCCGGGCCTGGAGCTTAAATCGAATCATGGGCGATCACAAACCCTCCGGTCGAACCGGATCCTTCCAACCGAAGGATCTTGTTCGATTCGTGGACGACGCGATACTTGCCAGCGCGCAATGGCTGCGTCGGAGTCTGGAAGTCAAAAGGAATTAGTAGCCGCAAAGTTTGGCTGGCGACCTTTTTTTCTTCCAAAGTACTCTCTTGCTTGCAAAGTGCTGCATATAGGCAACTTCTGGTCGGGTATATCCATTTGATTAGATTGAATGCCACTTTGGCAATCCAATTGCGTTAGAACTTGTGGGAATCTGTGACCGCCCGCTGAGAAAATCCGGTCGGAGATAGAAACAACCGGTATCAGAATGCTTGCTCGATATAGTAAGTGGGCCCTGGAGGAAACGCCTAACGGCGGATTCGGCTTCAGGAGGATGTCACATGAATCTCTGTACAAAGCTTTTTGCCTTGGAAGCGGTACTGGTTATTGGAACATCGTTCGCGTCGGCGGACACGATCTCACTCAACAGCATGGCTGGGAGCGGGGCCGTTAACAGCAACACAGTCGGTTACGCTGGAGGCGGCCCGGCCCCTTATACGGCTGCGGGTCCGACCTCCAATGTAACGCCATCGACCGGTGCCGTTTGGACGCTTCCCACTGGTGGTTCGCAATGGGTGTCGATTGATCCTAACTCGGGGCCTACCGGCGGCGAGGGCCCTGGGACCTATGATCCGAACGGGACCTATACTTATACATATTCCTTCACTATTAACACGGCCAATGACTATGCGTTCCTCGATAATCCTCTGACGATCATGGCCGACGACACTACGGATTTACTGGTCAATAACATCCAGATCGTTCCATTCGGGGAAATTGGCACAAACGTTCACTGCGCAGAAGGGCAACCGAACTGCATTGTTCCCTATACACTTACTGCCCTTCAGCAGATTGCATTCGTCACCATCCTCAACAACAATACGACGGGAAATATTGTTCTCACGTTTGATGTTGAGCAGACCGGCTCAATCTATCAAGGCCTGGATTTCTCTGGCGGGCTTACTGGGATTGCGAAGAATAATTCGCCGACTCCCGAGCCGGGTTCGCTGCTGCTGCTGGGAACCGGCATGATCAGCGCTGCGGGCGCGTTGATTCGCAGGAAGCGGGCGTAATTCAAACTATCTCAACTTAGTAGCAGGTTGTCGGGAGCAACCTGCTACTAAGGGAAGAATCAAAGAAACTCGTCTAGCTAAACATCTCCTTGACCTTTTCAAACAACCCACGAGACTGCGGCGTATTCTCCACCACCATCGTCTCGCTCAGCTGCCTCAGCAACTCCTTCTGCGCCTTGTTCAGTTTGTTCGGCGTCTGCACCCGGATCTCCACAATCAGATCGCCCTTCCCATGCGAGTTCAGGTGCGGCACACCCTTGCCCTTCAGCTTGAACGCCTTCCCGCTCTGGGTTCCCTCCGGCACCTTGATCGTCGCCGGCCCATCCAGTGTCTGGAGTTCCAGCTCAGTCCCCAGCGCCGCCTGCGGAAACGAGATCGGCATCACGCAATGCAGATCGTCTCCATCGCGTTCAAAGAACTTATGCGCCTTTACGTTCAGCACAACGTACAAATCACCCGCCGGCCCGGCAAACTTCCCTGACTCGCCCTCACCCGAGTAGCGGATCCGAGTGTCCTGCTCCACACCCGCCGGCACCTTCACCAGGATCTTATGCTCCGTCTGCTCCCGCGTCTCGCCCCTGCACGTGGTGCACGGGTCAACAATCAGAGTCCCCGTTCCGCCGCATGCCGAGCAGGTCCGCGCCACCGAAAAGAACCCCTGCTGGAACCTCTGCTGCCCGCGTCCTCCGCACTGCGTACAAGTCACCGCGGCCTTGCCTCTCGCAGCACCCGACCCCTTGCAGTCCGTGCAAGTCTCCATCCGCCGGATCGTAATCTCCTTCTCCACCCCGAAGACCGCCTGTTCAAACTCCAGCGTCAGGTCGTACTGAAGGTCGCGTCCGCGCTGCACCCGCGTGGCCCTGCGTCCGCCATTCCCACCCATGTTGAACATCTCGCCAAACAAATCACCGAAGATGTCCCCCAGGTCCACATTCCCGCTAAACCCACCGCCGGTAAATGGATTTCCCCCGCCGCCATTCTGAAACGCAGCGTGGCCATAACGGTCATAAGCGGCCCGCTTCTCAGGATCGCTCAGCACCGAATAAGCTTCGCTGCACTCCTTGAACTTCGCCTCCGCGGAGGGATCGTCCGGATTCCGGTCCGGATGATACTGCATCGCGAGCTTCCGGTAGGAGGTCTTCAACTCCTGGTCGCTCGCGTCTCGCGAAACACTCAATACTTCGTAGTAATCAACCTTAGTCACGTTTGCCGTTGCCATCTCCTGCCTTGCCCCTCACTGCGAGTCTTGCCGTCCTGGCCACTTCAATTAGATCAAATGACCCTGCGAGACTGCTTAAAAATATGTCACGCAAAGTTGCGCTTATCGTTCACTGGAACCGCTATTCAAAAACATCACATACTCAATCTCAGCTTTATCAGTGAGAAGAATTCCCTTCCCATCAATTTCTACAGTCGATCCGTCCTCTTGTACCCATGATGCTTTCTCCAGGAACAAAGACCGTTCACCCTCTAAATCCGAATATCTGCGAATCCAGCCAATCAGATTACGTCCATCATGGAGACCCACTTGGGCCGTACCCTCCACATTCGAAAAAACATCGTTCCATACCGACTCTCGACTCGTTCGCTCAGTCAATCTCCACCGCCTGAGCAATCCCAGAGGAATGTCCTTCGAATGAACATATCCCCAAAGCACTCCGAGCCCACAAGCCACCACTGCCAGAAAGACCACTCGCCAGCGATGGATTTGGTACGGCGGCAATGCTTCGATGGGCATGCTCGTCCCAAAAAAAACTATGTAGACCACATAAGTGAAAAAACTGAAGATCAATGCCTCAATCACACGATCAAGTTCAGATTGCTTTCCCTGCGCACTCAGTGACCGGGCTATACGTGCACTCACAAATCCAGGAAGAAGGACGAGGAGCGCAACGAGCGTCTGTAGTCCCTGCGGCACAGATTGCTATTTCCCCTTCGTGGGTGGAGGGACCTTCACCGGAGCCGGAGGCCGATAATTCGGTGGAGCAGAAGGCCGATGGCCCCAGTCGCGGGTGTCGTTCCCTTTGGTCGCAACCTTTGGCAAGCTGTTTTCGCTCATAATGTTCCCTTTCTGCAAGTATACCCGGCCTAATCGGCCACCTGGTTCGAATTCACCGCGATCCTCACTAGCGCCGGCCGCAGCAGTTTGTCCCGGATCTTGTACCCTGCACGGATCTCCTCCAGCACCTGATGGTCCGGAAACTCCTTTGTTTCGATGCTCCCCAGCGCCTCATGGATTCGAGGGTCGAACTGTGCCCCCACCGTCTCCACCGGCACCACATTCAACCCCTTCAGGGCGTCCTCCATCTGCTTCAGAATCAACTCGACGCCTGCGCGAAGCTGCTCCTTCGTGCCATCCGCCTTCAGGGCAAGTTGAAAGTTGTCCATCACGCTCAGAAACGGCTCGACTGTGTTTGAGATCGTATAGTCCCGCGAATCTGCCCGTTCCTTCACCTCACGCTTCCGCGCATTGTCGAACTCCGCCTGCAGCCGCGCCAGCCGATCCAACAACTGGTTCCGCTCACCCTTCACCTGCTCGAGCTCCGCGTGTGTGGGGCCCGTCTCACTTATCTCGCGGCCCGATTCAACCTCTGGGCCAGTCATCTCCGGCTCCAGGGTCTCCCGTCCGGTCATCTCGTCCTGCATGCGCTTATTGCTCCTCATGGTGGTACCTCTTCTATTGTCGACCATCCCGGCCCATCGCGCGAATCGCTCTCTACCATTCATCCTGAAAACCCTCTATCACATCGGCACCGTACCACCATCTTTCTGCCGAATTCTCACTGACTTGTCGTTGCATCCGCATTCCAGAGGGTAAGTTTCTCGCTGCCCGGAAGGATTTGCTTTGTTGTCAGATGGATCCGGTTTGTCGCTAGATGGGTTCGCTTTGCCACTTAAAATACAAAAACCGCCCGCCACCGCCCCAGAAAAAAATCACTCTCCCGGCTCAAGCATGCGGTTAAAGACCTGAGCAATATAGCTCACCGCGTTCATCGTGTTCTCGTAGTGCATCCGTTTCGGCCCAATTACCCCCACCGTCCCGCGGCTCTCCGCACCCATCCGCGCCGGGGCAGCAATCAACACCAGCCCCGACATCTCCGGAGCATGCTCCTCCAGATCAAACACCACCCGTACACTCTCCTGTCGAGCGTCAATGTAAGCATTCAGTAGCTCCACCAGCCGCTGTTTCGCTTCAAGCGCCGTCAACACCTCACGCAGCCGCTCGCTATCTTCCTGGCTCCCAACCAGATTCGCCACCCCATCGACATACACTGTCTGCACCGGCGCGTCCGGCACTGCCTTCACCCAAAGCTGCTGCACAGAATTCAACATTCTCTGGTACTCACTCCGCTCCCGCTCCACCAGTCTCGCAATCTCCGCCCGCACCCGCTCCACGCTCCACCCGCGGAAGTGCTCATTCAAAAAGTTCGCCGCGACCTCCAGCTCCCTCACAGTCAAATCTTTATCAAGCGCCAGCACCCGGTCCCGCACCAGGCCGCTCCGCGTCACCACCACCGCCAATACCCGCGCCGGGGCCAGCCGCGAAAAATGCACATGTTCCAACATGTCCCCGTCCGCCGCCGCAGCGATCGCCACACCCACTCCGCTCGACAGCGTCGCCAACACATGCGACGTCCGCTCCAGCACCGCCTGCGTCCCCGCAACCCCCTGAAAACTAAGGTCAATCTGCGACCGCGATAGCGCCGACAACCGTGCCCCATTGATCCTCGGATGGGCCCCTCCGCTCAACTGCTCCACATACATCCTGAAGGCCCGCGCAGTAGGCACTCGACCGGCCGAAGTATGCGGCTGCTCCAGCAAACCCTCGTCCGCCAGCTCCGCCATCTCATTGCGCACCGTAGCCGAACTTAGCCCCGAACCTTCCCCAATCTGCAGCCGTGCGATCGTCCCCGAACCCACCGGCTCACCCGTCTCGATGTAGCTCTCAATGATGGCCGTCAGAATGGCCCGCTGCCGCGCCGTGACTCGTTCTACATCCGCCATTCGTCCCTCCATCTCTTAACTCTACGCCAGCCGTCAAGCATGCCGGAGGCCAGAACAAAAGGACTGTACCAGGCAAATCACTTAACTGATCTCCAGCACGTCCTCACTCTTAGACGCGATCTCCTTAGCCCTCTCCGCGACCTTCCTCGCGACCTCATAAAAACCCTTCGCCAGCGTCGACTCCGGCCCTGCCAGCGACACCGGCAGCCCCTTGTCCCCACCCTCGCGAATCTGCGGATCAAGCTCAACCGCCCCCAGAAACTCCAGCCCAAACTGCGCCGCAGTCCGCTCCGTCCCGCCCGCACCAAACACGTCGATCACCTCACCGCTCGGCAGCGTCATCTGCGACATGTTCTCCACCAGGCCAATTACCTCCACCTTCACCTGATGAAACATCTCCAGCGCCTTCCTCGCGTCCTGCAACGCAACACCCGAACCCGTCGAAACCACAACCGCCCCGGTCAGCGGCACCGTCTGCACCAGCGAAATCACCACATCGCCCGTCCCCGGAGGCAGGTCCACAATCAGAAAATCCAGCTCTCCCCACTCGACCTGCTGCAGAAACTGCCGGATGATCTGGTGCAACATCGGACCCCGCATCACCATTGGCTTGTCGCCAGGCGAGATCAGCCCCACCGAAATAAACCGTACGCCGTGAGACAGAATCGGCTCAATCCGGTTCTCGCCAACAATATTCGGCTGCCGCGAGACCCCCAGCATCATCGGCACATTCGGCCCATAAATATCGGCATCAATCAGCCCGACCCTGTACCCCATCTTCCCGAGCGCCACCGCGAGGTTCACAGCAACAGTCGTCTTCCCCACTCCACCCTTGCCACTGCCAATCGCCACAACATGCGCGACTCCCGGCAACGGCTGCGGCCCCTGCGGCCCTCCTGCTCCCATATGTCCCATAACCTTCTCCTATCTAAACTTTT
>DATHQG010000365.1:0-9738 GCA_035483075.1 Edaphobacter sp. | reverse complement strand
GACGGCCGAGCAAGTGGTAAATCAGGAAGACGAAAACGAACTCGCCGACCTGATTTACGAATTCGGAGAGGAAAGGAGGTCGCGGAGAATCGCCAGAGCCATTGTTAGGGCCCGGCCGATACGATCGACAGCGGAATTGGCCCAGATCGTATCGGCCGCGGCCCCATCAATGAAAGGCGACAAGATCCATCCGGCGACACGGACCTTTCAGGCACTTCGGATTCGAGTGAATAACGAGTTGGGAGAGATCCAATCGCTGCTAAAGAGCGCGGGGTCTCTGCTGAAGCCGGGAGGAAGGCTGGTGTTGATCAGCTTCCACTCTTTAGAAGACCGGCTAGTGAAAGACGCCTTTCGTGAGGCTGGGCAAGCCAAGATTTTGAAGGTCCTGACGAAGAAGCCGGTTGTGGCTGAGGAGCAGGAGCAGATGCGTAACCCGCGGTCGCGAAGTGCAAAGATGCGGGCGGCTGAGAAGCAGGGAATAGGGAATAGGGAATAGGGTACGACGCCAGAGCGGAGTATCGATTGGTGTAAGAATTTTTGTAGCGGATTTAGTCACATATTTAGTCGAGTGGTTGAGAGACATGTGACAGCAAAGTGATCGGGCCGGGGTTGTCCCACCTTCTTTCAGGCGAAAGACAACTCTGCAATACCAATCCCACCTCCAATAGCGATCCCGGCCCGGTTCGTACTTTTGGAGAGGGGTACAAGGATTCGCCCAGGTAGAGTTCCTGGGCAGGTAAAGGCAAGTGAGGTGCGCTATGGCAGCTTCAGCGATGGCAGGACAACAGTTAGAAATGATGGGATCGCGGGGACGGACGCAGAGTCGTGCGGAGTCGCTGACAGCGCGCAACCGTGAGCTGTTTGAGACGCAACGGCGCGCGCGGCGGGGACCGACGCCTGAGGTCTACTTTACCAAGCACATCGACAACAGCCGCATTGTGAAGGCGGACGATCCGGAGCGGCGCCGCGAGATGCGCACGTTCACCGCCATGATGAGCGTGCTATTTGTGCTGGTGATGGTGTACGTATGGCAGCACTTTTCGGCGATCGAGATTGGATATCACGTTGAGGCGCAGAAGATACAAGTGGAGCAGCTGCAAGAGGAGAACCGGCAGCTGCGTTTGTCTGAGGCGCAGCTGACTGATCCCGGGCGGATCGACAGAGTGGCCAGACAACTTGGATTGAATGAACCTCAGCCTGGGCAGGTAGTGCGGCCGGAGGGTGGAGATCCGAATGCTGCTGTGCTGGCGCAGGCAAGTGTTCCCGCTACCCAGATGGTCCAGTAGCAGCACCACACAGTTCGACGATGAAGCAGGGATGGAATGGATAAGGCGCCACGGCAGACGTTTCCACCCCAGCGAGTAAAACTCGCCGGGGACCTCGGTACGTTGACCGCTCCGATACGGAGGATCCGGTTTGCCTACGTGGCGCTGTTTTTCTGTGCGTGGACGGCGGCGATCGCGGCGCGGTTGGGGTGGTTGCAGGTGGTGCGGCACTCGGACTTCGTGAAGCGCGCGGCGATGCAGCAGCAGAGGACATTCGAAGTGGCTCCGCGGCGGGGAATGATGTATGACCGCAACCTGCGCGAGCTGGCGGTAACGGTGCAGGCTGACAGCGTGTTTGCGGTGCCATCGGAGCTGGGAGACAATCGCGCGAGTGCGGCCGAGATTCTGGCGGAGATAGTGCATGCGGACCCGCAGGACAACTTTACTTCGCAGCAGCAGATGCTGGCGCGGTTCAATGCGTCGAAGAACTTTGCGTGGGTCGCGCGACGGCTCGACCCGGGTGCGGCCCAGCGAGTGCGTGAGCTCAATTTGAAGGGCGTTTATTTCCAGAAGGAGTTCAAGCGGTTCTATCCGAATAATGACCTGGCGGCGCAGGTGCTGGGATATGTCGGGATGGACGATTCGGGGTTGGGCGGACTGGAACAGAAGTTCGACGAGGACATGCACGGAGAGCCGGGGCATATGTCTACGAATGTCGATGCAAAACGGCACGTCCTTGGCAGCGAGGAAAGCCAGCCGATGCCAGGTGAGAACCTGGTGCTGTCGATCGACGCGAACATTCAATACATGGCAGAGCGGGCGCTGGATGCGCAGGTGGACAAGGTTAAGGCGTTGCATGGGACGATTGTCGTGCAGGACCCGCATACGGGGCAGGTCCTTGCGCTGGCGGTTTCGCCGCGATTCAATCCCAACGATTCGCGGCATATGGATGCGAGTGTGTTGACGAACCTCGCGGTGAGTGATGTGTATGAGCCAGGATCGACGTTCAAACTGGTGGCGTATTCGGCAGCGCTGGATGGGGCCGGTGTAGAGCCGACAGATATTGTGGACTGTCAGGGCGGCGCGCTGACGATGTATGGGCGTACGCTGCACGATGACAGGTCGGATGGCCACTTAGGGCGGGTGACTGTGCAGTATGCGCTGGAGAAGTCGAGCGACGTGGGCGCCGCGAAGATGGCACTGAAGCTTGGGAACCAGAGGTTCTACGACTATATGCGGAGCTTCGGTTTTGGAGACCGGTCGGGGATCGAGCTGCCGAGTGAGACGCGGGGGCTGCTGCGCAGTCCGAAGAAGTGGGGGACGACCAGCATTCTTTCGATGGCGATTGGGCAGGAGATTGGAGTTACTCCGGTTCAACTTGTGACTATGGTGAGCACAATTGCGAATGGTGGGGTGTATATGCCACCGCATGTGCTGCTGCAGTCGACCGATGAGATGAAAGGCGATCCGCGGCTTAGGCCTGCCGCGTTTCGGCCTTCGAACCAGTTGCCCGTCACGCTGCCGGACGGGGCGCACCGCGTGATTTCCGAGATGACTTCAGCCAAGATGCGGATGATGATGCGTGGGATTGTAGTAGAGGGAACGGGCAAAGAAGCGGCGCTGAACGGTTACAGCTCGGCCGGGAAGACGGGGACAGCACAGAAGATTGATGTGGCGACGCACACGTACTCGCATACGAAGCTGGTGGCGAGCTTTGCGGGATTTGCTCCTGTGAGTAGTCCGGCGATTTCGGTTGCGGTGGTGATCGATACGCCGACTGTGGGAGCGAGCAAGTACGGAGGGGCGGTGAGTGCGCCGGTGTTTGCTGAGGTGGCGCAGCAGGTGCTGGAGTATCTCGGGGTGCCACATGATCAGCCACTGAAGACAAAGAAAGAGATGCTTGTGTCGCAGAAGGACGTGGTTGATGATGCTCCTTCGGACAACGCAGCTGACCTGAATGCGATGTTTGATGATGTGAATAGCCTGCCCGCGGACGACCCGCTGCGCACCTCGGCAAATACTGCGGCTACAACGGTGGCTTCCAGGAACGTGGACAGGATGCAAGGGACGCAGGACCTTCTGTCGGCGAAGGTCGTGGCTGATTTCCATGCGAATGGCGGGACGAACTCGGTGATTGCGGATGCCGACGATAAGTCTGAGCATGTGTCGCCCCCGAAGCCGGTACCTGCGGGGCAGGTGAAGGGGAAGGGTGCGGTCGTTGTGAATGCGGGCCTTCAGGTGCCAGTGCCTTCGTTTGAAGGGGCGGCGCTGCGGAGTGTGGTGGAGCGGGCGGACTCGGTGGGGCTGCGGGTGCAGGCTGTCGGGAGCGGGTTGGCTCGTGAGCAGGTGCCGGTAGCGGGGACGATGGTGCCGGCGGGGACTGAGATCGTCGTGCGGTTTACTCGATAGAGGCCCTTTCTGCAACAGGAGCACTGTCTCAGCTAGCATCACACTTATATGAATTGGCAGACGGTGTGCGCAGGGCTTAGTGCGATTGAATGTGGGGGCCCTTCGGTCGAGGTCGATGGCGTTGAGTATGACTCGCGGCGTGTGGCGCGGGGGGACGTGTTCGTTGCGATGCGTGGTGAGGCGACGGACGGGAACCGATTTATAGAAGCGGCCGTGGCGCGGGGTGCGGCGGCAGTGGTGACGGACTCGCGTGAGGTGTTTCGAAAGCTGCGACGGGAGCATGCCGATATTGCGACGGCATTGGTGGAGCGTGGGCGAAGAGCGCTGGCGGAGGTAAGCGCGACGGTGATGGGACATCCGGAGCAGAGGCTTGCCCTGAGCGCGGTGACTGGGACGAATGGGAAGACGACGACTGCGTTTTTGTTGGAGGCGATGCTGCGTAGCGTGGGGCGTACGTGTGTGCTTATTGGCACGATTGAGACCCATATCGGGGACGAGGTGCGGGTTTCGCCGCATACGACTCCGGAGGCTTCCGATACTCTGCGGATTTTTGCAGACGGTGTGAAGGCGGGGGCGACCGAGGCGGTGATGGAGATGTCGTCGCATGCGCTGGAGCAGGAGCGGGTATGGGGACTGCCCGTGGATGTGGCAATTTTTACGAACCTGACGCAGGACCATCTGGACTATCACGGGACGATGGAGGCGTATTTTGCCGCGAAGAAGAGGTTGTTTGAGGGGGTTGGGGCCCCGCCGCCTCGGATAGCTGTGGTGAATCTTGATGATGATTACGGTGGAGTTATAAAGGAGTCGGCTGCCGGATGCAGTGAGGTGTGGACCTATGGATTGAAGAGTACTTATGGTTGGGTCCCTCAGTTTCGAGCGGAGAACGTGATGCTCGGAGCAGGTGAGACAACCTTCGACTGGGAGACGCCGATGGGAACTGTGGAGCTGCGATCCTCCCTAATTGGCCGAGTGAACGTGAGCAACCTGCTTGCGGCGTCCTGTGCAGCGCTGGCCCGTGGGTTGAGCCTGCAGCAGATCGCAGATGCCGCTGACAAGCTACGTCTCGTGCCGGGGCGGTTCGAAACGGTGGCGAATGAGCTAGGAATTACGGTGGTGGTGGACTATGCGCATACGGACGACGCTTTGCGGAATTTAATTGCGTTGGCGCAGGAGTTGGTGGGAGTGTCCGGTGGCAAGGTGATCACCTTGTTTGGGTGTGGGGGCGATAGGGACAGAACGAAACGTCCGCGCATGGGACGCGCTGCGGGCGAGGGAAGCGATCTAGTGGTACTTACTAGCGATAATCCTCGAAGTGAGGAGCCGATGACGATTATTGAGGAGGCGTTGGTTGGGGTGCGTGAGACGGGGACGACCTGCATTGTTGAAGAGGACCGTGCGGGAGCGATTGAGATTGCGATACGTTCGGCCCGGGCGGGGGACATTGTTTTGATTGCAGGGAAAGGGCATGAAAAGGTGCAGATATTGAAGGGCGGGACTGTGCCCTTCGATGACGTTTCGGTGGCTGCTGGAGTATTGAAGGAGATTGCGTGAAGCTGACATTGGGGCAGGTCGCGGATTGGATCCATGCGGACGGTGAGTTCGATACGCTGGTGCAGGCGGTGGGGTATGGGATCGACTCGCGGACGATTGGTGCGGGGGAGTTGTTCTTTGCGGTGCGCGGCGAACGGTTGGATGGGCATGACTATGTGGAGGCGGCGCTTGCGAACGGAGCTGTTGCTGCGGTCGTGAGTAATCGATGGGTCGTGCCTGCAGAGGTGGACGAGAAGCGATTGCTGCAGGTATCGGACTGTGATGATTGTGTGCTGCGAGCGCTGCAGCAGCTTGCCCATGCAGTGCGACGACAGTGGGGTGGGCGGGTGATTGGAGTGACTGGGTCGGCGGGGAAGACGACCACAAAGGAAGCGGTGGCGCAGGTGCTCGGGGTAAGGTTCAGGGTGCTGAAGTCGGCTGGGAACTTGAATAACGCGTTCGGGCTGCCGTTGCAGTTGCTGAAGCTGGAGCATGAGCATGAGGTCGCGGTGATCGAGATGGGGATGAACCATGCTGGGGAGATCGCTGCGCTGGCGAAGATTGCAGAGCCGGATTGGGCCGTGGTCTCTAACGTTGCGGCGGTGCATCTGGAGTTTTTCTCAGATGGGATGGCGGGGATCGCGCGGGCCAAGTATGAGTTGATTGAAGCGCTGCCGAAGGACGGGGTGGCGGTATTGAACTTCGACGATGAGTATGTGGCTTCGTTTGGCAGAGGGCTTGGTGCCCGCGCTGTGTTTTATGGGATGGGTGATGGGGCCGATGTGCGGGCCGTCCATGTAGCCGAGATGGGAGCCGAGGGTGTCGTGTTCACCATTGAGGCAAAGGGTGAACGCGCCAGTGTTCAGCTGAAGATGCTGGGGAGGCACAACGTTCCGAATGCGCTGGCGGCGATCGCGGTTGGGCTTCGGAGTGGGATGGGGCTCGAAGAGTGTGCGGCGGCAGTGGGCGAGATGCGGGCGGGAGACAAGCGCGGCGAGGTGTTGGAGTGGCGTGGGGCGATGTTGATTAATGATTGCTACAACTCAAACCCGGCGGCGCTCAATGCGATGGTGGATGCGCTCGTGGCGATTCCTGGCGAACGGCACATTGTTGTCGCGGGCGAGATGTTGGAACTTGGGCCGGAGGCGGAGGCGCTGCACGCTGCATGCGGATTGCGAATGGCCGAGCGTGGGGTGGGGTTCGTTCTGGGGGTGCGCGGGGCGGCTGAGGCGTTGGTTGGGGCAGCTGAGAGGGCCGGGATAGAGGGGTTGTTTGTTCCCGGCCCGGACGAAGCTGGAGAGTGGCTGGTTGCGAACGTGCGCGCAGGAGACGTAGTGTTGTTGAAGGCCTCTCGTGGCGTACGGCTTGAGAAGGTATTCACAATTATTGCGGCGGGTCCTCAGTAATATGTTTTGCAGAGAGGTGTCTGGCTATGGCAACACGGAACGTAGTCCGTAAGAACGTGAAATCGAGTAAAGGCAGTGCCATCACTAGATCCAAAACGATGACCAGGCCAACCAAGCGCGCGGTCAATGCGATCCGAAAGGCCGTCAAGAAGCATAAGGCGAAGAGGGTCACGCAAGTAGTCAGGCCGAGGGTAGTTTATGCCGCGGACTATGGGTTGATGACGGCTTTTCATCATATGCAGCGGGCTTCGGTAGTGATTTCTCTGATGGAGAAAGGTACCGGCAAAGACCTAAGGGGCCTGCTCGAGCGAGGGGTGAAGCTGTACCAGCAGGCGGTGAAGGAAGACGCAGAGAACAAGCTCATTTTGGGGGCGCTGGGAATACTGAGAGCGGCGGAGCATCTTTCGCTGGCAGGACTGTATGCGGCGAGAGATAAGCACAGACAAAAGGTGGCACCGCCTACTCCGGAATGGCTGCAAAAAGTGATTGTGGAGACGGACAGCCGGTTGGAAAAGATTGCGAATGAAAAACGAGGGAAGGGGGCAGATCTGTTCCCGGTCGCGACCGAGCTTCTTCGGCAAGCGGAGGACGCCGACATCCATGCTCATCTCGCGTTCGAGCTTGCCATGGCGGCCGATGCGCTTTGCTTTGCGCTGGAAAGCGGGCTGTGACAGAGCACGGGCGCTGAGGCGGACCGGTTCATGTTGTTGGTTCATCGGGTGAGATAAGTACAGGAGTTCCGAGGGCGAGGCTGTTAATATAACCCTGACTCACAGCGCAAAACCGGCATATTCTGTGGGCAAAGGCGGAACATTTTGCTCTATTGGCTGCTGTATCAAAAGCTGTTTCCCTACTTCCGACTGTTTCGTATCTTTCGCTATCTCACGTTTCGCACGGTGTTTGCGAGCTTGACGGCGTTGCTGATCGGTCTGCTGATCGGGCCATACGTAATTGAGAAGCTGCGTGAGTTTCAGATTGGGCAGTATATTCGCGAAGAGGGGCCGCAGTCGCACCAGAAGAAGAGTGGAACGCCGACGATGGGCGGCGTACTGATCTGTATTTCGATTCTGGTGCCTACGCTGCTATGGTCTGATCTGTCGAATCCATATGTTTGGCTGGTGATGCTGTCGACGCTCGTGTTTGGAGCGATTGGATTCGCGGATGACTACATCAAGGTGGTGCACAGGAGGAACCAGGGGCTAACAGCGCGGGCGAAGCTTGGGTTGCAGTTTGTAGCGAGTGCGGCCGTGGCCGTGACGCTTGTGGTGATGGAGACGCGTGGGGGATATTCGACTCGTCTGATGGTGCCGTTTGCCAAGCGGTTTAGGCCGGACCTGGTTTGGGAGTGGATGGGGCATATTCCGCATATGCACTGGCTGGTGTTTGTGCCGTTTGTGTTCTTTGTGATGATTGTGATTTCGGGGGCGAGCAATGCGGTGAATCTGACCGATGGGCTGGATGGGCTGGCGATCGGATGCACCATCATCGCGGCGGGCGCTTTGACGGTACTGACTTACGTCAGTGGTCATGTTGTGTTTTCCGACTATCTGGAGCTGCAACGGATGCCGATGGTGAGCGAGTTGACTGTGTTCTGCGGGTCGATGGTGGGGGCGAGCATTGGATTTCTTTGGTACAACGCGCATCCGGCTGAGGTCTTTATGGGCGATGTGGGGAGTCTTGCTCTGGGCGGGGCGATTGGGACTGTAGCGGTTGTAATCAAGCAGGAGCTTCTGCTGCCGTTTATTGGTGGGGTATTTATTCTGGAGGCGATCAGCGTGATGTTGCAGGTGGGGAGCTACAAACTAAGGAATGGCAAGCGCATCTTCAAGATGGCTCCGCTGCACCATCACTTTGAGTTGATGGGATGGTCGGAGTCGAAGGTGATTACGCGGTTCTGGATTATGGCGCTGGTATTTGCTCTGTTTGCGTTGACTACGTTGAAGCTCCGGTGAGACTGTGGATGCATGATGGATTTGAAGAACAAGCGGGTGTTGGTGGTGGGGCTGGGTAAATCGGGCTTGTCGGCGGCGATGTTTCTGCGCGCGCAGGGGGCCAGGGTGACGGTTAGCGATACGCGGAGCGCGGTGGCGCTGGAGAAGGAGATCCCTGCACTGCTGGAGGCGGGGATTATGGTCGAGTCCGGAGGACATGGGCTGCTGACGTTCCGGCGGCAGGACTTGATCGTGGTCTCGCCAGGTGTGCCGATGGATACGCCTGAGGTGAAGCAGGTGGTCGCGTTCGGGTTGCCCGTGATTGGGGAGTTGGAGCTGGCGAGCCGGTATCTGCAGGGGCAGGTGGTGGCGATTACGGGGTCGAACGGCAAGACGACGACTACTACGCTGGTGGGGAAGATCTTCGCGGACGCTGGTGTGCCGACGTTGGTGGGTGGGAACATCGGTTTGCCTGTGATTGACCTGGTGGCGAAGAGCACGGCGGAGACGGTGAGTGTGCTGGAGGTGTCGAGCTTCCAGTTGGAGACGGTGGAGGAGTTTCATCCGTGGATCGCGGTGGTCCTGAATATTACGCCTGACCATCTGGACCGTCATGGGAGCTTTGAGAGCTATGTGGCGGCGAAGGAGCGGATCTTCGCGCGGCAGAACACGACCGACTTCCTGGTGTTGAATGCCGACGATCGCGTGACCCAGATGTGTGCGGCACGGGCGACGAGCGAGGTGTTCTGGTTCAGTGCGAAGAAGGCCGTTCGGCGCGGTGCGTTTGTGCGCGATGGCGTGATTGTGTGGGTGGAGAAGGAGGGTGGAGCAACGGAGCCGGTGATGCCGGTTTCCGAGATCCATCTGAAGGGAGCGCATAACGTCGAGAATGTTTTGGCTGCGGTTTGTGCGGCGCGGCTGGCGAAGATTCCGGCGGAGAGCGTTCGGGCTTCGGTGGCAGGATTCAGGGCGGTGGAACATCGGCTGGAGTTGGTGAGGAAGTTCAATGATGTCGAGTACTACAACGACTCGAAGGCGACCAATGTGGACGCGGCGATGAAGGCGGTGGCTTCGTTTCCGAAGGGAGTTCACCTGATTCTTGGGGGGAAGGACAAGGACTCGGACTACAGCGTGATGGCAGACCTATTGAAGGAACGGGTGAAGGTTGTTTACACGGTTGGTTCCGCTGCAGAA
>DATHQG010000364.1:0-10614 GCA_035483075.1 Edaphobacter sp. | reverse complement strand
TCGCGCGGTGACTGCGGAGGACTTGACCAAGTACCCCGAGCGGGAGCCGGTGGAACGAATTGTTGCGAAACACTTTAGGCTGCACGCTGAGCAGGTGCTGCTGACCAACGGTGTGGATGAGGCGATCCACCTGATGTGTTGCGCGTTCCTGGAGGCGGAGAATGAAGCGCTGATCGCGACGCCCTCCTTCTTTATGTACGACGTGAGCGCTCAGATGATGACACCGCATCTGCGAAAGGTACAGTCGGATCCGTCGCTGGAGTTTCCGTTCGAACGATTTATTACGGCGATTACGGAGCGCACAAAGCTGATTATCGTGGCTTCACCGAATAATCCTACGGGAGCGGTGGTAAGCAGAGAGCGTCTGCTGGCAATTGCCGCGGCGGCCCCACACGCGGTGCTGATGGTAGATGAGGCTTACTACCACTTTGATGGGGCTTCGGTGATGAGCGATTTGGCGACCGTGCCGAATCTGATTGTGGCGCGGACGTTCTCCAAGGCGTATGGTCTGGCGAATCTACGAATCGGCATGCTAGCGGGGAATGCTGAGCTGTTGAAGTATGTGCGGAAGGTGAGTTCGCCGTACAACGTGAATGGTATAGCGCTAGATTGTCTTTCGGTCGCGATTGAAGATGAGACTTACCTGACTTGGTACGTTGAACAGGTGCGCGTTGGGCGGGAACGAATGATGGGCGGGTTGGCCGAGCTGGGCGTGCCATACTTCCCTAGCGCTGCGAACTTTGTGCTGATGAAGATTGGCCCAAAGCATAAGGAACTTGTAGCTGCAATGCGCGGGCATGGAGTGCTGCTAAGGGACCGGTCGACTGATCCGGGTTGCGATGGGTTCGTGCGTATCACGATTGGGTTGGAAGAGCACGTGACTCGCGGATTGGAGGCGCTCCGTGCTTCGCTCGATGAGATTGGATGGGAACCTGTCAGATCTGCGGTGAGCGTTGGAACAAGTGACGATGCGCGGGAGTTTGAATAATGGCCAAGAACACGCGGAGTGCAACGATCAAGCGGAACACGACCGAGACGCAGATTGCGCTGAAGCTAGTCGTCGATGGACGGGGTGTTTACAAGGTATCAACGGGGATCCGGTTCTTCGATCACATGCTGGAGTTGTTTACGCGGCATGGTGGATTTGACCTGACGCTGAAGTGTACCGGCGATCTGGATGTCGATCAACACCACACCGTCGAGGACGTCGGAATTGCGCTGGGCGAGGCGTTTGGCAAAGCGCTTGGCGATAAGAAAGGGATTATGCGCGCCGGGTATTTTGTGATGGCGATGGATGAGACGCTGGCTGTCGCAGCAGTGGATTTGAGTGGGCGGGTCGCCTATGTCGTCGATGACAAGGTGAAGGTGCGGTTGGTCGGGGACTTTCAGAGCGAGTTGCTGGCGGATTTCTTCGATGGGTTTGCGCGGGGGGCAAAGGCGAATGTCCATGTGAAGACGATGTACGGTCGCTCCAATCATCACAAGATCGAGGCGATCTTCAAGGCGTTTGCCCGGGCGCTGCGCGGGGCGTGCTCGCGGGACGAGCGGATGCGGGAGATGCTGCCGAGTACGAAGGGCTTGTTGTGATCGCCGTCATTGATTACAAGGCGGGAAACCTGACGAGCGTGGTGAAGGCACTGAATTTTTTGGGCGCGGAGACGCTGGTTACGCAGGACCCTGAGGTGGTGCGGGCGGCGGAGAAGGTGGTGCTCCCGGGGGTGGGGCACTTTCAGGCTACGTCTTTGTTGCAGGAGTTGGGGTTGACGGAGGCGGTGCGGGAGAGTGTGGCGAAGGGCGCGTGGTTCCTGGGGATTTGTGTCGGGCTGCAGTGGTTGTTTGAAGGTTCGACAGAGGCACCGAGAATTGCGGGGTTGGGGCACTTTGCTGGAAGATGTGAACGGTTCCCTGTTCTGTTTGAGGGGGCAGAACTGAAGTCGCCGCATGTTGGGTGGAACTCGCTGGAGAGAGTGGGGATGGATTCGCGGTTGCTGCGTGGGGTCAAGGACGGCGGGTTTGTGTATTACACGCATTCGTGGCGCGCTCCGGTTAGCGAGGCGACTGCCGCGATTACGGAGTATGGAGGCGCATTTGCTGCGGTTGTGGAGCGGGAGAATGTGATGGGAGTGCAGTTTCATCCGGAGAAGTCGAGCGCGGTTGGACTGCAGGTCCTGAGGAACTTTTTGGAGCTTTAGATGCTGACGAAACGGGTGATTGCTTGTCTCGATGTGAGGGGTGGCCGGGTGGTGAAGGGTGTGCAGTTTGTGGACATCGTTGATGCGGGGGACCCGGCGGAGCTGGCGCATCGTCATGCGGCGGCGGGGGCGGACGAGATTGTGCTGCTGGATATTACGGCTACGCATGAGGGACGGGGGACGCTGCTCGATACAGTGAAGCGGACCGCGGCGACGCTGTTTGTGCCGTTTACTGTGGGGGGAGGGATTCGGTCGGCGGAGGACGCTGCGGCGGTGTTTGATGCGGGGGCGGACAAGGTAAGTATCAACTCGTCTGCAATCGCGCGGCCAGAGTTGATTGGGGAGATTGGTGGGAGTTTTGGGGCGCAGGCGGTTATTGTGGCGATCGATGCTCGGCGTGGAACTGCTGGGGCGGAGGATGCTGAAGTCTACGTGAATGGCGGCCGCAAGCCCACGGGATTGCGGGTCCTGGATTGGGTCCGTGAGGCGGAGGAGCGCGGTGCGGGGGAGATATTGCTGACCTCGATGGATACTGATGGGATGCGGTCGGGTTTCGATTGTGAGTTGACCGCGATGGTGAGTTCGGCGGTGCAGATTCCTGTGATTGCTTCAGGTGGTGCGGGGACGGCGGAGCATTTTGTTGAGGTTTTTGGACGGGGTAAGGCGGACGCTGCGCTTGCGGCCAGTATCTTTCACTTTGGCGTGACGGATTCGCGGGAGCTGAAGGCTGAGTTGCAGCTGGCCGGTGTGTCAGTGCGGCTTCCCTGCTGAAGACTTAACACGGATTTGCACGGATGACACTGATTAGAAACAGGCAACAACTTATTTTCGGATTGTGTTCTCGCCCGCCGTTTCGTTTTGCAATTCGCTGTATGTGCTTTGAGGTGCTATGCCTCCATTGCTCCGGAGTAGACGGCCATACCGGCCACTGCGTCGACTCCCATTGCGTCGAGAGCGTCGATTTCGCTGCTTTCCTTGACTCCACCGGCGACAATTAATTGTTTTGCGGTGCAGGCTCGCAGGATTGCCGCTACGTTCAGCGGGAAGCCCTGCATGGTGCCTTCGGTGTCGACGTGGGTGTAGAGGAAGGCGGCGCAGTAGTCTTCGAGCCAGGTGACAGCTTCTTCTGGCGTGAGGTCGACGGAGTCTTTCCAGCCTTTGACGGCTACTTTGCCTGCTTTTGTGTCGACGCTGAAGACGAGTGTTTCTTCGCCGAGGGTTTTCTTTAGGTCTTCGGCGAATTCGAGACGGATCAGCTTGTGGCGGCGGGGTTCGCCGGGTTCGGCTGGGCCGAAGAGGCTGGAGCCGTAGATTACTCGCTTTGCGCCGGCTTCGAGCAGGAGTTTGCCGTCGGCGGCTGTTTTGAGGCCTCCGCCTACCTGGCAGGGGAGGCGCTTGCAGACCATCTCGATGAGGCTGCGGTTTTCACCCTGGCGCATTGCGGCGTCGAGGTCGATCAACTGCACCATGGAGTATTTTGCGAAGCGTTCAATCCAGTATTCGAAGTCGTCGAAGGCGAGCTTCAGCTTTTCCCCTTGGACGAGCTGAACGATTCGGCCGCCCATTAGATCGATTGAAGGTATTAGCATTTGTGCTTTCTCTTGCTCATCGTGGGTACCTCAGCGGCTAAAGCCGCGCCGGGGTTGCGCTGTTGCGGCACGGCTGAAGCCGTGCCCTTATGCAAGACGCTAGCTGAAGCCGAGGACTGGGTGGGGGACGTAGGGTTCTTCGAGGGCGGCGACCTCTTCGGGAGTGAGTTTGACCGAGAGTGCTGCTGCTGCGTCCGTGAGGTGATTTGGCTTGGTGGCGCCGACGATGGGTGAGGTGATGACGGGTTTGCTCAGCATCCAGGCCAAGGCGAGGGTCGCCATGGGAATGTTGCGTGTTTCGGCTAGTTCGCCAAGGCGGCCGACTACTTTCTTGTCTGCGTCTTCGGTCTTGGTGTAGATGGCCTTGGAGAACTGGTCGGTTTCGGAGCGCTTTGTAGTTTCGGACTGCCAGGGACGGGTGAGTCTTCCGCGAGCGAGGGGGCTCCAAGGGATGACGCCGATGCCCTCGGCCTTGCAGAGGCCTATCATCTCTCGCTCTTCTTCGCGGTAGAGGAGGTTGTAGTGGTCCTGCATGGAGACGAAGCGCGTCCAGTTGTGCAGGTCAGCGATGTAAAGCGCCTTGGCGAACTGCCAGGCGTACATGGAAGAGGCACCGATGTAGCGGACCTTGCCGGCCTTGATTACGTCGTGGAGGGCCTCCATAGTTTCTTCGATGGGAGTCTCGTAGTCCCAGCGGTGGATCTGGTAGAGGTCGACGTAGTCGGTGCCGAGACGTTTCAGGCTCTGGTCGAGCTCGAAGAAGATCTCTTTGCGGGAGAGCCCCTTGCCGTTGGGGCCATCGCGCATGACGCCGTTCAGCTTGGTCGCGATGATGGTGTCTTCGCGCTTGGCGCTGGCTTTGAGGAAGCGACCGAGGAGCTCTTCGCTGGAGCCGGTGGAGTAGACGTTAGCGGTGTCAAAGAAGTTAATGCCGAGGTCGAGGGCCTGTTTGAAAAAGGGCTGGCTGTCGGCCTCGTTGAGGGCCCAGGCATGGCTGCCAGGGCGCAGGGGGCCAGCTGGCGGGACCCCGTAGCTCATGCAGCCGAGGCAGATGCGGGAGACTTTGAGGCCAGTGTTTCCGAGATTGACGTAGTCCATTGCGGTCCCTTCGAGTGGGTGGGTGGGGTCTCCCTCCCCCTCTGGCTGCGCTTATTGTTTGTAATCAATCACTTACAGGTAGTGATCTCCTGCAAAAACGTCATAACAAAAGGTTTACAGCTAAATTATTCTAGCGAAACGAGTTAGCCTTCGAGGTGAACTGCAGTTCGCCTGTTTTGATCTCTATATCCAGTATAGCGGTTTGGGCATAACTAAAATGCCACTCGGAAGTTGTTGTCCGGTATTGGCTTAGGTGGTTTTTGGGCTTGACATGCGATTTTTGGGCAGAAAATGGCAAAAGAAAAGTGAGAGCTAAGGCAAAAGCAATAGATTCAGTGATTTCGCCTTGGATCACGCGTCTGCCAACGATCGGGAACCAAACGTGCCTTCGAGCACTCATTTTGCTGGGCGCTCGTGGGCCTGGTCCGGCACTGTTATGGTGGCAGCCATCAATGACCGAACCTGGGTATTTTTCTGTTCGAAGGGTTTCGCGAATGCTTTCTTCGATCTCGCGCGTTCGTATTCAGGGACAACTGTGTGGCCCCATCGACAAGACACAGAGGGAGGGGCCGTACTTCGGAAGGGTCGCAAAGAGCATCGTGGACTGAATTGCGTGTTGTTTCTGCATCGCCCGGGGGTCGGCGGAAAAACGAACATTGTCCACGGAAAAGAGAAGCCTTTGCTCCTCGCCCCTCGCCAGCAGTTTCGTTTGCCCCCATTTCGATAACTCAAATGTCAACCAGGTCCATGTGTCTGTTTCGCCGAAGACGTAAAACTGATGGTTGTCATTGAGGAATGAGTCTGCCCTAACGATGTTGATGGGGAACCAGGGCCGCAGATCAAGGAGACCACGATCGATTGTGTCGTGTCCGAGAAAGGCAATGGAGGAGTTGGGATCGGCTAAGTAAGCGATGCGGGACGCGAGCTCTCGTGGCGCGTAGAAAGAAAGCCGGTGCGCGTCCTCGGCTTTCATGACGGCAATCTGCGCGTTCGGAAGGCGGGACAGATTCCTAACATCCTGAGTTGTCTCTTCGCGCACCTGTTCATATTTTTCCTTGAGGATGCGTGCCTGGATTGAAAAGACAACGATGCATGCGAAGATTCCAATCGCGGCGGCACCCGGCCTGAATGCGATGCGCGAGAGGAAATAAAATAGAAGGGCAGTCACTCCTATGAGCGCGGAGATGCAATACCTGGGCGTGAACCCATGGGTCACAAACTTCGCGAGCAATATGGTTAGAAAAGGCACGGCAGCGAGCGTACATATTGCGATTGCTTGCCAAGGAGTCCAGGATGGCCCCCTCAAGGGCGCGGACTGCGAGTCGGGTCGGGTCCGTGTGACCGCTCGGAAGCTCAAGTTGACCGCTAGCGCCCCGAATAATGTGAACATACCCAGACCAAATTCTCTTTCGTAAAAGCCGAAGGCCTCTGACCAGAGTGGAACGGCCCAAAAGTGACTGGAGTAGCCTTGCGCGCTTCGAATCGTCCCGAGGAACGCCAGGATGGGAATGCCAGCGCTGGCAAAGGCCATCCATATCAGCCAGTCGATTTTCCTTGTGTGGCGGGTCCTCACCAGTTCACCGAGAGCCAGAGGTATCACGATCAGGACCGCGTAGTAGTGGCTTGCGACAGCAGCCACGAGCGCGACGGCAAGCAACGGAACGTAGACGGTCCGCTTCCGATGCTCAGCTAAACGCAGCCACGAGAGCACGGCGAGAGCTGCGAAGCCGGCCATGAGGCCGTACCCTCTAGCTTCGCTTGCGTAGTTATAAAACTCGGTGGCTAAAGGGAAAAACATCGCAACGGCGGCCCATGCCGGGGTCGTGAGGTCTCTTACGATTTCATACAAGCAGATGCAAAGAAGCCAGAAGCCCACTATCGCAGGCAATCGCACGATGACGTGGCTTGAGCCAAAAACTGTCGTTGACAGCTGGGTGAGGTAGTAAAAGCTGGGAGGATGCTGGTCCGCTCCAGTAGCGAGGGCCTGAAGTAAGTCATGCCAGCTAGACGTTCTGGAGAGGTAGTAGGTGAAGAATTCGTCCTCCCAGAACAACTTGATGCGAGCCAGGTACACGGTGGGGACCGCGTAGACGACGGTAAAGACGACCCACATCACTGGGCGCGACTTGACCGCAGCCTGAAACAGGTGAGACAGCGACTCCAGCCATCTCCGTGTGAGGCGACTGTTTTGTTCGAGGATAGATTCGGTGGTTACGCCGAGCATGGAGGCCCATCGTGAAGCTAGGGTTGCGAGATCAGAGGAGACAAGGAGCCTGCAGCGTCCTGACCGAGAGAATCGTGATCGATCGAGAGGCCCATAGGGTTGCCAGATGTCTTGCAGGATCGATTGCGTACTTGAATTGACTTCCGGGGAGTGAGGCGAAAAATGTTCTCCCACCTCGTATTCCGCTCGCAGAATATGATGCAAAAACATGCGATGCGGTTAGTTAATTGACTAAAATTCTATCGGCAGCATAGAACCCCATGCAACGGCTTCGAGCAACAGTTAGGTAACCGGAAGGCGTCAGCCATATCGTTATGGTGTCGTTCGATTTAGGGCGCATTCGAAAGCGACGCCTTTTCATGGTGAAGAACGTTCTTACTGCCACGTGAACATTAAGTGGCCTTTGAACATGGGTTGGCGCTTTTGATGTGGAAATGAAACGCGCGTGAAGAGAGTCCGGTCGATTCGCAATGGGTGCTAGACTTTGGCCTGCCTATGATTGCCTGAATCTGATGAGCGTGTTGCGGTTATGCTCCGGAGTTGTCTGGCCGGGCTGTGCCTTCCTGCTTCACTCACCTGTTCAGGAGAATTCACATGTCAGCTTTGTTGCGTGACGATATCGTTACGGCCCGCCTTTCCCTGATTGCTCTTACGCCGGAGATGGTGCTGTCGGAGAAGAACGGCGATGGGCGTCTTGGCGAACTTATTCAATGTGTCATTCCTGAGAACTGGCCTCTGACCGATTGGGAGCCGCATGTTTACGATTTTCTGCTGAACCAGCTTGCGGAGCATCCGGAGCAGCTTGGATGGCCGCGTTATGTGGGGTTTGTCCCTCCGGACGGGCGGCGCACCTTGATTGGGACGGTCGGCGCGTTTACCAAGGCGGACAGACCGTCAGAGTGTGAGATTGGGTATGGGATCCTGGCGCCGTATGAGGGTCGTGGGTTTGCGACGGAGGCGGCCCGGGCGTTGATTGAGTATGTTCGTGCGGACGAGCGGATCGAGAGTGTGATCGCGCATACGTTTCCGTCGTTACCGGGGTCGATGCGGGTGATGGAGAAGTGCGGGATGGTCTTTGATGGGGACGGGGACGAGGCGGGGACTATTCGGTACCGGCTGAGGCTGCGGGGTGCGGGGTAGGGCCCGGTGAGGCTAAACGCAACAGCAGATCCTCCGCTTGCGGCGAAGGACGCAACTAAGAAATAGACAACGGCAAAAGCGACCGCAGATCCCTGCGGGATGACGAAAAAAGGCAACGCGAGGAGGTGCGGGGTTAGTTGTCGGGGCCTAAGGCGTCGGCCATGGCATAGTAGCCTTTGCGGGCCTGGATCTTTTCGCCCGGTTGGCACGTGATGTTAAGGGTGCGGAAGGTACCGTCGATCTTGGGGTTGGTTGGGGTGTAGCTGGCGAGGTATTGGGTGCGGAGCTCGTCCTGGATCTGCGCGAATGCCTCCTCCAACTTCTTGCCGTTGTTGCCTACGTTGATGACGCGGCCGCCGGTCTCGGAGGCGAGGCGCTCCATGTCGCGGGCGCCGGAGTCGGCGAGGTTGATGCTGCCGAAGCCTCCGCCGTAGAAGGCGTGGTCGGCGAGGAGGATGACGTAGACGATGGCGTTGGCCTTCTGGGCGGCCTCGGTGGCGGTCTTGAGGTTCTCCTGCGAGCCCTGGTCGCCACCGTCGGTGAGGAGAACCAGGATCTTGCGGCCGGCCTCCTGGCGGAGCTTTTCATGGGCGGCGAGGTAGACTGCGTCGAAGAGCAGGGTACCGCGGGCGGTGCCGTTGCCGGTGACGGAGCCGGTGCCGGCGCCGGTGTTGATCACGGCGCTATCCATGGCACGCCTTATTTCGCGGGGGCTGTTGGTGTAGTCGGCGAGGAGGTTGACGTTAATGTCGAAGGAGATGAGGAAGGCCTCGTCCTTGGGGGTGAGGACGTCCTTGAGGAACTCGGCGCCGGACTGCTGCTCGAGGGGGAGGACGTGGATCTGGCTGCCGCTGGTGTCGAGGAGGATACCGATGGTGAGAGGAAGGTTTTTTTCCTGGGTGAAGTTCTTGGTCTTCTGGAGGCCCTTGTCCTCGTAGATGCTGCAGTCGTCCTTGTGGAGGTTGGTGATGAAGCCGCTCTTGTCGCGGACGGAGAAGTAGACGTTGACGAGGTTGACGTTGACCTTGAGGGTCTGGACGTCACCTATGTCGACGGGCTGGGCTTCGGCTTTGCTGGCGGGAGGGGGCCCGCCGGGGGAGGGCGCCTCCTGCGCGTGGAGGAAGGGGGCGAGAGCAAGGGGGAGAAGGGCGGCGGCGAGGCGGAGAGAGCGCATACTCCATTAGACGACGAAGTTGAGGCTGAGTTTGCGGAAAAAATGGGGCCCGATGGGGGAGTTGGTGCTACAGCTGGGGGGCGAAGGTGCGTCCAAGGAGGTAAGCTGTCAATTTATGAGGATGGCGGCGGAGATGGCGCGCTGGTAGTCTAGTAGCCGGTAAAGCTTTGGGCGCTGGAAGCCTGGCTGTAGTAAGGGAGATTCGCGTGGTGAGTAAGAGCGTATTGGCAGTGGCGTTGGTGTGCATGATGCTTGGACAGCCGGGACAGGGGCTGGCGCAGCAAAGTGCACCGCAGCAGCCGCTCCCGGATGGGCCCAAGCCGCAGACGATTCCCGATGCACCAAAGCCGCAGGCGCTGCCGGCGGGTACGGTGACGCCGGGCCGGGGAACGACGCTGGACACGCCTACGCCTGGGGGCAGTTCGACCTCGGACGACACGGCGGTGCCCAACAAGCTCCCCGAGACAGCAACACAGAAGGTCGATGACGGAAAGGAACCTGACATTCCCCCTGCGGGAGACGGACCGGTTTATGTGATCCATACCGGCGTGAATTTTGTCGAAATACCGTTCACGGTGAAGGACAACAAAGGCAAGGAGGTTCCGGGGCTGTCGTGGCGTGATGTTCGGGTGTATGAGAACAACTTGCGGCAGCAGCTGAGCCTGTTTACGACCGATGCCTTTCCGTTGTCGGTGGCGCTGGTGATCGACCAGAGCCTGGGCTTCGACAATATGACCAAGGTGAACAACTCCCTGGGTGCGCTGCAGGGGGCGTTTACGGCGTACGATTCGGTGGCGCTGTTTACGTACAACAACGGGCCGCGGCTGGTGACGGACTTTACGGCCGGACCAAGCGCGCGGCTGACGCAAGCGCTGGAGCGCTCGAAGTCTACCGGTCGCGAGATGGTGTATTACAGCACCGGTCCACTGTCGCAGAACATCAACATCAACAACAATGCGGATAGCTACATTGATCCGAACACCAATTCGTCGCATGGCCGGAGCATTCTGGGGATCCAGAACCCTCCCAGAGAGGTGCATACGCTGAACGATGCGATCCTGGCGGCGGCGACTGCATTGGCAAAGACGCCCGCGGGACGCCGGAGAATTATCTATGTGATCAGCGACGGCAAGGAGTATGGAAGCACGGCGAAGTTTTCAGAGGTCGTGAAGTACCTGAACACGAACAAGATCGCCG
>DATHQG010000363.1:0-12236 GCA_035483075.1 Edaphobacter sp. | reverse complement strand
GCAGGACGGCCTTGGCCCCCTGCTCCCGGGCAAAATCCACCAGGAGGCCGTTGAATGTAGTGACGGAGACGTTCCCGAAGCCGCGGGTCGCCTCGAAGATCATCTCCTCGCGCTCGGGCACGGTGAACAATGGCGTTCCCTTCTCAGAGTTGCGGAGGATCGCGACCACCAGCTGGTCCACGATCTTCGACCCTCGCGCAATCAGGTCGAGATGTCCATTAGTGAGCGGATCGAAGGTCCCGGGGTAGATCGCCTTGACGGTATGCATGCACCCAAAGCATACCTCCCTTTGTCTGGAGATGAAATAAATGGGTGAATTCATGTAGTCTTGCGGGCAATCCCTTGCGTCTCTCCTAGTAGCCGAACAGAACCGGCTGGAGCTTGATAAAACATTCGATCCATGTCCTCACGCGCTATCACCTCCGACAGTCATTCCGTCACGCAGGACGCCCCCGCAACGCCGCTGGACGACATGTCCTCGATCGTGGCGACGTATGAGCAGCGGATCTTCCGTTTTCACCTGATCTCGATCCGCGACCGCGATGTCGCCCAGTCGTTGACCCAGGACACCTTCGTTCGCGCCTGGTCGGCCCGCCATACCTTTCGCGGAGACTGCTCGATCTCGACGTGGCTGATGCGGATCGCCCTGAACCTGATTCGAGACCACACCCGCACCGATCGCTTTCGCTTCTGGAAGCGAGTTTCGGAGACCGCAGTGGATGTCTCGGACATCTCGTCGCACGTTCCGCATCGCGACAGCTCGCTGGAGTCGCGTCTCATCGCCAGCGAACAGATGGCGCTGGTGTGGGAGAGCGTAGCGCAACTCTCCGAACGTCAACGAAGCGTGTTTCTTCTACGCTTCCTCGAAGAGTTGGAGCTGTCTGAGATCGCCAACATCACCGGCCTGCCTATCAGCACAGTTAAGACACATCTTTATCGCGCCCTCGCCACCATTCGAGCTCGCCATAACGCCACGCATAAGGATCCACTATGAATATCCATCTCACTCACGAACAACTCTGCGACCTGGTCCTGGCCGAGTCGTCACTCCTACTGGAAGGCGGACTCCGGAACGACCTCGAGAGCACCTCTGATGTTGTACAAGCACATCTTCGTGCCTGCCCGGTCTGTTCCGCCGAGTTGCGCAGTCTGCGCGATTCGCTCTCGAACTTTCGCGATGCGTCGGTCTCCTTCGCCCGGCAGGAGTTTGCGCACACCTACGCGCGCCGGTCGTCGTCGATTGCTCCTCCGCACAGCTATCTCTCGCAGCCTCTTTACTGGGCCGCGGCGGCAGTGGTGTTTGTCGCGGCACTGTTCCCGCTCAGCATGCACAGGCATCTCCCGGTCGCTCCTGTGACTACTACGATCGCATCTGGAACTTCGCAGATAACTGAGTCGGACGAGGCGTTGCTCGCCGACATCGACCAGAAGGTCTCCGCCGATGTGCCTTCCCCAATGGAGCCACTTGCAGACCCTACCGCAGGGACGACCACGATAACATCCACTTCAGATCAAAGGACTAACTAACATGCGCTCTAACTCCATTCACTCTCTTGTTCTTTTTGCGGCACTCTCTGGATCTTTCGCGGTCGCACAGCAGCCTGACGGCGGGTCCCCGCCCATGGGTCCGGGCCAGCGCGCCGGGAAGATGAGCCAGGGCCCGGGTGGATGGGGCGAGGGTATGCGCTCCGGCTTCCGCTTCGGGCCTTCAGGCATCTGGTGGCACAATCCGGACCTGATCCAGAAGCTGACGCTTACCCCGGACCAGCAGAAGCGCATGGACGACATCCTGCAACAGAGCCGTCTCCAGCTGATCGATCTGCGGGCCAACGTCGAGAAGCAGGAGTTGCTGATGGAGCCGATGCTCGCCGCCAACCCGCCGGACACGAACAAGGTCCTGGCGCAGATCGACCACACGGCGCAGGCCCGCGCGGAGCTCGAAAAGGCGAATGCCAAGATGCTTCTCAGCATTCGCAACGTGCTCACCCCAGACCAGTGGACTAAGTTGCAAGCCGAGGAGAGGGACAATCGCCGTTCGCGGATGAATCGGGGCGGCGCACCTGGTGGTTCGGGCGCACCCGGCGGTCCCGGCGGCCCTGGCGAACCCGAATAGATTTGGTTCCCCTCCCGATTCCGGCCGGGACACTAGTTCGGCGTCCGGCAGCAGGTGCAACGTAGTGTTCCATTTGCGGAACATCCAGCGAAGGCATCCCCCTCATTGCCCGCGCATAAGTCCAATCATTGCAGTAAGATAACGTAGAGTCCTCTCGTCAAAATATTGCATCCATTGGGGTTACGTCCAAAATATTCCAATCATTAGGGTTACGTCCCATTTCCTCCTGTAAAGACACGACAGCCCCGACAAATGCCGGGGCTTTTCTGATCTCTATATCCAGTATATCGACTTGAGTAAAACTAAAATGCCAAACGGATGTTGTTGTGTTGACTGGGGTTATGGGGCTTGGGGGCTTGACATGCGATTTTTCGGGCAAAAGAGCAGGTGTGGGGTGCGATTATCGTCGACTTTTTTTGCGCGCTAATGACCGGTTCACGGAGCCTTCGCGGCCCAAATCTTCAACGGAAGTACGAGAGGAACGCCCGCAGCGAACTGCGGGCGCTCCTGCTGATACATCTCGTTCGATCTACTTCTTGCCGCGCACAACTTCCTTAGCCTGAGTTGGCCCTTCAGCGGGGACCGGCGGAACATCGGCAGATGCGATACCGGCGATTCCGAGCTTCTTCCGCAGCTCTCCATCCACACGGGCGAAGACGTCCTTGTTCTCCTTCAGGAAGGCGCGGACGTTCTCGCGGCCTTGTCCGATGCGCTCGCCCTGGTAGCTGTACCATGCGCCGCTCTTGTCGACGATGTTGTGCAGCACCGCGAGATCGAGGACGTCGCCCTCGCGCGAGATGCCTTCGCCGTAGAGAATGTCGAACTCGGCGTCGCGGAACGGGGCCGCTACCTTGTTCTTCACGATCTTTACCTTGGTGCGTGAACCGACAACAGCGTCGCCGTCCTTCACTGCGCCGATGCGGCGAATGTCGATGCGGACGGAGGAGTAGAACTTCAATGCCTTACCGCCGGTGGTCGTCTCGGGGTTGCCGAACATTACGCCGATCTTCTCGCGGATCTGATTGATGAAGATGAGACAGGTGCGCGACTTCGAAACCGTTCCTGTCAGCTTCCTCAGGGCCTGCGACATCAGACGCGCCTGGAGCCCCATATGGGAGTCGCCCATCTCGCCGTCGAGTTCGGCCTTCGGCACCAATGCGGCGACCGAGTCCACCACCAGCACGTCGATGGCGTTCGAGCGGACCAGCGCCTCAACGATTTCAAGCGCCTGTTCCCCGTAGTCGGGCTGGCTGACCAGCAGATTGTCGATGTCCACCCCAAGCTTGCCGGCGTAGGCGGGGTCAAGCGCATGCTCTGCGTCCACAAACGCTGCAAGACCGCCGGCCTTCTGGGCCTCTGCAATAATTTGCAGCGTGATCGTCGTCTTACCCGAGGACTCAGGGCCAAAGATCTCGATGACGCGTCCCCGTGGAACTCCACCTACACCCAACGCTGCGTCAAACGAGATCGAACCCGTGGAAATGACCGAGATCGGCACGACGTCCTTCGAGCCGAGCCGCATGATGGATCCCTTGCCAAACTGCTTTTCCAGCCCGGAAAGAGCCAGTTCTATTGCTTTGCTTCGGTCATCTGCCACGATATATCTCTCCTGAATGGGTAAAAAAAGGCGGGTTAAACTTCAATGCGGATTCTAGCATTCAAAACGGGAAAAGCAAATAAAAAGCGAATATGGCTACCGCCTTAGTAAATCCACCGGCTCGTTGACGTCTTCGATTCTGAAGTAGCTCGCCAGTGAGGGGTGATTTTTGGCAACAGCCTGATACATCTCCCAGGCGACGCGGCGGTAGCTGAAGTGGCCCGCGACCCCAGAACGCAGTTCGGAGATGTAGAGGGCCTCGGCGAAGTCCATCTTGAACATGGAGCGGCAGCGGGTCGCCAGGGGAAGGCAGTACTGGGCGGATTCGGCCGCCTCGCGAACGCCGCTGTCGCGGAGGCGGTGATAGGTCGCGTAGGCGGCGGTCATGGCCGCTGCGAAGGTGGTCTCTAACCTGGCCTCGGCGAGCGTGGGCTGGCCTGGGCAGACGGGCTCGTCGTAGCCATAGACATCGGTGTAGGGCTGAAGCAGTTGGACGCAGCGGCGGTGGCGGTGCATGTCGCGGAAGCCGCCGATGTCCATGAGGATGTCGAAGCGGAGGCCGTGGCCCGCGCTGAAGGACCGCAGCAACTCGTCGTGGCGGCCACGGTGCTTTGTGCCCAGCCCGATGAGTTCGGAGCACTGGGCGGCGTTCAGGGCCGCGACGTGATGGCGTAGCTGTCGGTAAGAGTAGTGGCAGTGCGGATAGAGCAGCGACGTCGCCAGTTCGACCTCAAGCGACTCAACGTCGTCCAGAAGATCGACGACGGGCGATGGTTCGATGCTCTGGCCGGCCATCAACTCGGCGGCAGCGGCTGCCAGTTCACTGCGAGTCTGGCGCAGGTAGTCATTCGGCGTGGCGTACTTGACCAGCGTTGGGGCGGTCTTCACAGGGCGAAGAAGCGATTCCGCGGCGCGTTCACCGCAGGTCGTGTCTAGCGACTTGATCTCCTCGCAGAGGACCTGCGCGGCGGTCTGTTGCACGTTCCATGCCGGCTCGGTTGCGGCAATTCGGAGCTTTTCGCCTAGCTGACGGACCTCGGCAAAGGGACTGGTCAGCAGGCGCGACACCTGGGTCTCCAGCGTACGGGCGTTCACGATCTGCCCGAGCGAGGTGTTGGTCGCCAATGGAAGCAGGTAGCGCGCAACGTCGAAGGCGCGGGCTTTCAGGGTGCGCTCGTAGGCATCGGGCTTCATGGATTCGGGCTGTGGAATCGCGGCCTTCAGGGCCTGGAGCATTCCGGCGCTGACCTGGTCGTATGCGGTGAAGAGGGCCTCTACGGCGGCGGTGAAGGTCGGGGTCTCGGGGCCGAGGTCGGGGGTGTGCCAGCCGGACCGGCGAAAGTTCTGGTAGCGGGTGGAACGCTCCTGACCGTCCCAGCGCTGCTCGTCGACCAGTTCGATGGCGGCAAGGAGGCTGAGGCGTTCGATGGCGAAGGGGATGTGCGCGAGGTCGGCGATGGAGCGGTGGCCGTACTGGAAGTAAAAGGTATTGAGGAACTGTTCCGCGCGCTGGGCGCTGATCTCGGCGAGCGACTCCTTCATGGTGAGCGAGGAGCGGGAGTACTTGGCCATGGCGTAGGCCAGCACCTCTGGGTCTGCTCCGTGGATCGCGTATACATCGGTCTCAGTCGTCTTGCGTTCGTTCTCTGACATGGAACTTCAGAATACGTTATGGAGTTGAGGATGTTTCGTCCCGGGCGTCCGTATAATCTGGTGGCATCGTTATCAGGGAGGTCCATGAGCATTCTTGCAGGTCGTATCGCATTGGTTACAGGAGCTTCGCAGGGGATTGGACGCGCATGTGCGCTGGAACTGGCCCGTGGCGGCGCATCGATCGCACTGGCGGCGCGCAATCTGGACAAGCTTGGCGAGGTCGCGGCCGAGATCACCGCTGCGGGAGGGACTGCGCATACCTTTGCTCTGGATGTCGCGAGTGAAGATTCGATCAAAGAGTGCGCCAAGGCGGTGATTGCGCACTTCGGCGCGGTAAATATTCTCGTGAATAACGCAGGGATTACGCGTGACATTCTGGCGCTGCGGATGAAGCGGAAGGATTGGGACGACGTCCTTATGACGAACCTGACGGGCGCGTTTTTGATGACGCAGGCGGTAATGTCGCAGATGGTGAAGGGCCGCTGGGGACGGATCATCAATGTCACGTCGGTCGTCGGCGAGACGGGGCAGGCTGGCCAGGCGAACTATGCGGCGTCGAAGGCCGGGTTGATCGGAGTGACGAAATCGCTTGCGCGGGAGCTCGCGAGCCGGTCGATTACGGTAAATGCCGTCGCTCCGGGATATATCGAGACGGCGATGACATCGGTATTGACGGAGGAGCAGAAGGCGTCCTTCGCGCAGTCCATCCCGCTGGGAAGAGTCGGAACCGATCTCGAAGTCGCCCATGCCGTAGCGTTTCTGGCGTCTGAAGAGGCGAGCTATATTACGGGCCACACACTGGACGTAAATGGCGGGATGTTCATGGGGTGACGATGCAGCTCGCATCAGTATGGCGATGGCTGTGGCAGCGAAGAGATACATCGTCAGAGCCAATGCCGCAGCTGCATCCGTTCGATACACGGTATGGGGTGGATACCAGCGGGCTGATCGGCGGCGGAGAGCTGCGCTCGGGGCACAGGCACGATGTATTCAACAGCGCCTACTACGGGATGGCCCCGTCGCGGTTTCGATGGGCGATGGAGTCCTGGATCGCCGATGAGAGCCACGCGGCAATCGAAGCCTATAGCTTCGTCGATATAGGGTGCGGCAAGGGACGGGCCATCATGTTGGCCTCGGAGTTCGGTTTTCGCGAGGTGGTGGGGGTCGAGTTGCACGCCGCTCTGGCGAAGACCGCTGAGGCCAATGTTGCAGTGTGGACGGCGGCGGGACGGGCGGCTTGTCCGGTGCGTATCGTCTGCCAGGACGCGACCGAGTTCGTGTTTCCTGAGGGCGCTTGCCTGATGTATCTGTTTCACCCGTTTGCCGCGCCTGTCTTGGAACGGTTGATTGAGCGCATCGAGGTCGATTTTGCAGGGCGGCCGTGCATGCTCGATCTGGTCTACTTCAACCCGGAGGCGGGGGAGTTGCTGGAGGCACATCGAGGATTCGAGCTGCTGTGGACGGGGACGGTCGAGATGTCGGAGGAGGACGCGGCGGCGGACTACGTGGCTTCGGCGGAGGACATTTGCAGTGTGTACCGGTGGGTTGGACAACGCGCAGACGTATGCGACTGCCAGACCTGGTAACCGGTTTAGTAATGCTCGGGTCGGGTCCCTAACGGGTCATAGGTTCAAGTAAGGCTTCAGGTTTCAAGGGGTAACTGGCTCTGGATGAACCTGGGCAGGTACGGGAATCGGTGGCCCCCCCAAGATAGGCATTGACCAACTCGTTCGGGGTGTTTACTTTGTGGCTAATGGCTGACATGCAAACTATCCCTGTTGATGTGGTGAGCGGCGCGGTAGAAGCCGTCTCGATTTCGATGAATATCGGTACGACGATCCGCGGATACCGGCTGCAAAAGGGCATGTCGCAGGGCGATATCGAGAAGCGCACAGGCCTGCTGCGGTGTTACCTTTCGCGCGTGGAGAACGGCCATACGGTGCCGTCGCTCGAGACACTGCAGAAGATCGCGCGCGCGCTCGACCTGCAGCTCTCGGAGTTCTTTGCCGAGGAGACGATTGGCAAGGAGATGTCGGGCCTGAACCTGGGCGAGGAGGAGATTCGCTTCCTGACGCAGGTGCAGCGATACTCGGCCCATCTGTCTGATAGCGACCGCCGTCTGCTGCTGGCGATGGTGCGTAAGTTTGCCCAGACGACGCTGAGCTAATGAGCAGAAGTGCCCCTATTCCCCACGCATAAGCCGAATCAAGGACGCGAACTCATTCGCTGAACTGTCGCGACACGTTGCGCGATCCCCTGCCTTATTTCAGCTTGGTAATGAAGTAGGCGAAGAGAAACAACAGGAACGTGGCCGCAGCGAAGGTCAGCTTCTGGCGCTCGAGGTAGCGCGTGCGGCCGGAGGTCATGCGCGGAACCAGCGGTACTCCCAGCGCCATGCCGCTAAGAAAGCCGCCGATGTGGGCGTGGTTGTCGATGTTGACGATGCTGGTGAGATTGGCCGCGAAGCCGATAATCAGGTTCAGCACAGCGAACTGGATGACGGAGCGACGCAGGCGGTGAAGTTCGAAGGCCGGTATGGGCAGCTTTTTATTGGAGAGCAGGACGATCAGGATCCCGGCGATGCCGAAGACCGCGCCTGAGGCACCCGCGCCGACAGCGATGTAGTTGTGGGGCGGGACCACATTGAAGAAGAGGCTGAGCAGGTTGCCGGCAATGCCGGTGATGAGATACACAGCGACGAGGCCTGCCGGGCCAAGCAGCGGTTCACCGAGCAAGCCGAGGTTCCACAGGCACCACATGTTAGTGGCGATGTGCAGAAGGCCGACGTGGACGAAGGTCGCCGTGAGCAGACGCCACCATTGGCCACTCAAAATGAGGTAGGCGTTGGTCGCTCCATAGTGGACCAGCTGGTCAGTCGTGGGATCTTTGGCAGAGACGCCATGAAGCACCATCCAGCCGAAGACCGCGATGTTGATGGCGAGCAGAATGTAGGTGCCGGGGGTGGCGAGGATGTTCCAGCCGCGTTCACGGGAGTTGGGACGCGAGACCTCGCGCTCGTAGTCCGGCACGGGTGCCGGAGACGAGGCAGAGTGGGGCTGGATAAGTTCGCCGTCGGATCGAGGGGAGGGGGTCATGGGATGTTCTTCTACGCTATCGCGGCGAGAGGCAGATGACAAATCAGGGACGAGGAACGAGCAGACACAAATCTGGGCGGCCGCGAGTGGAACTACTTTTTGCTTGAGAAGAGGCCTGTTTGCCAGCCGCTACTCCCGAGGCCCTGCCTCAGGCAGCATCTTTGCTGAAGCGCTCGCGGAGGTCAGCGGGAATGCGTTCCTGCACGATGCCGCCAAGGAAGCCCGGTAGAGGCGTAGCGATTGCGACCAGGATCCAGAGAAGCGTCGAGATGATAAGACCCCCTACGGCCACTGCTTCAAGCGAGATGGCGATGCCGTGGGTCTGGCTGAGGCGCAGGTGCATGGTGAAGATGTGAGTGATGAGTTCGACCCGGTGGATTACGACTGCGGCGAGCAGGAAGGCCAGAATGGAGAGCGTACTCACGCTGATGAGAAGGACGTCGATGGTGCGGGCGATGCTCTGGCGGCGGCGGCAGTGGCCGCACTCGGTGAGATGCTGTTCGTAGTCAGTCCGCATGGCCGGGGACAGGCCGGAGATATCGTAACGCCATCCAGAGAGGATGTCTCCTACCACCTGGTCGGTGCAGGAGCTGTGGTGCGGCCTGCGGTTCGCCGGAAATGCTAACGCGGGTTTTTTCATGTCTTTATAGACTCCATTCTACCCTGTTTGACAACGGGAAGAAAGGAAAGGATTCATCGAATAGTAACTCTCTTGACGGTCGAAGACGGATTTCCTGAGGGAAAATATTTCCGTTTGGACGGGAGACCGTAAATGCCAGAGTTACAGGGTGATGGCGCCGAGGGGGGCGTCCTGGTGGGCCAGCAGGATGCGGTTGCCCAGGAGCGTGGGGTGGTTACCAAGGGCCTGCTCGGCGGCGAGGCGGGCGAGTTCGGGGGCGTTGTTCGACTCGGAGAGGTGGCCGAGAACGATCCAGGTCGCGCCGCCGTCGTAGTCCTTCTGGAGGAATTCGGCGGTGGCATCGTTGGACAGATGGCCGACGCGGGAGAGGACGCGCTGCTTCACAGACCACGGGTATGGGCCGTCCCGCAGCATCTCCAGGTCGTGGTTGGATTCGAGCAGGAGGACGTCGATACGCTTTAGCGCGGACTTGACGTTCGGAGGCATATAGCCGAGGTCCGTGGCAAGGGCCATGCGGACGCCCTCGGCCTCGAAGACAAAGCCGCAGGGGTCGGCAGCGTCGTGAGGGACGGTGAAGGGCGTGATGTCGATGTCTCCGATGGAAAACTGGGTGCCGGAGTGGAAGTACTCGACCGCGGGAAGGTCTGTGGGGGCCGGCTTCTGTGTGGTTGGCGAGGCGCAGAGCTCTTCTTCGTCAGGGTCGATCGGCAGCTCGAGCGTGGCGTTGGCGTCGTCGGAGCGATCAGTGGCGGCCTCTGCGGCGATGCCGGCGATGACCTGAGACTCCTCTGCCAACTGTGCAGCGAGGTCGCTGTTAGGAGCGCTGGCGGCCACGGCTGCGGCGCGGGCCTCTTTTTCGCGCTGCACGTGATCAAGCCACTTCGCGTAGGTCATCGTCGTGCGCGGGGTGAGCATCCGCACCCAGGCGCGGTGGGTGGGTTCGGTCAGGAAGACTGGAATGTTGAGGCGGCGCGCGAGGACGGACAGGCCAGCGATGTGGTCTTGGTGCTCGTGAGTGACGAGGATGGCGTCGAGCCGCGATGGATCTTCGCCGGCGACGGACATACGCTTGAGGAGTTCGCGGCAGGAGAGGCCGGCGTCAACCAGAACACGGGTCCGAGAGCTGGAGATGACTGTGCTGTTGCCTTTGGAGCCGGAGGCGAGCACTGTCATACGCATCATTCGGTAAGAATACGCCGATTGGTTGTGAGTATGTCGGTGGGGTAACTAAGTTGGTTCGACCGCCACGCGATGCATCTATGGACCTATAGATCTACGGACGGTACGCACGGACGGCGGCGATCTCCGTGAGAAGCAGTGAGCGGCCGCTGGTCCCCTGCGCCACAAATCCGCCGCCCGGACCGGGTGCGACCTTCAGGTAGAAGACATCGGGGGTCTCGCCTTCATCAAAGACAAACAGTATCTGTGCAAGGTGTCGCTCGCCTCTGGTGGTTTCAAGGTCGACCACCTGGTCGATGCTCGCTTTAAGTAAAGACAGTTCGGTTTCAGTCATAAAAGCTCCGGGCTGAGGATGTACATGTATAAGCGTTTTTTGGAGGCAAATCGGGTCAACAAATTTTGATTTTTTTTCGACCGATCCACGATTCCGCTTACTGACAGTCCCCTGGAGCACTATTCGGACCCATAGAACGCTAGGCGGTGGCCCTGACAGGGGCGAGAAAGTTGACCGTCGCACGCATAACGACCTCGTTACGCTGGTTGAAGGCGAGGCTACGGGTGCGAACGACACCATAGTCCTTGCGGGAGTTCGAGTAGCGGACGCCGACGACCTCGATCTCACTGCGGATGGAGTCGCCAGGACGCACGGGAAGGGTCCAGCGCATCTCTTCGACGCCTGCGCCGATCATGCCACCTGCGACCGTGATCGACTGCACACGAAGGCGCATGACGATTGCTGCGGTCAACCAGCCGGAGGCGGCGAGGCCCTTGAAGAAGGAGTTTTCGCCGGCGGCCTCATCCAGGTGGAAGGGCTGCGGATCGTACTTCTGGCCGAACTCCTTGATCTCTTCGGCGGTCACCTTGGCCTGGCCGAGCGAGTGGAACCGCTGGCCGACGTAAAAATCTTCGAAATAAAGCTCCTGTGACATTTTTTCTCCTGTTTCATTCGATGCTACTCCGGCACTATCTGCTGCGCTCAACTCCTGGGATAGGTGTAGAAGCCGCGGCCGGACTTTCGGCCTAGCCAGCCCGCGTCGACCATGCGGACCAGCAGCGGGCACGGGTTGTATTTGGGGCTGCCCAGGCCTTCGGCGAGGACGCGCATGATGTCGGCGCAGACGTCGAGGCCGATGAAGTCCGCCAGCGTGAGCGGGCCCATGGGATGCGCCATGCCAAGCACGAAGACCTGGTCGACGGCCTCCGGCGTTGCAACGCCTTCCATGACGGAATAGATTGCCTCGTTGATGAGCGGCATCAGGACGCGGTTCGAGATGAACCCGGCGGCGTCGTTGACCTCGACAGGCGTCTTTCCGAGCTGCACGGAGACCGCATGGACTGTGTCGAAGGTGGTCTGCGAGGTCGCAAGCCCGCGAATGACCTCGACCAGCTTCATCACCGGCACCGGATTGAAGAAGTGCATTCCGATGACCTGTTCGGGACGCTTCGTTACCGCCGCGATCCTGGTGATCGAGATGGAGCTGGTATTGGTCGCGAGGATCGCTTCAGCAGGAAGGATGCGGTCGAGGTCGCGAAAGATCTCTGCCTTGATCGCGAACCTCTCCGTCGCTGCTTCGATGACAAACGTGGAAGGCGCGAGATCTTTCAGATGCGTGGTCAGGGTGATGCGCGAGCGCGCCTCGTCGGCCTGCTGCTGCGTGAGCTTCTCCTTCGCCACTTCGCGGGCGACGTTGGTGCGGATGGTGTCGAGGCCACGGTAGAGCGCGCTCTGGTCAACGTCATAGAGCAGCACGTTGAAGCCGGAGCGGGCGCAGACGTGCGCGATGCCGTTGCCCATGGTCCCAGCGCCCAGGACTGCGATTGTTTTCGTGTTGGTCATAAAGGCGTTTTGGACGACTTTGCAGTGTAGCAGTTTGCGCGGGCCGGACGGCTCACGCAGGGACGAGATCAGGCGTCACAGCGACCAGAAGGACGGTGATGTTGTCATTGCCGCCATTGCGG
>DATHQG010000362.1:0-3299 GCA_035483075.1 Edaphobacter sp. | reverse complement strand
CAACGCCATCATCAAGGCCCTCACCGCGGCCGGTGTCCCCAGCGACGCCATCGAGAGCGAAAACCAAAACGTCTCCCCCGTGCAGGACTATCAGGTCGACAAGCTCACCCCCGCCGAGAAGGCCCAGCGCAAGTTCCAGGTCACTCAAAGCTGGACGGTCCGAACCAACGCCGCCGACGCCGCCAGGGTCCTCGACGTCGCCGTCAAAGCCGGAGCCAACCAGTCCGGCCAGATCGACTGGGGCCTCAAGGACGAGAACGCCCCTCAGGCCGAAGCCGCCGCCAAGGCCCTCCAGCGTGCCCGTACCGTGGCCGGCGAGATGGCCAAAGGCCTCAACGCGAAACTAGGCCCACTCCTCTACGCCAGCAACGAAACCCAGGCCGAGCCACCCCGTCCCCTCATGCGTGCCATGGCGCCACCACCGATGGCCGATGCCAAGGCGGTCCAACCCCTGGCCATCAATCCCCGCCGCATTGAAAAATCCGCCACCGTCTACGCTGTATTCGCCATAGAATAGGCTTCTCCTGAAAGAGGGAACCCCAAATGCCCGTCCACGAGTACCGCGAACTTAAGCCTACCCCCGAAGCCGAATCCATCTACCGCCGCTGGCTCGCCCGCCTCAACGACGACTTCACCCGCCATCAGACGGCCAATGTCCGTTCACAGATCGTGCGCGACGAACTCATCCAGCTCTACCTCGGCCATCCCTACAGCGGCCCTGCCAAGGCGACCCTCAACCACGAGCTCGCCATGCACACGCTCATGGAGAGCCTCGACCCGCGCAACGTCACCCTCGAACCCGAGTACTACGGCGACGTCGACGCCGAAAAGTATGCCGTCCGCAAACCCCTCATCTGGTTCTGGCAGATGTTCGACCGCTCCCCCGTCGGCCTCAATCACTGGCTCGGCTTCCGCTTCCGCTGCATGCTCGGACGACACATCTTCCGCCACCTCGGCAAGCACGTCAAAATCTTCCACAACGTCGAGTTCACCTACGGCTACAACCTCACCATCGAGGACTCCTGCACCATTCACAAAAACGTCATGCTCGACGACCGTGGCGAGATCATTCTCCACGAGGGAACCAGTGTCTCCGACTACGCCAACATCTACTCTCACACCCACAACATCAACCACCAGGCCGACGTCACCAACAAGGTCACCGAACTCGGCCCCCACGCCCGCGTCACCTATCACGCAACGGTCCTCGCCGGATCGAACGTCGGCGAAAACGCCATGCTCGGGGCCCTCGGCCTAGCCACCAAGCCCGTCCCTCCCGGCACCGTCGCCGTAGGCATTCCCGCCCACGTCAAAATCCGCAAAGACCCGTCCCTCCATCGTCCTAACAAGCCCTGAGCGATCTTTACGGTCCCCTTACGCGAAATTCAGTAGACTTGAGTACTTATGAGTCTGAACGTCGTCGTCATCTTCTTCGAGATCGTAGTTCTGATCCTCGCCTTCAGCATTCACGAGTGCGCCCACGCCTGGGCGGCCAATCGTCTCGGCGATCCCACCGCCTTGATGCTTGGCCGCGTCACCCTTAATCCCCTCAAGCACCTCGATCCGGTCGGCTCCGTCCTCTTCCCGCTCATCTCTCTGGTCTACGGTGGCTTCCTCGTCGGTTGGGCCAAGCCCACGCCCGTCACCGCTCGCAACTTCAAGAACTACAGGCGCGACGACATCCTCGTGACCCTCGCCGGCCCTGCCAGCAACCTGCTCTCGGCGACGGTCGCGCTCATCCTGCTTATCGTCATCAAGCACATGCTCCCACCCGGAGACGTCTCCATCCTCACGGCCGTTGCCATCGCCCAGCATGTTCCCGGCGTCGCCACCGAAGGCCTTCCCGCGCTCTTCCCCGTCGCGCTCTTTCTCTACTTCGTCATCTTCATCAACCTGCTGCTCTTCGTCTTCAACCTCATTCCACTCCCACCCCTCGACGGCAGCCACGTCCTCCGCCACTTCCTCCCCTACAAGGCGGCCCAGCTCTACGACCGCATGGGCATGTTCAGCCTCATCATTCTCTTCCTGATTGGCGGAAGGTTTATCTCCGCACTCTTCCTCCCGCTCTACGGGATCTTCAACCACATCCTCTTCTCTGTCTAGCTCTCGCCACAGGCCCGTCATTAGGACCGTCATTTCGACCGAAGCCGTTCGCGCCTTTGCGAACGGCGTAGCGGAGAAATCTGCTTCTCCACCTCCGCCGCGTCCTGGCCACGACCGCTGTAGTTAGGCCACCGTATCCAGCTGGAATGGTCTGGTATACGCCTCCACGGGATACCCTCTGTCCTTCCACGCCGCGAGTCCGCCCCTAAGGATCTTCACCTGCGTAAAATTCAGCGCGCGCGCCTTCCGCAGGACCATTCGGCTGGTCTGATGGTCGCCGCCCGTGCAATAGATCACAGACTCCTGGTCGCGAGAAAACGAGGCCGTCTCCTCTGCGATGTCCTTCGGCGGAATCCTGAGAGCGCCCGGAATGGTTTCCGGGTATGCCAGAAAGTCCAGCGGCTGCCGCACATCGTACAGCCGGACCTGGTTCGCATTTAGAAGCTCCAACAACTCCTCAGGCTCAACGCTCTTCTCCAGGACCTCACGTTTTGCACGCACACGTATCGTGGTCCATCCCAGGACCAAAGCGCAAAGCCCCGCCATACAGATTGCCATCACTATCATGCTTGCCCTCCGACTACCTTGATTTAGATGCATCTCCACGGCTAAGAGGGAGGGCAGCAGCATCTATCTTCCGTTCCTTTTACAGGTGCCGAGGTTTGTGGCGCCGTTTCGTCGGGTCCGTACCAAATCAGTTCTCGCTGGAGGAAGCCAAACACGCACTCACCCCGACACCTTCTTACGAAGACCCCAAATAACCAGGACAGACGACACAACGATTGCGATGCCGACCGATATGAAGCCAATCGTGACAAAGCTCTCTTGCCAGGGCAGTCCACTGTGGCCAGCTCCCGTGATCGGTGAAAGCGCAGCAGTACCAAAGACCGCGGCCAGAACAGTCATCAGCCAATTCACATAGGTGCCGTAAAGCGCTGTCCAATATGCGACCGCCGTTGCCGATGGCGATAGCCTTACATGGGTCCAGATAGCTCCAAGAGCAACGAGGAAGGTCCCATTCATCAAACCCTCCAGGTGCGCGGCAAGTCCCATTCGAACATTGGCAAAATGCTGTTCAGCAAAACCGGTCAGCAGCCCAAGCAGGAACAGACACATGCCATGAAACATCAATCGTCGGTTAGCTTCTTCCATTCTTTGATTTCCTCTCAGTGGCCCGATTCAGCTATTGCCAGACC
>DATHQG010000361.1:0-1627 GCA_035483075.1 Edaphobacter sp. | reverse complement strand
CGTCGAAACCAGCGTTAAGGCCTGCGTCGACGAGGATCGTCTTGTGACGGCCTCTGAACAAATACGAATTGCACGACCGCGATTTTGTTCTTAGCTGCCAAACGCGATCCTCGAGTGGCACGACCGTGCAGGCCGGCGTCCTTTGCACGCGGTCGTTAAGCTGCGCGGTAGAACTCGGGATTTTAGGGTCGTTAACTTTCTTGCGCAGCCAGCGGCTTACTGTCTCCATCACCAGGACAGCGAAGCCTGGATGCTGGCTAATGAGATAAAGGAAGCGGGCCTTGTCGACGGCAATCACACTGGTGTCCGACTCGAGTGCGTAGGCGGACGCTGAGCGCGGCGTCGAGCTAATGACGGCAATCTCTCCGAAAAGTTCGCCGGGACCAATTTGATGCAGCAATTCCTGCCTGCCATCGACCCTCTTTGACAGGCCGACACGCCCCGTTACGACAATGAAGAATTCGTCGCCTTCGCTGCCCTCGGCGAAAATGAGTTCGTCACGTTGATATTTGACGAAGTGCTGCCGGGTCATCACGGCCTGCCAGTTGGCTTTGTGGACAGAAGGGCGGAACCGACGCGTATTCTGCGTCTAATCGGCTTCTAGGCTAGACGAAACTGTCATTGTTTCACATAGGGCTGCGCCAAACGTCCGCTTCCCTGATTAGCCCGACCTATCGGCGCTGTCCTACCGGAGCATCCCGCGCCGGCTTCGCCTTCAGCGCCGAGGCCGGTCTTTTCGTCGGACCATCAATCAGAGGCCTCTGGGCCGGCGGCTCTGTTCTGGGCGGCGACGGCCTACAACATCACCGACGGAATGATGACCGCGGCGCCGCAGCTAATGCGGTCGATCAACGGGTTCGACAAGGCTGCGACAGACACGGACGGCTCGATCGACCTCTATTTCGGGCCGCAGAAGCCGGCGAATGTGGCGGATTCAAACTGGATCCAGACCGCCTGCGGCCGCGACTTCCTCCTCGCCTTCGCCTCTATGGCACTGGCGTCGAGTTCTACGATCAGAGCTGGAAGCTGGACGACGTGGTGAAGGTGAAGTAGCCGCTATTCCCGACGGCACTTCTGCGCTACGCAACGGCCGCTTCGGCGCGTTTTCCAACCGTTCATCGACTCGAACCTGAAGGTCGCCTTTGGGTCCGATTTGGCCCGTTCGCTGAGCCGTCGGCGAATGACGGGTGTTTGCGCACAGCGGGCGATTGGAATCGACGGATGGTGTTGTCTAACACGGCCGCCAAACCTCGGATCAGACTCTCCAAGGTCGCTCGCTCGCCCACCAGTTTTCTTAGGCACGATGATCAGCGAGCGGAGGGCGTGCGCTGATAGCGACTTCATATGCACGGGCTTGAAGAAGCCAGTGCGAGCCAGATACGCCAGCCCTGGCGCGTCATTGCGATCGGTGCTGTGGGTCAGCGTCCGCGTTCCTGATGTGCGCATGGGTGCGCCCGCTAGTTCGGGTACCCCCCGGTGCGGGGAGGGTGACCGCGGCGCGCCCGCGAGCGTGGATGCGACGACCTCGACCCACACCTCGTCCTCTACCTCCAACCCGGATCCACAAACTTTACGAGCGGGTGGTCGCGTCCTACTTGAAGAACGCGCATCTTGAAGAGGGAGATAA
>DATHQG010000360.1:0-11677 GCA_035483075.1 Edaphobacter sp. | reverse complement strand
GCGAGCAGCCGCGCAAAGCTCTGTCGCAGCGGCGGCCCGATCGCCCCGCGCAGCTCGTCCTCTTGCGGCGCCTCCAACTCCATAGACCGCATCGCGTGCCGGATGCACCCTGCAATCCCCTCGAACGGGTCTGTCAGTGTCCCATCGAGGTCCACCAGAACGTTCGCGGACCGCTTCACTTCACTGCTACAGCGCCCGCCCGCAAAGGCTGCAGCTCCTGGTCCAACATCCCCGCAAGGTCCATGGCCAGACCCGGCCCCTTCGCATTCGAGTACGTCCCCAGCGTCCCCTTCAACTCAACGTCCGTCTTCTTGCCCGCGATCTCCTCGGTGCATGGAGTCGACGTCAGATACGACGCCGTAAACCCGATCGTCCGCTTGTTGACCGTCTGCTCCTGCACCACCACATGCAGCGCCCGGTCCGCCGTCGCCGCCGAATCCACAAGGTCCACCCCGCTCAGCGACCCCACCGACTTTCGGATCGCCGCTGCAATCGCCCCTGTCGGATCGTCCCCCGCCACCGTCACCAGCACCTTGATCCTCCCCGACGGCGCCGTCCCGCTGGCAGGACACGTCAGCAACCCCTTCCTCGGGTCAGGCCGCGCCGAGGTCATCAGAGCGAACAACTGCATCTTCGTCAGCTTGTTCAGCCCCTCTGCATTGAAGTTCTCCGCCGAGACCCCAAGCGCCTTCTGCACGTCCGGCGTCCATACCGCCATCGACGGCTTCCCGTCACCCGAACTCTTCGACCTCGCCGCCGTCGGCTGCGTCTGTGCTACACCGATCTGCCCTACCACCACAACAACAGCCAGGGAAACACCACAAAACCGCCACAAAAACGCCATCTTCTTCACACACTCCTCCACTAGGTACGGCCAAAGATACTACTAAGACGCTAACAGCACTCCGGACCACCTCAAAAAACCTCGTCAAGCCCCAAAACTACCTATCCCCTTACCCAACAATAAGATCCAAATGGAAAATTCCCCTATCCAATCCGATATAATAGAGATAGGGGGCAAAACTAAAATCCATTCGATCCATCATCGGGCCATAAACCCAATGAATGCAGGATTTTAGCCGTAACCCTAATGTTTTGACGAATTTACAGGCACCGACTACCTGTAAAGTCTTCAAAAATAAGGACTTTACTCAAATTCAAGGGGGAGGGGGTACCCCCACAGGACTCGCGCTAACATAATTTCCATGCGCCTCCTCTTCGCAGTCCTGATCGCCCTGGTCGCACCGGCCCCCGCACAAACCCCCTCCCAGCCCCCCGCCCCGGTCGAAATCGTAAATCTCGAACAACACCTCTGGACCACCATGGCCGAAGGCGACTTCGCGACAGTCCGCAGCCTCTTCACCAAAGACTTCATCCAGGTCGACGAGAAGATCCAGGCGGTAGACTCGCTGCTGATCACCCTCAAGCACTGCAAGCTCGACTCCTACGAACTCCGCGACCTCCAGGTCCGCATCCTCTCCCCCGACTCCGCCCTCACCGCCTACCACGTAGTCAACAGCTTCAACTGCGGCACCGTCGACAACCCCCAGGTGAAGAACTACGACAACAACTCCATCACCGTATGGGTACGCCAACCCGGCACCACCAAGTGGCAAGTCCAAGCCCACACCGAGACCCCCACCACCCCAGCAAAATAAAATAGACTCGCATACATACAGTCAACGCGTCTCAGGAATGAGGTCTCCATGTCCTCTTGCATGACCCCTCGTCGCCTCCCTTTGCGAGTCCTCACAGCAGCATTTTTATTCGCGACCCTCAACGGATGCGTAAATCTTGACGACGCAGCCGGCCTGTCCAAACTCTCCGACGAGGCCAGGGTCTCCCTCCCCAAAGTCTCCAATGACGTCGCCGGTACGTGCGCCCGCCAGAACACTCTGTTCGAAAACACTCCTCCGGCTGAGCGCCCTCCGACAGAACAAGCCCAGGACTGCAAGCCTTATCAGGAGATAGCGAACCACCTGGCGAAGGACGAGAACGTCCTCGCGGACTACTTCGATGCCCTGGGCAAGCTCTCTTCCAACAAGCCTCTCGGCTATGACGCAACCATCGACCAAAATGTAACCGCTACTGGAGCAAACTCCGCCTTAGCAGCCAATACGATCTCTGCAGGCAACGATGCACAGAGTGTCCTCAAGTCTCTGGCCGATGCTGCCACAAAGGGCTATCGGGAAAAGCAGCTCGGCCAGCTCATCCAGCAGACGGATCCCGCGATTCAGTCTCTCACTCAGTCCCTGAAGAAGGTCATCACGGTCGATTACGCGTTACTGCTCTCCAACGAAGAGCTCAGCCTCGACACGTTCTACAAGGGACCGATGGCCAGCGCCCAACCCAATGAGCGTCTCGCCCTCATCCTTGTCCAGCGTCAGTACGCGCGCGACAAGAACGCTCTGCAATCGCGCAAAGATGACATCGTCACCTACGGCAAAATCATGGATGACATCGCGACACTCCACACCAAGCTGAAGCAGGAAGCAGATAAGAAGGCCAGCATCGTTGAGATAGGCAAACAGGTTGGGCCCATCATCGAATCGTTGAAGTCCGCACTCTCAGATATTCAATCGAGGTCGAACTAACCATGAAGATATCGCCACCAGTACCGCCGACCGCCACGACTCTCACGGACGACCAGATGCAGGCCTTGGCCCAGTCTTTTCACGACATAGCAGTTGGGATCGGCCAGGTGCGCCTGGACGCGATCACTGCTGGCAGTAAGCTCACCGATCCTGGCATCGTCCAATTGCAGGGCTACGTCTACTCGCTGATGAACACCGCGGCCGGTTTTGCCTTGCAGGCCGCAAACCTCACTCTGACCAGTGCAGACCAGGCCGTCAACCAAATCTCCGTCGCTACACAAGCGGCAGACCACGCCCTCGACAAACTGAAGGACATTGACAAAGCCGTCAGCATAGCCTCCTCTGTCATCGTCTTGGCTATGGCCATCTCCACCAAAGACCTGGATCAGATCACGAGTGCGGCACAGTCTGTGGCCGCGTCCGCAGGCTTAGCGACCTAGGAAGGAAGCAGCGATGCGGTCCCGCATCGTTGTTAATTCTTGTGATAGTTCGGATAAGGTGGCTTCGCCGGCTGTTGCACAGGATGTTGTGCGAGTTCCTGCAGTGCAACACTGACCGCCTTCTCCAGTTGCGGATCATGACCCTCACTCACTGCCTTGGGGTCCTGCTCGACCACTACATCCGGGTCGGTGCCATGGTTCTCGATCTGCCACTTCCCCTCCGGCGAGAAGTAGCCGAAGCTCGGTGAGGTCACCGAGCCGCCATCCATCAGCACAGGAATCGCGCCGATGCCGACCAGTCCACCCCATGTGCGCTTTCCAACCAGAGTGCCTACCTTCTCCTGATGGAACAGCCATGGCATCGCATCGCCGCCGGAGCCAGCAACTTCATTGATAATCATTACCTTCGGTCCCGGTATCGATGCTGTTGTCGTCGTCTCGATCGCGCCGTAACGATACGCCCAGTAACCTACGGTCTTCCGTTGCATAGCTTCGATGATGTAGTCGGCAACCTGCCCTCCTCCATTGAAGCGCTCGTCGATCACTGCTCCCTGTTTGTTCAGTTGAGAGAAGTAGAAGCGGTTGAAGTTAGTAAAGCCGCCGGCGCCGGTATCCGGCAGATAGACATACGCCAGCTTGCCGCCCGAGAGCTTATCGACTTTGCGCTGATTGTCCTGGATCCATTCGCTATTGCGTAGAGCGGCTTCGCTGCGAATCGGAACCACCGTGATGTCTCTCGCATTGCTGCCATCCGCGGAGGCCACATGCAGCGTAATCGCATGACCCGCTGTCCCTTCCAGGAGCCGCTGAATATCGTCGTCCGCTTTCACCTCCGCGCCACCGATAGCCAGGATGCAATCGCCAGCATGGACGTTCAAGCCAGGCTCGGCCAACGGCGCCTTCTCGTCTGGATTCCAGCTCCCTCCGACAAGTATCTTCGCCAGGCAGTAGTGTCCATTTTCTATCTTGTAGTCCGCGCCGAGCAGTCCACCCGGGACCCGCTTCGCCTCCGGAATTGCGCCTCCGGTGCCTCGAAGATGTCCAACGGAGAAGCCACTGAGCATCTCCTGGAAGATATAGTTCAGGTCACTGCGCGAAGCGATCGACTGCACGTAAGGCTCGAAGCGGCGCTCCTCCTCAACCGTATTGACGCCGTGAAAGTTGGGATCGTAGAAGTATGCCCGTTCCACTCTCCACACTTCGTGGTACATCTGGTTCCACTCAGCGGCAGGATCGATGCGCACCTGGAGATCGGCGAGTGACACGGCCCCTTCGCCCGGTTTCACTGGAACATTTGCCGGAACAATGACATAAGAGGGACGAGGAGCGGCCTCACCACCAGCGCCGCGTCCTCCACCCATGCCCTCGGGCGTCAGCATCAGCAGCATCTTTTCGCCATCGGCCGAAAGATCGAAGCTCGCAACACGCTCGGCCAGTTTCTCTGTCTTGCGCGTGTCGAAGACGAACCGGCTCAACGTCGCCGCACGTTCCGAGAATCGATTTCCGCCACCAGCTTGACGGAAATACAGCACGCCCGGTTTGCCAGCAGTGAGATCAAGATAATCGCCAGCCGGCAATGGCAGGGCAACGATACGGCCCTCAATGCCCGCAAGGTCGATCTTCACGGGCTTCGGCGGGGCCGGCGACTTCGCGGCTGCGGGCTTGGCTTCCTTCGCTTCGCCGTCTGGCGCAGCATCTGCATTGTCCTTCGCTTTCTCGCGCGCTTCGGCTGGGGTCTTCTCGTCATCGCTCTCAGGCGCAATCGGCGAAGCCTGGTCTGCAGCGAGCACTACGGCATATATGTTGCGCACGGGCGAAAGCAGATCGCTCGTCATATCGAGACCGGCGGATGCCCCACCGTCGTTCGTGCTCGCCGTAAAGTACAGATACTTCCCGTTACGATCGAAGGTAGGAAAGCGTGAATCAGCGGAGTCGGAAGTGAATTGCGTTGCCTTGCCCGTCTCCACCGAATACAGAAAAAGAGAATGAAGATGGTTAGCAACAATCTGCGAATAAGCGATCCACTTCGAATCTGGCGACCACGAAATGTCGCGCTTGTCGCTATGGAAAAAATCGTTCTCGCCAACATGCGTCAACTTGCCGCTCCCTGTATCCAGCATCCAGATATTCAGCCGGTTGTCGCGAAATGCCAGCAGCTTCGAGTCAGGCGACCAGGTTGGATCGAAGTAGTAAGCCGCCTCTTTTGCCAGCGGAAACTTACGCATTGTTCCGCTGCCGGTCTGGCTCGCCACATGTACCGCATACAGCCCGGACTCATCAGAGAAGTAAGCGATCGACTGCCCATCCGGCGACCATGCCGGACTCCGCTCCATCACGCCGGGCGTATTGGTAATGTCGCGCGTCGGTCCCTTCTTTACCGGCACCGTCAGGACCTCACCATGTGCCTCAAACACCGCACGCAGACCGGTTGGCGAGATGCCGGCATGATCGATCTGTGTACTTACATTCTCAATACGTGCGCGCACTTCAGGTAGGTCGCCAGTTACATCAATCGACACAAGATGCGTCTGCCCTGTCGCCGTGTCATACAAATAGATCTCGCCCAACTGGTCATAGACGAGTCCACCCGGGCCGCCTGAGAGCGAGTGAATGTCCGGTTTGCCCGTGTTCTTCACGCACTCCGTCACGGACTTCGTGGTCGGATCGTACTTGTACAACGTCATTGGGCCGCTGCGGTCGGAAAGGAAATAAACCATCTTTCCCACCCAGACCGGGTCGAGGTCAGATCCAGTCTCGTGCGGAACCTGGGTACTGTCGAGATCTTTCAGCCCGGTAATCCAGATCGTACTCGCGCGGCCACCGCGATAGTTCCCCCACGCCACATACCGGTTGTAATCAAAGCTGAACGAGGGCCCAAGCGGCGAATATGCGATGCTCGCACCATCGCCGGAGATCTGTCCCTGATAAGCCATAGGCAGCGGCAGAGGTTTGGCCAATCCGCCCGTCACGGGAACCTCATACAACTGCGTATAACGGCTGTTCGCCTGACGGTCCGATCGGAAGACTATCTGCTTTCCATCCGGCGACCAGCCTACGGCCGCGTCAACGGACGGATGATACGTCACGCGATGCGGCACACCACCCGTAGCGGGTATGGTGAACACATCCGTGTTCCCGTCGTACTCCCCTGTGAAGGCGATCGTGTTTCCATCCGGCGAGAATACTGGCGAAGTTTCAATCCCCACTCCCACGGTCAGCCGTGTCGCATGGCCCCCTTTGCGGTCCACGCTCCACAGGTCGCCCGCGTAATTGAACACAATCTGTGTCTGGCTCAATGCAGGCCGCTGCAACAGATGAGGTTTGTCGCCAGAGGTAGCGGCGATGGAGGTTGAGGCGAAGCCTGCCAGGATGCAGGCGGAGAAAAGGATGGTAGGCGAAGCAACGTGCAAGATGGTTCTCCATGTCGTACATGAGGTTATCTGGGTTCCGTTATCGTACACCTCCGGGATATAATAGAAAATCACCCAAATGAGTGACTTATCGGGAACCAGAAAGACAAACGCACCCGAAACTTTTGCCCGCAAACTACGTCTTCATTCAGGTAGCGTTGTCCATGCAGGTGACTTTCCCCCGAGGGAACACGAATGACCCACAATCTGAAATATTTCGCCATTACGCTGATGCTTCTTATTGCGCTCAGCTTTACCTTTGAGCGCCAGGCCTACGCCTACGTTGATCCGGGTTCAGGCCTCCTGATCTTTCAGGGAATTAGCGCGGTCTTCTCCGGAGCAATATTTTACTTCCGTCGCCGCCTCAAGGGCCTCTTCGTCAAAACTCCCAAGGGTATCCCGCAGTCCAGCCGCCAGTCGTAATACACCGTTGACATCGAAGAGAAAGGCCTTATAGCCTTCTCCCAGAATTCTGCAGCTACGTGCGCACATCCGTATCCTGTTATCTCGCCCTGAAAGAAAACAGGCCGTGAAGCCCCTTACGCATCCCATCACGGTCGCTTTTGGACTCGCAAACCTATATCTGCTCGACCTCACCGGTCCTCTCATCTCGAGTGAGCACGATCTTATCTACCACCTCATCGGTTCGGCGTCCTCCGTCATCATTCCGATCATCGTCTATGTCGTCGCCCTCTCCCTCCTCCTTACCACACTTCTCTTCCTCGCCGAACGACCCGGCGCTCTCCGCGTCATTATCTGGTCGGCCTTCCTTCTTGCTCTGCCGTCAATCCTTCTCCATACCTTCGCCAACTTCTCCGGCGCCGAGGTCTCGGACTGGTGCACCTACACCGTCGCCATCGTCTGCTTCCTCATCCTCATAGCGATCTCTATCTTCTGGAGGAGATTCGTCCCCCGCTTCGAAAGGATCCAGCACACAGCCGCCGCCATCCTGGGTTTCTTCGCCTTCACCGGCCTGCTTATCTTTGCGCAATTGGTCTGGAGCGGCTGGCAGGCCCGCAACCTCAACCCAGCGCCCACGCTCCACAGGACCCAGCTCACATCGGCGTCGCCCAACCAGCGGATCATCTGGCTCCTGCTCGACGAACTCTCGCACCAGCAGCTTTACGAGCGCCGCTTTCCTGGTCTCGACCTGCCGGCCTTCGACAAACTCGCCGCGCAATCCACTGTTTTCACACATGTTGTCCCAGCCGGTCTATACACCCGATATATCGTTCCCACGCTCTTTACAGGCATACCCTCCGACGCCGTCGATATCTCAGCTCGCGGCCTTCTCGTCTCACTCAGAGACCCTTCCACTGGCAACTGGGTTCCGTTCAACCAGCACCAGACCGTCTTCCAGGACGCCATCGACGCCGGCTACACCACCGGCATTGCAGGCTGGTACAACCCTTACTGCCGCATCATGCCTGAGGTCCTCGACGACTGCTTCTGGATCTACCGCCAAACGACGCCTGCCAACCTGTCTCCAAACCGCTCTCTCGCGGTCGACCTCATCCGCCCATTCCGCAACCTCTGGCTTGATACGAAGCATCTCTTCGGCCACGGCCCCGGCTCCCTCTCTGACGAGACCCGCGACATACGCCAGCACTCCAGCGACTATCGCCGTCTTCTTGCCGCCGGCGACGCCTATCTCGCCGACCCATCGATCGACTTCCTCTTTCTGCACCTGCCCATCCCGCACCCCTACGGCTTCTACGACCGCAAGAAAAGAGGCTTCACCACAAAACACACCTCTTACATCGATAATCTCGCGCTCTCTGACCTCTACCTCAACCATGTCCGGCATGTCCTCGAAAATAAGAACCAGTGGAACTCTTCCACCATCATCGTTATGGGCGATCACTCCTGGCGCACCACACAGATTTGGAAGGATTCCATGACATGGACCGACGAAGACCAGGCAGCCAGCCGTGGCGGCGAGTTCGATGACCGTCCCGCCTACATCGTCAAACTTCCCAACCAGCAAACCCCCGCCCACATCGACCAACCCTTCTCTGCCGTGCGCACCCGAGCACTTGTCGACGCCTTGATGCAAGACCACCTCCTGACTCCCGCCAACCTCCAAACCTGGGCGAGCCAGCAATAATGTCCGCTGTGACTTGATTCCGCTACTAGCCCCTATTAATCGACAAGTACACAGAATCGACCTGATCACTTACCGTCTTTCCAACTAGAGCGGTAGTGTAGGAGATGCTCTGGCGTTCCGCGCCTCCGAAATCATGATGCGTGTGAACGCCCCCATCCCGGCCCTTTGGGCGCTTGCGGCCCTGTATCTCCTTCCAGTCGACGGCCTGGCTAAGCCGAGCGGCCACGGCGTTCACAAGACCACCGTCGCCGTTCAAGTTCACCGAGAGTCCGCCAACCCGCCGGCGCGCACCTCCAGCAGGCATAGCTCTATAACGCGAGTCAGGACCCAACACGCGGCAACACGTCACCAGATCAACTCACCCTCGATTGCAAGGGTCAGCCAACCCAGACTGATGGCCTCCACACCGACGCCTCAGCTGCCCAGTGTGGAGGAGGCCGCTTCGACGCCCGTCATTCTACCCACGCTCTACAACAAACGCGGCCGCCTCATCGTTCCGCCACCACTCAAGGGCTCCCACGAGATCCTCGTCCACCAGAACCAGGTGGCCAACCGCGACGGCCTCGACCGCATCCAGAGCGACGAAGATCTGCTCAACATGCGCAGCGAACGGCTCCTGGTCTCTCTCCCCGCAACCAACGCCTTGCAAGTCGACGATCGCCTTCCCCCGAACCGTCGCTACTGCCGTCCCTGGACTGCGCAATTTCTGGCCACCCTGGCCCGCGCCCACTACACCCACTTCCATACGCCGTTACAAGTCAACTCCGCCGTCCGCACCGTCGAATTCCAGCAGCACCTGGTGCACATCAATGGCAACGCGGCCCCAGCCGAAGGCGACACCGCCTCTCCCCACCTCACCGGTCAGGCTGTTGACATCGCCAAGCACGGCCTCTCGCTCACCGAGATCGCCTGGTTGCGCGGCTACCTTCTGCCGTTGGTGCAGGAGGGAAAAGTCGACGTGGAAGAGGAGTTCCAGCAGGCCTGCTTTCACATCAGCGTCTACAAAAAGTATCTTCCCCCCGCTACCACACCCAGCCGTGATCCAACCACATCACATCACAGCGGAACGACCGCGTTAGCAGCTGCGATGCGCTAAATCAGATGGCCTCACGACGTCCACTCTGCCAGCTCTCATAAGCCGAATCCAGCGCCCGCATGTTGGTGACGCCATCTTCACCCGTTGCCGCGAAGTTCCCTTCGCCTCGGTACGCCCGCGCAAAGCTGTCCAGCATCCGTGTATACCCGTCCCCGTTCTCGACCGTGACCATCTCCACCAACTCGCCAGCCTGGCGCACCACCAGCTGCACCGGCCGGTCCACGGTCAAACCGTTTTCGGCAATCAGTACTCCGTCACTCCCGTTCACCTCAACCAGGGTACGGTACGGCGCACGCGCACTTGCCGTCACATTCGCATAGACCCCGCCCGTCATCTCCAACTGCAGCGAGGCAATCGCCTCCACCTTACCCGAGACCTCGTCCTTCCGCGCGAGGGTACTGACGCTGGTCATGTCCTCGTCGAGCACAAAGCGTAGCGCATCGATGCAATGCACTCCAACATCGGCAATGGGCCCGCCGCGCGCCAGCGTCGGGTCGGTGATCCACTTCCGTGGCGCCTGGGCGGCCGGATAAGAGTACTGAGCATGCGCGAGTTGCGGCCTGCCAATCCGTCCCGATGCGATCTGGTCCCGCATCCACTCCAAGCTTCGGTTGTAGCGAAAGTTCTGCGCGACACCATACAGCAGTCCCGCGGCCTTCGCAGCCGAGTCCATCTCCGCGGCCTCATCGGCGTTCATCGCCACAGGCTTTTCGCATAGAACTGCCTTGCCATGGGCAAATGCCAGAAGCGCATCGTCTCGATGCATCGCATCAGGCGACGTAATAAAGACGACGTCGACCTCAGGCGACGAACACAGCGCCTCTCGCGTAGGAAAGCAATGAGGAATTTTGTAGGTGGTGCAGTTCTCGAGGGCGGCCGCCTGGTCCCGCCGCCACATTCCACTCAGCGTCGCAGCCTCACACTTTGAAAAGGCAGGCAGAAGACGCCGAACTGCATGGTGTCCAAAGCCAAGAATTGCAAACCGCACCCGTGACTGCGTCATGAGCCTCTCCAAAATGTTTAGGTTCTAATGAGCGTCGTTCTTGAAGATCTCTTCAGCGAGGAAGTTCTGCACCTTGGCCTCGTTGTGCACCATCTCCAGATACGCGGCCTTCAACAACTGCGACCGACCAAGTTGCAACTGTTGCCTGATCGCCTGCTGCACTCGCGGATCGTTGAGATCGCGCTGCCCAGGAGGCTCACGCGAGAGCAGCTTGTAGATCGCATATCCCGCGGGCTTTTTGGTCTGCGCGTCCAGCAGCGGAAGGATCTCCGTCATCTCGCCGGCCCGCAGCTTCGTGACCGCGTTGAAGATTGCGGGATCTGCGTGCAGCTGCGACTCGCCAACAAAGCCCATATCCCCGCCATTGGTCGCGGTCTCAGGCTGCTCCGAAAAGTTTGACGCGATCGTGCCAAAGTCCTCACCGCTATCCAGCCTGTTCTTCAACGCCTGGATCTTCCTCTTTGCTTCCACGTCGTTGGTCGCCTTGCTGTTCTGCAGATTGCCCACCTGTGGAGTGGCCTGATCGGTCACCTGGATCTGTGCCAGATGATATTGCGTCTCTCTCAGGTTGTATTCGGCCTTGTGCTGGTTGTAGTAGTTCGCTACATCAGCGTCCGTAACAGTGATCTTTGAGTTGACCTCTTTATTGAAGAGCTTGTCGATCGTGATGTTTCTTCGGATGGCCCGTTTCAAATCATCTACCGTCTGGTTGCTCGCCTTCAGCCGCTCCTGGAACTGCTCCTCGGTGAACGGCGCTTTCATCTCGTTGAACTTTGCATCGACCTCTTCATTCGTCGCAGTCAGATTCAACTTGGCGGCCCGCTGCATCACAATCTCGTTGTCGATCATTCCGTGCAACACGTTCAAACGCAGCGAATCGGCCTGCTCCTGCGGAAGCTGCCGCTGCTGAGGAGATTCGCCGAGCTGCGCCTGATAGGCCTTGTCCAGCTCCGTCCGCATGATCGCGTGCCCGTTGACCGTCGCAACGACATCAGCGCTGTGTCCACGATTGCAACCAGCAAGGGAA
>DATHQG010000359.1:0-1921 GCA_035483075.1 Edaphobacter sp. | reverse complement strand
GGTCGGGAGGAAGTTGTGGCTTAGAGGCGAGGAAGGCGTTGAGAGGGGCGACGCGATCGGCTTCGGGAAGGGAATTGAGATACGCGTCGATGATCTCGGGGTCGCCTGGCGAGAGCTTGCGGGCAAGGTCGAGTTCGTGGTCGGCGGCGGCATGGCGGGCGAGGAGCTGATTGACGCGACCCATGCCGTAGTGGCCGCGTGCGGAGCAGGCGTCGATTGCGAGGGCCCGTGTGTACGCAGTTCCCGCTTCGGGAATCTGTCCGGAGCGGAGGAGGACGTCGCCGGTGAGAGCCTGAACCTCGGCGGAGTTGGGTTTAGCGGCGAGTGCGGCTTTCGCGGTGGAGAGAGCCTGCTGGAGTTTATTTTGCGCAAGCTGTGCGCGTGCGAGGCCCGCGTAGGCTGCAGGCGAAGGCGAGGAGGCGACCTGGGCGGCGTAGAGAGTTTCGGCGCGCTCAGCGTGGCCGGCTACCAGGGCGCTGAGGGCTTCTCCGGGAGCTGGCGGTGGTTGAATCGAGCAGTGGACTTTGCCGTCGGCGGCGTGGGATGTGGCTGAAGTTTGAGCTGGGGTTTGCGCTAGAGCGATGGCAGGCAAGGAGAGAACTGCTGAGAGAAACCAATGGCGCATGAAGGGTCCCGGAAAAAGAAATAACTACGCGCGCAATCGTAACAGACTGCGCGCAATTTCAGCAGGCGTGAAATGACAGAAAGATTTACTTACATTTTGATTTGTTCGTCGGCGGAGGGGCCGTAAAGGCCGGGGACGGGGATTTCGTTGAGGCGGAGGTAGACACCTAGCTGCGCGGTGTGGTGGATGAGGTGGTTAAAGCACATCTGGCGGTAGGTGAGTGAACGTGGGTTATTGGAGATGACCTGTTCGCCGAAGCTGAAGCGCCACTGTGCGGAGAGGTGTGCGTCGGAGGCTGCGGCGAGTGCATCGCGGCAGGCCTTTGCGGACTCGTCGAGAGTGCGGAGACAGTGTTCCCGGGATTCAAAGACCAGTGGGACGTGGGGGCGGGTGGAGTTGGCCATGTCCATGCCGTCGTCGAGGAAGATGTAGGAGCCGAATCGTGGGATTGAGGCGCAGTGCATGGCTAGTTTGCCGAGGGGCATCGATTTGTCGTGACACTTCCAGTCATTTTTGCCTTCGGGGACGCGTTCGAGGGTGCGACGCGTGTTGGAGATTTCGATGTCGAAATCCTGCAGGAGAGTTTCAGCGATGGTCATGTTGGATGTTCCTTTCCTCATGGATGAACAGGCAAGAGCAAAGACAAAGGCGAAATACAGGGGTGCTTCGACTCGGCGCGGCGCGCCATCGCTCAGGATCACGCCAGCGCGGGCATTGCTTAGAGGCCGGTGACGTTGTAGCCGGCGTCGACGAAGGTGACTTCTCCGGTGATGCCGCTGGCGAGGTCGCTTGAGAGGAAGAGGGCGGTGTTGCCTACTTCGAGCTGATTGACGTTGCGATGGAGCGGAGCGCGCTGTTCGACAGCTTCGAGGATTTTGGTGAAGTCGCCGATGCCGCGGGCTGCGAGGGTCTTGATGGGGCCGGCGGAGATGGCGTTGACGCGGATGTTCTTGCTGCCGAGCGAGGCAGCGAGGTAGCGCACGGTGGCTTCCAGGCCGGCCTTCGCTACGCCCATGACGTTGTAGTTGGGGAAGACCTTGGTTGAGCCGTAGTAGGTGAGGGTGAGGATGGAGCCGCCCTCGGTCATGAGAGGGACGGCCGCTCGGCTGACGGCGATGAGAGAGTAGACGCTGACGTCCTGGGCGATGCGGAAGTCCTCGCGGGTGGTGAGGAGAAAGTCGTTTTTGATCGCGTCGGCGGGGGCGTAGGCGACAGCGTGGACGACCGTGTGGATGGTGCCGTAGGTCTCTTTGAGGGTGGCGAAGAGGGAGTCGATCTCGGCGTCGACCGAGACGT
>DATHQG010000358.1:0-8227 GCA_035483075.1 Edaphobacter sp. | reverse complement strand
CATCCACCTTCGGCAGCAGTTGCCAGACCTCGTCAGCGGTGAAGCTGAGGATCGGAGCGATCAGGCGCGTGAGAGACTCGGCGATGCGCCAGAGAGCAGTCTGCGCGCTGCGTCTCCCGGGGTGGTTCGGTGCAAAAGTGTAGAGGCGGTCCTTGAGAATGTCGAGGTAGAGCGCCGAGAGGTCAGTGTTCACGAACTCGTTCAGCGCGTGATAGGCGCGGTGAAACTCGAAGTCCTCGTAGGCTTCGCGAATCTTTGCATCGAGCTCTGCGGTCTGGGTGAGAATGTACTGATCTAAAGGCTCCATCGCAGAAAACTCGACCGAATTCTTCGCAGGATCGAAGTCGTAGAGGTTGCTCAGCAGGAAGCGGAGCGTGTTGCGCAGCTTGCGGTAGTTGTCGCTGACGCGCTGCATGAGGTTTTCGCTGGCGGCGACGTCTTCGCGGAAGTCGACGCTGGCGACCCAGAGACGGATGATCTCGCCGCCGAGGCGCTTGGCGATGTCTACAGGATCTACTCCGTTGCCGAGGGATTTTGAGAACGCACGGCCTTGCTCGTCGAGTGTCCAGCCGCTGGTTGCGACCATCTTGTAGGGGGCGTGATTGCGGACGGCCACTGATGTCAGCAGAGAAGAGTGGAACCATCCGCGGTGCTGGTCGCCACCTTCGGTGTAGAGGTCGGCGGGGGAGTGGAGCTCGGGCTCGAGGTCGAGGACGGCGTGCCAGCTTGCGCCGGATTCGAACCAGACATCGAGGATGTCTGTTTCTTTACGAAACTCTTTGTGGCCGCAGGACCGGCAGGCTGCGCTTTTTGGCAGGAGAGTCGAGGCTTCGTGGATGTACCAGGCGTCGGCGCCTTCTTTCCTGAATAGATCGACGATGCTTTTGTTGATGGACTTGTCGTTGAGGGGTTCGCCGCATGTGTCGCAGAGGAAGACGGCGATAGGGACGCCCCAGATACGCTGGCGCGAGATGCACCAGTCGGGGCGGGTGGCGATCATGTTGGAGATGCGCTCTTCTCCCCAGCCTGGGTCCCAGACGACCTGCTTGATCTCGTCGAGGGCGCGCTGGCGGAAGGTGGTTGCGACGCCTTCGGGGGTGAGCATCGGGGTTTCCATTCCGATGAACCACTGCTCGGTGGCGCGGACGATGATGGGGTTGTGGCAGCGCCAGCAGTGGGGATACGAGTGCTCGTAGGTGGTGGCGCTGAGGAGTGCGCCTTTTTCTCTGAGGAGTTCGATGATGACGGGATTGGATTTGAAGACGGTGAGGTCTTCGTAGGGTTGGGGTTGGTCGCCTCCGCCGTTTCTGCCGGTGTGGCGCTGGCGGCCGGCGTTGTCGACGTACTGGATCTCGGCAAGGTTGTAACGCTTGCCGGTGTCGAAGTCGTCGACGCCGTGGGCGGGCGAGGTGTGGACGGCACCGGTGCCCTGGTCGGCGGTGACGTATTCGGCGGTGACACCCAGGACGCTGCGATCGAGGAACGGGTGCTGGAAGGTCGCGCCTTCAAGTGCGCTGCCGGGGAAGCGGGCGATGACGTCGGATTGCGATGCTGGCTCTGCGTTATTTTTTCCGCTCATCAGATTGCAGTTGGCGATGACGGACGGGAGCAGAGCTTCGGCGACGACGTAAAGCTGAGGCCCGGACGAACCCACGTCCGAAGATCCGGACGTGGGGCACCCGGCTTCGAGGGCGACGTATTCGAGCTGAGGGTTGAACGCGACGGCCTGCGATGCAGGAAGGGTCCACGGTGTGGTGGTCCAGATGATCGTGGAGACAGATTTTCCCGCAAGCCCGGCGTGGACCATCTCCGGGTCGCTGGTGAGTTTGTAGCGGACGTAGACGCTAGGCGAGGTGTGCTGCTCGTATTCGACTTCGGCTTCGGCGAGCGCGGTCTTGTCGTGGATGCACCAGTAGACGGGGCGGAGGCCTTTGTAGATGAATTTCTTTTCGAAGAAGTCGTAGAAGGTCTCGACGATGCTGGCCTCGTAGCCGTTGGACATGGTGAGGTAGGGGTTGTCCCAGCGGCCGAAGACTCCGATGCGCTCGAACTGAGTGCGCTGGAGGTCGACGTATTTTTGGGCGTACTCGCGGCAGGCGCGGCGGACCGCGAGGGGATCCATCTCGAGTTTTTTGCGGCCAAGCTGCTCGTCGACTTTGATTTCAATGGGGAGGCCGTGGCAGTCCCAGCCGGGGACGTATGGTGCGTCGAAGCCGGCCATAGTCTTGGTTTTGACGACGAAGTCCTTGATGCATTTATTGAGGGCGTGGCCGAGGTGGATGGCCCCGTTGGCGTAGGGCGGGCCGTCGTGAAGGACATATTTGGCGGCACCGGTCCGGGCGGTGCGGATTTGGGCATACAAATGCTGTTGCTGCCACGCGGCGAGGCGCTTGGGCTCGTTATCCGGTAGGTTGGCCTTCATCGGGAAGGTCGTCTGCGGAAGATTCAGCGTGGATTTCAACGCTTTGGGGTCGTTTTTTCTGTCTTCGGGCTTTCCCTGTGGTGCGTCCGGCATTTGTTCCTCATATTCCTGATAGCAGAAGTGCAGTTTGTGCCAAACTCTTATTGTAGACGGGGCGACGGGGGAAGAAATGGGGGAAGGGCGACTTTCATGGGGTACGTGCGTCCAAGGAAACAAGCACCCGGAGGTGAAAGTTTGTAGAATGTTTCAGGAGCCAGATAGCGCTTGCCACGGGGATGCAAAACCGGCGGAAGACCGGGGACGTATTGACAGACAGTGGAGAGGCGCAAGATTTTTGAAAGTGGGTGGTATGTGGCTCCGGCTACTGCCACGAGACCAAGCAGCTTATGGCTAATACATTTTTGCCGCCATCGCCAGAAGGCGATTCCGAAAAGAAGTCTCCGACCTTACGTCCGGCAGATGAGGCACCACACCTGAACGAAGAGACCGATGGGTCGATGTGGTCGTCGCTAATTGCGAATCTGCGGGACGCGTTCAGCAAGAGTACCGAAGAGCCGCTGCAACTGGAATCGAAGCCAGTGGCCGACGCGATGATGATCAAGGAGGAGGGTGTATTCACCTCTCTTTGGAGCAGCGTGCGGGACGTGTTCTTCCCGGTGAAGCTGCCGCCACTAGTGCTGGAGTCGAAGCCGATTGCGGTGGTCGACCGGATGAAGACGAAGCAGAACCCAGCGGCGACGGGCTCTGCAATCGCGATCTATGCGTTATTGATTCTGTTTATTGCCTGGCTACTGCATGAGAAGGTCAAGTTTGCTGCTCCGGTGCGGGCGCTGCAGATCACCGAGTTGGCGATTCCCCCGCAGGCCCCTCCGAAGGCCGCGGCGATGGGCGGCGGTGGTGGACAGCGCGGGCCGACCCCGGTGACGAAGGGGACGCCGCCGAAGTTTGCAGACACGCAGATCGTGCCGCCGAATAAACCTCCGCTGATCGAGCCGAAGATCCATATCGAACCGACCATCGAGGTGCAGCAGGACGTGAAGATGGCGAGCAGCATTCCGCAGATCGGCATTGCGAGTTCGCCGCTGGTGGGAATGTCGATGGGGAATGGATCGGGGACAGGGCTGGGATCGGGCAACGGCTCGGGGCTTGGGCCTGGCTCGGGCGGAAATACGGGTGGCGGCCCGAGGCGGATTGGTGGAGGGGTTTCTGCGCCTATTCTGATCTATTCGGTTGAGCCGGAGTTCTCTGAGGAAGCACGCAAGGCGAAGGTCGCGGGAAATGTGCTGGTTAATCTGTGGGTCGATACGAACGGCAATCCGAGCCACGTGCATGTGATTCGCGGCGTCGGCATGGGCCTGGATGAGAAGGCCAGGGACGCTGTGCTGCAGTACAAATTCAAGCCTGCGATGGAGAACGGCCACCCGGTGCTGGTGGAGTTGAACGTTGAGGTCAACTTCCAGATTTTCTGACGGCAGGAAATGGGGAGTAGCGAAGAGGGTCCTCTAACGAGGACCCTCTTCTTTGTTGGCGCAGCGTGGGACGCCTTGGATTAGGCGGGTTGCAGTATGGAGTGGTGGCGATTGTTTTCGGAGGAAGAGACGAGCCTTGCGTCGGGCGCGGACTTGAGGCTGAAGCGGTCGACCTGTTGCTCGAGCGTCACGGCGGTAGTGCGGAGTGATTCGATTCCGGCGGCGGTGGTGGCCATCTCGGTGAGGTTGTCGTGGCTGAGAGAGTGGATGGCGTCGAGGCTGGCGCTGGATTGATCGGCAGCGACGGTCTGTTGAGATGCGGCGATCGCGATTTGGGTGATCATGCGATCGACGCGCTCGGCCATGCCGATGATGCGCTCCAGGGCTTCGCCGGCCTGGGTAGTGGTGACGACTCCTTGCTGGACGGTGCCGGTACCGCTCTCCATGCTGGCGATAGCGGTGCGGGTGCGGTCCTGGATGCCCTGGATCATGGTGGCGATTTCGCCAGTGGCCTGAGCGGTGGATTCGGCGAGGCGGCGGACCTCTCCGGCGACGACGGCGAAGCCACGGCCCTGGTCCCCCGCACGGGCGGCCTCGATGGCGGCGTTGAGTGCGAGGAGGTTGGTCTTGCGGGCGATCTCGTCGATGACTGTGACGATTTGACTGATGCGGCGGGAGTCGTCGCCGAGGAGACCGACGGTGGCGGAGGTGTCGCTGACGGCGGTGGCGATGGAGTGCATGCTGCCGAGGACTTGTTTGACGATGGTGCCGCCGTCGCGTGCAGTCTCGGCAGCGTTGCGTGCGGTTTCGGCAGCGGACTGGGTGTGGCGGGAGACCTCCGCGATGGAGGCGGACATCTCCTGCATGGCGGTGGCGGCCTGTTGTGTCTGCTGGCTCTGTTGATCCATGCGGCGGTGGATCTGGTCGCCGGCGGTGCGCATGGACGCAGCACTGCCGGTGAGAGAGCCCGCGGTCTGGACGACGGTGCCGATGATGCCGGAGAGGTTGTTCTGCATCTGCTGCATCGCGACGGCGAGGGTCCCGATCTGGTCCTGACTGTGTAGATCGAGAGTCTCGCCGGTGAGGTCGCCTGCGGCGATGGCGTTGGCGCGCTCGGCGACGAGGCTGACCGCGCGGGTGATCTTGCGAGCGAGGAAGAAGGAGAAGCTGCCGCCAAACAGAGCACCTAGAATTGTCGCGATCCACAGGGTGAGAAGCGTGGTGTGGTTAGCGCGGCGCAGGCGCTCGAGTTCATCGTCGGTCTGAGTCATCTGCGACTGGGCCAGATCACTCACGTTGGTGAAGAGGACCTTTTCGAGAGGAAGGATCTGGTTCTGCAGGGTGTCGTAGGCCTGCGCGGTGCCTTGTGATGTCTTGGACTCATTCAAGGTCTCGACCTTTTCTTCGAGGGGCTTGAGCGCAGTCAGTCCTGATTCAAGCGCGGTAAGACGTGCGGCGTCGGAGCCGAGATCGAAGTGAGCGCTGTCCTTACGGAGTTTTGCGAGGGACATCTCGGCCTGTTCGAACTGTTCGCGGCGTGCTATGCGGTAAGCGGTCGAGGAGTTTGCATCGATGCCGAAGAGCATGTAGGACTCGAGTGCTCGAATGGTGTCGGTGAAGTGCGAGCGTAGATCGCGACTGCCCATGATGAGCGGAAGGCGGTTGGTGGTGATGATGTCGGAGAGGTGGTTGGCCTCGGCGATACGGAGATGCGCCGTGTAGGCACTGAGGAACATGGCGGCGACGAGAAAACCGGTGCTGAGGCCGAGCTTTGATTCGAGTTTCATGGTGGTCCTTACCTGCGCGGTGATGGTGGATCGCGAACGAGTTATGAATTACTGTGCGGTGAAGTTGATGTCGATCTCCGACTCGGAGGCTTCAGGGGCGGGGGCGAAGCGCCAGCGGCTGACCGCGTCCTGGGCGGCCAGGACGAGCAAGGCATGGCCAGACTCTACCTTGGTGGCCGAGACCTTTCCGTCGGGCTGGATGGTCACGAGCAGTACAACCGTACCGCCGACGTGCATGCGGCGAGCGAGCTCAGGATAGGTGGGGGAGACGCGGGAGATGATGGCACGCTGGTTGCCTGCAGCGAAGGCAGCGCTCACGCAGAGGGCGAGTGCGCCGACGAGGAAAACTGGACGCGAGGGACGAAGTGGGATTGCCAAGGAAACCTCCATACACAGAGGTTGTATCGGCGCAGGGGGAGCAGGCTTTAGCGGGGAGTGAGGACGGGGGAGGCGATGTCGGCGAAGGTGAGGTTTTCGGCCGGGCTGGAGGTGCGCTGCTTCCAATCGAGAAAGAGCTTGCCGTAGCTGTCGGTGAGGCAGATGGCGGGGTCTACGTTTAGCTCGGCCAAGGTGCGGTCGATCCATTCGGTGGGGCCTTCCAGTTCGGCGAAGGTGCCAATGGGGGTTTCGTCGATGACGAGATGTGCGGCGGCGTCGGAGTTGGAACCGGTGGGTTGAGACCACTCGGTGCGGTATTTCTCGTAGATGAAGACAGGGAGGTAGCCGATCTGGCGGAAGATTTCGGCGAGGGCCTCGCGTTCGGCGACGATGGTTTCGGTCTCGATGCGGACCTTGTAGCGGGTGGTGTCGGGCTGTTGACTGGCCAGGCGCTTGTGGGTGACGGTGCAGAGGGGGCCGTACTGGCGGATGCGTAGGACCTCGCGGCGGGCGCGGAGGTCGCGGGTAGGCGTGTCGTAGAGGGTGTTGTGCTCGTAGGTGCGGGGTGTGACGAGTTGGAAGCCGAGATAACGTAGGCGGGACTGGAGGGCTTCTAGATCGGCGACTGGGAACTTCAGTTCGATTTCGGCAGACTGCATGGGTGGAGTATATGGGCAGTGTGCGGTGTAAATCGAGGGCGTTACTTCGATTTTGCGGCTTTTTCGAGGCGGTCGCGGATGGCCAGGCCGAGGCCGTTGTCGCTGGGAAGTGGGCAGAGGATGACGGTGACGCCGCGGCTGTCGAGGTCGCGCAGGCCGCTGAAGAGGGAGTGGGCCAAAGCGTTGTTGTCGTCAAAGGAGTTCCATGCGAAGAGCTCGACGTGGTTGTGTGGGACGATCCAACCTTGAGGGAGCATAATGCCGATTTTTTCTTCGGTGGGAGTCAGTTCCGCGAGTTGGGAGTTTAGTTCGGTTTCGCTCGAGACCAGGACGAGTCGGGCGCTGGGCGCGTAGTGGCGGAGGCCGACGCCCGGTGAGGGAAGACTTTGTGGTTCGGCTGTTGGCTGTTGGGGCGGCTGATAGAGGACGACCGGGCCGCAGATGGGCTCGAGCATTGCGGCGGTGATGGCGCCGGGGCGGTAGAGGACGATTTGGGGTTGGTTAGGGCTTGTATTCAGACCGATGACGGTGGATTCGACGCCGACGGTGGTGGGGCCTCCATCGAGGACGGCGTTGATGCGGTGGTCGAGGTCTTCGAGAACGTGAGTGATTGTGGTGGGGCTGATACGGCCGAAGCGGTTGGCGCTGGGTGCGGCGATGGGGAGGCCAGTGGCTTCGATGAGGGCGAGGGCTACGGGGTGGGCGGGCATCCGGACGCCGACGAGAGGACGGCCGGCGGTAACGTTATCGGGGACCTGCGCTGTGCGGGGGAGGAGGAGGGTCAGAGGCCCGGGCCAGAAGGCGGCGATGAGGCGTTCGGCTTGTTCCGGGACGATGGCTACCTGGTCGAGCATGGCACGGTCGCTGACGTGGACGATGACTGGGTCCCAGCTGGGACGTTCTTTGGCGGTGAAGATGCTGGCCACGGCGTTGGCGTCGAGGGCGTTGGCTCCGAGGCCGTAGACGGTTTCGGTGGGGAAGGCCACGGTGCCGCCGCTGCGAAGAATCTCAGCGGCGTGGACGATGTCTTCGCGGGTCGCGGTGAGGCGCTCGGTGGTGTGAACGGGGTGGCTCATTTGCTGGAGAGCTGGCCGGCGAAGGCGTCGAGCGAGAGGCTGCGGAGGAGGTTGCGGCGGAGGCCACTTTGTACCTGGTCGAGGCCACGGGAGGCGTTTTCTATCCAGGCGAAGCTGAGGGAGGAGCTTAGGCGGTCGAGTTCCGGTCGAAGATCGGTGTTGCGGAGGAGCTCAGGGGTGCCTGCGCCGAGGAGAAGGAGGTCTTCGAGGAGGAGCGAGAGGGTGCGGAGGAGGGCGGAGGTCTTTTGCTGGCCTTCGGCGCCGGCGCGGTAGGTCTCGGTCATTTTGAAGAGGGCGGTGTGGTCGGGTCCTGCCGCTGCATTGCGAAGGAGGAGGAGTGCGTCGGCGCGGGCGGCGATGTAGGCGGCGAGGTCGAAGCCGAGGGCCTTGCCGGCGGCCCCCTGGGAGAGACGGGCTATGAGATTGCGCTGCTGCT
>DATHQG010000357.1:0-3401 GCA_035483075.1 Edaphobacter sp. | reverse complement strand
TGCCGCACCTAATTGTATTCTTCAATTTATTTATGACTCAGGACACTAGCGTGCCTCTTACTTTCCGGGGCCTACCGCCTTTTCGAGTTGTGCAATCTGCTGCTTCATCAGGTCGGCGTTGGGACCGGCTGGGGTGTAGGTGAGGCAGTTGCGAAGGTGGTCGAGGGCTTCGGCGTAGGCTCCCTTGGAGGCGAGGATCACAGCAAGCAGTTGCTCGGTGTTGGGAGCTGTGTGCTGAGGATCCATGGCTAGGGATTTACGGGCGCTCGCTTCTGCGGCGTCGCGATTTCCGATGTTAAAGTTCCCGACCGCGCTGAAGTACCAGATTTGCGGCGTGCCGGCAGGATCAAGCTTCAGGTAATGAGACGCGGCATCCATAACTTCCTGCCATTTCTTTTGGGTTGCGGCGAGTTCGGCGATTGGTTCGTATGGCGGCACAAACTGCGGATCTGCAGCGACTGCCTTCTCAAAGGAGGCCAGTACGTCCTGCGGCTTTGTCTTCTGCTGCAACTTGCCGAGCTGGTACCAGGCCTCGGCAAACTTGGGATCGGTCTGAACTGCTTTTTCAAGGTCGCGCTCCGCTCCATCCGGATTTTTGCTCATCGCTTCGGAGCGAGCCTTATCAAACTTCTTCAGCGCATCTTTAGAGGCCGTGGCGGTTGTAGGGCTGACTCCGTAGCCCGTCGCATGTTCGTCCAGATGAAGGATGATCGTGCCCATGTCGGGGTTGTCGTTGAGATTGCCGTTGGTGATGGTTAGAACGCTCGATCTAAAACCGGCCAGCGACGCCTTGATCTGACATCCGACTAACTGCGCGGCCGTGACTCGCTTGCTGTCTCCTACCTGCGGGACGAGCTCGGAGGTTGTCTTTATACGGCCCCCGTTCTCGATAGAGAAGTTGCCCTTCGGATCTGTTTGTGTGTTGTATTTCACAACGCCATTGCAGTCGACGATTACCGGAACCGGGTCCCAGGGAAGCACACCGCCGTCGACGGCGACCTTTCCCGTGAAGTACATGCTTCCATGCTGGTGGCTCATCACCTGACCGAAATTGGCGTCTTTGCCCATGCCGCTCGCCAGCTCAGGGCCTTTGCTGGCATTTGCGGCAGCCCCAGCCGCTGCCCCGCCGCCACCAGCCTGGGCGAAGACGGTGACAGTGAATCCGATTCCTGCAACTGCAACAACCAGCAATGTGAGTTTCATGACTCGTCTCCGAGACGCCAAATTATCTACCCGGCATAGACGAACGGGAAGAGGGATTTGCCGCAAACACCTCTGCTTATATTTTAGGAGCATGGTTGAGGCCTACTCGTCCTGCTCGCGCAATTTGGCGATCACGCTGAAATCCTCGAGGGTGGTGATATCCCCTTTGATTTCACCGTTGGTGGCAAGCTCGCGCAGCAGCCGGCGCATGATTTTGCCGGAACGGGTCTTGGGGAGTTGATCGGTAAAGCGCAGGTCGTCGGGCCGCGCAAGAGCGCCGATCTCCTTGGCTACCCAGGCACGCAGCTCTTCCTTTAATTCCGGTGAGGCTTCATGGCCACTCTCCAGAGTGACGAACGCGGCGATTGCCTGCCCCTTCATTTCGTGAGGGCGGCCGACGACAGCAGCCTCGGCTACCTTTGGGTGAGCGACGAGTGCCGACTCTACCTCCATCGTGCCCAACCTATGACCACTCACATTGATGACATCGTCTACGCGACCCATCAGCCAGTAGTAGCCGTCCTTGTCGTGACGCGCGCCGTCGCCGGTGAAATAAGATCCGGGAATCTGGCTCCAGTATGTCGTCGCATATCGCTCGGGATCATTGAAGATGGTGCGCGCCATTGATGGCCACGGCTTGCGAATTACCAGCAGGCCTCCCTGCCCGGCCGGCACTGGTTGGCCTGACGGGGTCACGACCTCCGGAACAACGCCTAGGAAGGGCCGAGTGGCTGAGCCGGGCTTTGCGGGAATCGCGCCTGGAAGCGGTGTGATCATGATGGAGCCGGTTTCGGTTTGCCACCAGGTGTCGACGATCGGGCAGCGGCCTTTGCCGATGACATCGCGATACCACATCCAGGCTTCAGGATTGATTGGTTCGCCCACAGTACCGAGCAGGCGGAGACTGTCGAGGCTGTACCTCCGGGGATATTGATCTCCCCACTTGATGAATGCGCGGATCGCGGTCGGCGCCGTGTAGAAGACAGTGACCTTGTGGTCGTCGATGATTTTCCAGAAGCGGTCGAAGTCGGGAAAGTTCGGCGCGCCCTCGTACATGAGCGTCGTAACGCCGTTCTGCAGAATTCCGTAGACGACGTAGGAGTGTCCGGTGACCCAGCCGATATCGGCCGAGCACCAGTAGACGTCGTCCTCTTTGAGATCGAAAACCAGTTTGCTGGTCAGATACGTCTGGACGGAATAGCCGCCGGTCGTATGTACCAGGCCCTTCGGCTTGCCGGTGGTACCCGAGGTGTAAAGAATGTAGAGCGGATCTTCGGAGTCCAGCTCCTCAGCAGGGCAATCCGGGGATGCAGCTGCCACCAGATCGTGCCACCAGTGGTCTCGGCCGGCGAGCATGTGGATCGGCGAGCCTGACCGCTTGTAGACCACGACATTCTTCACGGTCGGGCAGTTCACGACGGCTTCATCGACGGTTGCCTTCAGCTTTACTTCATTGCCGCGACGATAGGAGGTGTCCTGAGTAAGGATGGCTACGCATTGTGCGTCATTGACACGGTCGACGATGGCATTGACGGCGAAGCCTCCAAAGATGACGGAGTGGATAGCTCCGATGCGCGCACAGGCGAGAATTGCGATGGCCAGCTCGGGAGTCATCCCCATATAAACGGCGACTCGATCGCCCTTCCTGATGCCGAGCGATTTGAGAGCGTTGGCGAATTTCTGAACCTCAGCCAGCAGCTCACCATAGCTCAGCTTGCGAACCTCGCCGGGTTCACCTTCCCACACGATCGCTGTTTTCTCACGCTTGCCGTTGTGTACGTGGCGGTCAAGGCAGTTATAGGAGATGTTGGTCTTCCCGCCCACAAACCACTTCGCCCACGGCAGATTCCAGTCCAACACCCGGGTCCACGGCGCGAACCAGTGGAGTTCCTTCGCAACGCTGTCCCAGAAGCCCTCCGGATCGGCGATTGAGCGCGCATAAAGCTCTTCATAGTCGGCAAGGCTGCCAACGTGAGCCTTCGCCGCAAACTCAGGCGGAGGGGGGAAAACTCGATCTTCGCGGAGGATCGAATCAAGGTTCTGGTCGGCGGTCGGAGAGCCCATGCGTATTTTGTTCCTGCCTGATGAAAGAAAGTATTTGTCCAGCGGCGAATTTGCCGTTCAAAACAAACACTAAAGGTTGCGAACACGCAGGCGCAAGCGGTTTCCTGTCTACATGTATAGACAATATGGAGAAA